>DATHFB010000271.1:0-31398 GCA_035318305.1 Steroidobacteraceae bacterium | reverse complement strand
TCGTGCGCTCCTAGCTCGGCTCGAAGAGTTGGCTCGGGACGCTGGGCTGGCCGAACTGCGCATGGATGCCTCGATCAACGCCGTCCCCTTCTACGAAGCGAACGGCTTTATTTCACTCGAACGCGGCGAGCACGTCATGTCGTCCGGCGGCCGCATGGCCTGTGTACGTATGCGGAAAGCCCTCCGTTCATGAGCTGGCGTTCGATGAGGGTTCAATAGACCGTATGCCTGCCGGAAGCAGACATCCCTGACCGGCGGCAGCGGGTCGATGACGGATGGATGGGACCGTCGAGACCGAACTCGACCGAGGGACCGATCGACGCATTCGATCCAAGGAACGGTTGTAGCCACATCGAGACTGTGGGAACTGGACGATGAGCTGAGCTGCGTCCTAGGACAACGCGGGGACACGCCAGACAACGAAATATGGAGCGGGCGATGGGAATCGAACCCACGGCTCAAGCTTGGGAAGCTTGGGTATTACCATTATACGACGCCCGCTCAAGGCCACCGATTCTAGTCGCGTTTCGAGCAAGCAGGCAAATCGGCCTCCGAAAGAAGGAAAGGCGCTCTGCAGCGCCTTTCCAATCTTCCAACTTACAACCAACTTTGCCGCTAGAAGAACTTGTAGTCCACCTGTAACTGCAAAGCCCGGCCGATGATGCCGGAGAAGTACAGCGACGTCGCATTCGCGAAATTGCCGCCGGTGCCGGCGATGGCGTTAAGCGGCGGCTGTTTGTTGAACACGTTGTCCACAATGAACCGAGCTTGCAGCTGCGGAGTAAACTTCATGCCGATGGTCGAGTTGATCAGCCACCAGTGGCCGATGCCCATGATGTCTTGATCGCCAGTCGCATTCTGATTGTTGAAATTCATCGGACCAATGAATATCCCCTGCCAATCCCAAGAGAATCCTTGGTTGACATACAGAAGATCAATGCTTCCCTTGCTTTTGGCCGGACCAGGGTTCGGGCCGCCCAGCGAGCCGGCCAACTCGTTCGGGCTGGCCGTGGCGACTTGCGACTTCAGCCTCTGCGTATCGAGGTAGTGCGCCGAGGTCTGCAGGTTCCCCAAGGACCAGGGCAGCTCAAAGGTGTAGTCCAATGCGGCCTGGATACCGGTGAACTCCAACAGACCCGCGTTCACGAAGCCGGCGTGGAAATCCGTGATTTGGCCTGCCGCATTACGCGTGAAGGTGCCGCAAGACGGATTGCTGGGATAGCTGGTGGAGTCGTAACACGCGTCGAGGTTGTTCACGAGTGTCAACGTCTGGATCGCATCCTTGAGCGCAATATCGATGTAGTCCACCGATATATTGAGTTTCGGGATGAAACGCGGACGCAGCACGACGCCGAAGGTCTTGGAGAACGCCACTTCGCTCTGCAGACTGGTGTTGCCCGACACGCTGCCAATGGCGGTCGCATTTACGACGTTGGACACGAAGGTCGTGGGATTAATGCCTGCTGCAATGCAATTCGCTCGTCGCGTAGCCGGATCCGATCCCTGGCCGACGAAATTCTTGTCGCAGGGGTCATTCGCGAACTGGAACGACGTCGCCGACGGCAGGAATAACTCCGTGATCGACGGTGCGCGAATCGATTTCGTTTTGTTGCCGCGGAACAGCACGTCCTCAACCGGTGCCCACCGCAAGCCGTAGGTATAAGTCGTGGCATTGCCGGCAATCGAGTTATCAACACGCCGCGCCGCCGCTTCCAGCTCGAAGCGATGCAATACCGGAATGTCCTGCATGGGCGAGAAGATCGGCAGCAGCGTCTCTACGTAGACTTCGTTGGTGTGGTACGCACCGGCGATTCCCGTGACCTGAGCTTGGCCCAGGTTTTGAGTGTAGAAATCGTCGGGCGTGAAGTCCGCTGACTCCCGGCGATTTTCAAATCCTGCTGACATCTTCCATTCGCCGGCCGGCACTTTCATGATGTCGCCGGAGATATACGCAGTCGCATCTCTTTGCGTATTGAACGACTCGACCGATGCCAAGTGCGTGATGTACTGCTGCGCGGCCAAACTCGGCGAACCATTGCCGAAGATGTTCAGCGGCGCGCATGTGCTCGATGCCGTTGTGGTGGGGCCGTTCACGGGCGTGCCCGCGCAAACGATCTGACCCGCTGCGTTGGTCGTCGCATTGAGTGCATTGGCCACGTTGTCAAACACATACGAGGGTGTCACTTGAGTGTTGCTCGACGTGCCGTAGCTCAAAGCAACTTCCCAGTTGAAATTTCTTTCACCCCAGGCAAAGTCGCCATTGAGTCCGGTCACACCTCGCCATACGGTTTGAGTCCCGGTCGCCCGGCCGCTCTGCAAATCCGTATTGGCGCGCGATATATAGAATTGCTGATTATTCCAAGGCGCGTACCCCGGCTGGTTCGGGCCCGCCGGCTGACCCGGATAGAGGTTGGGTCCGAGCGGCAGCGTGGCCGCATAGTTGTTCAGGGCCGCCTGAATCAGCGCCCGGTCGCCTGGCGTGAGGTACGGGTTGTTGAGGCTGACGACGAAGTTGCCGTTGACCGTACCGCCTGTGCCGAACAGATTGGTGTTGTACGCCGGCTGGGAGATCAAATTCGTCGCGTGCGTTTCGGAGAAGTAACCTTCGCCGAAGACATTGATGCGGTCAGTGAGCTGATAGTGCATCAGCGAGTCGATATTGATTCGCTCGGTCGGTGAGAGCAGGTTGCTGACCGTGGAGAGCCGCAATCCATCGCCGCCGCTGGCAAAGATCGGATTGCCGGTGTTCTTGCCGGTGTTATAAGGGATCAGCGTGCCCGTGGGACCAAAGGTCAGCGTCTGGCCGGCGCCATTGGTCACCCCGACCAAGTTACCCGTGAGACCGATTGCAGGCGCGAGCAACGTATCGTCCACCAACGGAACGCCGCCGAAATTCACGGCGGGCACCGAGTTGGCCGGCGTCAGCACGCTCTTGAAGGGTCCGGGCGTAGCAGGCGCCAGAAACCCCAGGTCTGAGGAGTAAACCGGACGGGACGTACCCACGAGCCCATCGGTCTTGGTGAATTCAGCCACGACGGTCACGTTGGCGCGGCCGTCGAACAGGTTCTGACCACCCAGGACTCGCGCGCGATAGTTCCACGCGTCGCCCTGGCCGCTTGCGCCGACTTGAGCATCGACATCGAGGCCCTGGTAGTCCTTCTTTAGGATGATGTTGACCGCGCCGGAAATCGCATCGGCGCCGTAGATCGGAGCGCCACCCACCGAGATCGCATCGACGTGATCGATCAGTTTGGTGGGAATGACATTCAAGTCAACCTGCGAACCGTTGCCACCGACGGCGCTGTTGGTATTCGCGTTGTTCAAGCTCGCGGTGCTCGACGAGACGAAGCGGCGGCCGTTGACCAACGTCAGGGTGCGCTGCGAGCCCAAGCCGTACAGATCGACGAAGCTCTGTGCAATACCAAATCCGGCCTGGGTATTTGCGGCGCTCGATGGCGATACGCCGAATGCGGGTAATTCGTTGAGCGCTTGGGCGACGTCGAGATAACCGCGTTGGTCGAAGGTCTTCGAGTCGACGGTCGCGGTCGGCTCGAGGTTGTCGAATTCCGGGCGTGCGATGCGCGAACCGGTGACGACTACTTCTTGGAGGCTGGTATCTTCCGCCGGAGCCGCCTTCGGGGTCACCTGGGCATGTGCGCTCATCGCCAGAGCTAGAAGACAAGGCGGCGCGATCCCTCGGCGCCACGCACGATAACCACGTGATCGTGTAGTCATTGGTATTCATCCCTTGCAGAGTTATATTTGACAATGCCGCCCTGCAAAATATATCTGTTCAGGGCGCGGTTCAATTAAGTAACAAATTCATCAAGAACTGTAAAGAATTCACAAGAAAATAATTCGCATCGCTGTCCACGCCTAGAACAGCACGTTCGAAGCTCACGCCATTTCACACGGGAGAATTCATGAATCGTAGAGGCTTTATTACAACAGCCGGCGCCCTATCGGTCGCCGCCGCGGTGGGCGAGCTGCGCGCCGGGCCCCTCGTTTTTGATCCCACGGAACAGTCCATCGCGGGCCTGCAGCGAGCCCTGGCCGCAGGCACCGTGACCTCGGAAGGCCTGACGGCTGCATACCTGCACCGCATTGCTCGTTTCGATCAGCATGGCCCCCAATACCGTTCGGTTCTGGCCCTCAACCCGAACGCGCTCAAAGACGCGCGAAGCCTTGATTCAGAACGTAAATCAGGGAAGCTGCGCGGACCTCTGCATGGCATTCCGATCCTTGTCAAAGACAACATCGAAACCCGCGATCCGGTTGCGACTACCGCCGGGTCCTACGCACTCGCCCGATCATTCCGCCCGGCGGATGCGCCGCTGGCTGCCCGGCTGCGCGCGGCCGGCGCGATTGTCCTGGGCAAGGCGAACTTGAGCGAATGGGCAAATTTTCGATCGACGCGCTCCTGCAGCGGATGGAGCGGTGTCGGCGGCCAGGTCCGCAACGCCTACGACCCCGCCCGCAATCCTTCCGGTTCGAGCGCCGGTTCCGGCGTCGCCGCTGCGGCGAGTTTCTGTGCGGCAGCCATCGGCACGGAAACCAATGGCTCCATCCTCTCGCCCTCCTCCATCAATGGCCTCGTAGGCTTCAAGCCCACGGTGGGCGTCGTCAGCGGCAAGGGTGTGGTGCCGATTTCGCCGCGGCAGGACACGGCCGGCCCGATGTGCCGCACCGTGGGGGATGCAGCAATTCTTGCCGCAGTGATCGCCGAGCGGCCGCTGGGCTTCGGTGCGCATGGCAATGACATCGAAGCGTTTCGCCTGCGTGGCGTGCGCGTCGGCGTCATGCCCGTGCCGCAAGGCGCGCATCCGGACACGACTGGGCTGTTCGCCGACGCGCGTGCAGCGCTCGAGCACGAAGGCGCGGTGACCGTGGACTTGAAGTCCCCGAAGGCGTTTGACGAGATGGGCGACTCGCAACTCGATGGCTTGCTCTACGAGTTCAAGGACGCCATCAATGCCTACCTCGGCACGCTCGACCCATCGCAGGTCGATTGCAAGACCCTCACCGACCTGATCGCCTTCAATCGGGCGCATGCGGATCAAGAACTCATCGTATTTGGCCAGGAAATCTTTGAAATGGCGGACGCGAAAGGACCCTTGAGCGATGATGCCTATCAAAAGGTGCTGGCGACTTTGAAGCGCACCGCGGATGTCGAGGGCCTCGCCACGCTGCTGGGTCAACAAGGAGTCGAGGTGCTGGTGGGGCCCAGCAACGGACCGGCTGATCTGATCGACCCCGTGTGGGGAGATCGGCGCGGCGGCGGATCGTCGCAAATCGCGAGTGCGGCCGCGGTCGCCGGCTACCCCAGCCTAACGGTGCCGGCAGGATTGGTCGGCGGCCTGCCGGTGGGAATTACCTTGGTGACCAGCCGCAATCAAGATGGATTGCTGCTGCAGGTCGCCAGGGCTTACGAGCGCGCGGCCAATGCGCGTGTGCCGCCGCATCTTATGATCTAGGGTCTCATGCCAATCAGTGAACGAAGCTGGGCGCGGGCGGGATTGGATGAAGCCGCTTGCTCGGCGCTGGCCAAGGGCATGGCCGCGTCCGAGCTTCAGCGGCGCAAGTAAGCGTCGGTGCCGTTCAGCCAGTCCTGTCGCGGCGGGTTGAACACATCGACATCGAGCGTGTCTTCGAGCGCCACGGCGCGATGCTCGAGATTCGAAGGGATGACCAACACTTCGCCGGCGCGCACGGTCTGTTCGCGGTCGCCTTTGGGGCCCAACCAAAAGTGCAGCGCGCCCTCGAGGATGTAAGTGATTTGTTCGTTCTCATGCGAATGCCGCGGCACTTCATCGCCTTTTTTGAGGCGCACGTGAGCAATCATCATGCGATCGCCGGTAATCAACTGGCGCGTTATGCCGCCTTTCATCGACTCGGCCGGCAACTCCGCCCATCGATAATGCCTGGCACTCGATTTTTCTTCGTTCATTTTCTAAGCTCCTATCGCGCCGAACTACGCTGTGCAATTATTACCAGGAATAGCCGGAGATAAAAATGCTGCTCAATAAAGCGTCGCCCGGCGCCGCCGTTCTCATCGCCGTCTGTCTCTTGGCTTCCGTCGCTGCGGCGGCAAGCGATGCACCGCCTCAAGGCGGATACTACCGCTATCCATCGGTCCATGGCGACACCGTGGTGTTCACTTCGGAAGGCGATCTTTGGTCGGTGGGAATTCGCGGCGGCGCCGCGCGACGCCTGACCTCCAACCCCGGTGTCGAATCGATGGCGCGCATCTCGCCGGATGGGCAAATGGTTGCCTTCGTCGGACAGTACGAAGGACCGAGCGAGGTCTATACGGTACCGCTCGCCGGCGGCGTTCCAGAAAGACGCACCTGGAACGGCGACGCAATTCCTGCCGCTTGGGCTCCGGATGGCCGCCTGATGGTGAGCACCAGCCGCTACTCGACGCTGCCGGATCCTAAGCTGGTACTCCTCGACAATCACGGCGGCCGTGAGGTCGTTGCATTGGCCGAAGGATCGGAAGCCGCTTATTCCTCCGACGGCCATACACTTTTCTTCACCCGCTGGAAAAAGCAGCCGAGTTCCACCAAGCGCTATCAAGGCGGATATAACGAAACCATCTGGCGCTTCGATGGCGCGGGCGAGGCGGTGCCATTGACGGGGGATTGGGCCGGCACCTCCCGCAATCCGATGTTTTGGAACGCACGCATTTATTTTCTGTCGGACCGCGACGGCGTCATGAATGTGTACTCGATGGACACTCAAGGCCGCGATGTCAAGCAGGAGAGCCGCCAGCACGGATTCGATGTTGCCGGCGCGTCGCTGTCGGAGGGACGCGTGGTGTATGCGTGCGGCGCCGACCTGTGGTTGCTCGATTTGAAGACCGGTCACGAGGAAATCATCCCAATTTCCACGGTGTCCGATTTCGATCAGCTGCGCGAACACTGGGTAAAGGCGCCTCTCGATTATCTCACCAGCGTGCACATTTCTCCGGACGGCGGCCGCGCGATATTCACCGCGCGCGGCGAAGTGTTTACCTTGCCGGCGAAGAGCGGACGCGTCATCAAGGTGGCCGGCAATCCAGGCGTCCGCTATCGGGAAGCGCGATTTCTACCCGACGGCAGGAATGTCATTTCGGTTTCAACGGAGAGCGGTGAAACGGAATTTTGGAAATACCCGGCAAACGGCGTGGGCGCAGCGGAACAATGGACGCGCAATTCGAAAGTGCTGCGTTTGGACGGTGTCCCCTCGCCCGACGGCCGATGGTTGGCGCATCATGACAAGGACCAGCAACTTTGGGTTTATGACGTCGGCACCCGGCAGGACAAGCGAATCGCTCAGTCCAAATTCGGCGGCTTCGACAATCTAACGTGGTCTCCCGACAGCCGTTGGTTGAGCTTCGTGCAAACGGCGGCAAACCAATTCTTGCAAATCAGCATTTACAATGTGGATTCGGGCGCCATTCAACCTCTTACCTCCGACCGCTACAACAGCGTGAGCCCTGCCTGGAGCACCGACGGCAAATGGCTGTACTTTTTGTCGGACCGATCGCTCAAGACCACGGTTGAGTCTCCGTGGGGCTCGCGGCAGCCGGAACCGCATTTCGATCGGCCCGTGAAAATTTACGTGCTGGCCTTGGGTTCGGGCCTGCGTTCGCCGTTTCTGCCTGCCGATGAACTGCATCCGGATGCACTTGCCGCGAAGGACGATGACAAATCTGCCGAGGCAAAAGCCGGCGACGCCAAAGCTCCGCCGGGCAAAAACGCGGCCACGGTCGTTTCGGGTTCGAGACCGTCCAAGGATGTGAAGATCGACTTCACGGAACTGCAGTCGCGTTTGAGCGAGGTTCCGGCGCCGCCGGGCAACTACGACAACCTGCAAATCACCGACAAACGCCTGTGCTGGTTGGACGGCTCCGACGAAGCGCCTCGCAAGCTGGCGCTGAAATGTCTGGATATCGCCAACAAGGGCGACGAGTTGGAAACAATCGCCGGCGAGGTCAAAAACTTCGAGATTTCGCTTGATCGAAAGAAGATGCTCATTTCGAAGGATAAAGCCTTTTACATCGTCGAGTCCGACGTGAAGTCCGCGGCATTTTCGGATCAGAAGGTACTCGCCAAATCGACCATCAACTTGTCCGGCTGGTCCTTCCTCACCAGTCCGCGCGCGGATTTTCGTGGAATTTTTTTGGATGCGTGGCGGCTGGAGAGAGATTATTTCTATGACCGCAATATGCAAGGAGTCGATTGGAATGCGATGCGCACGCGCTATCTGCCGTTGGTGGATCGCGTATCGGACCGCGAAGAGTTGAATGAAGTGATCGCGCAAATGGTGGGGGAGTTGTCGGCGCTGCACATCTTTGTGCATGGCGGCGATGTGCGCAAGCCCTCCGATCATGTCGATTTGGCCGCGCTCGGCGCCCGCTTGCGGCGGGATGAAAAGGCGGGCGGCTTCGTGGTGGAGCATGTGTACATTCACGATCCGGATTTGCCGAACACCGCGCCGCCCCTGGACCGGCCGGAGTCGCGCGTCAAGGAGGGCGAGGTCATCGTCAGCATCAATGGAGAAAGTGCGCTCACCGCATCCGATGAGCGCGCGCTGCTGCGCGGCCGGGCCGGCTCCCAAGTGCTGCTGCGGGTGAGATCCTCCTCCGGCGAGACCCGCGAGGTGCTGGTCACGCCGATCAGGGCCGCCGAGGAGGTGAATCTGCGTTACTCGGAATGGGAATACACCCGGCGCCTGAAAGTGGATGCGGAGTCCGGCGGGCAAATCGGTTACGTCCATTTGCGCGCCATGGGTTCTGAGGATATCGATCAGTGGGCTCGGGACTACTATCCCATCTACAAACGCCAGGGCCTCATCATCGACGTTCGCCATAACCACGGCGGAAATATCGACTCTTGGCTGTTGGAAAAGCTGCTGCGCCAAGCCTGGTTCTACTGGCAGCCGCGCGTCGGCGATTCCGAGTGGAACATGCAGTATGCCTTCCGCGGTCACATGGTGGTGCTATGCGATCAGGAAACCGCATCCGATGGCGAGGCGTTCACCGAAGGTTTCCATCGCTTCAAGTTGGGCAAGACCATCGGTGTGCGCACTTGGGGCGGGGAGATCTGGCTGAGCGGCAGTAATTTCGAAGCCGACGGCGGAATTGCCACGGCGGCGGAAATCGGCGTCTACGGACCGGAAGGCAAGTGGCTGATCGAGGGGCACGGCGTCGACCCCGACATCATTGTCGACAATCTTCCGCACGCCACCTTCGCCGGTTCGGATGCGCAACTCAAAGCCGCATTGGATCTGTTGAAAGAGGAGATTCGAAACGATCCGCGCCCGGTACCCGGTCCGCCGCCATACCCCAACAAGGCATTTTCGTACAAGCCGTAGCGCCGGGCCGGCGTCGGCCCTAGCCGATGGCTTCGATCTCCACGAGCAAATCCTCGCGGCATACGTCGGCTTGCAGATATACGATGTCGGCCGCGGATATCAGCAACTGCGACAGGGTGGCCTCGATCGCGGCCAGATCCGACGGTTTGCGCACGTACACTTTGAGCCGCAGACCTTCCAGAGAATATCGGGCCGCGCCGACCACGCGATTCGCCTCGTCCAATAGCGCGCCGATGTTGATCATGGTTTCGCGCGTCTGCGCGACGACGTCGCCGCGATGAATGGTTTCGTGGCCGACGATGCTCGCGGTACCTGAGATGAATAAATTGCTGCCGCCGGATTCGCCCCAAACACAGGCACGCGAAAAAATCGGGCTGTGCTTGCCGAATTTCGGCGGGTAGTGATAGGCACTGGTTTGGCGCGGATTTTCGATCATTTTGGGCGGCCTGCGCGCCGCCAGAAAATAAATGGATATCGGGCTGCCGGCGGGCGAACCCAATGCGCTGGCAGCGGGCACAGACCCCATGGTGGCGCGTCCTGACTTGCGAAACGCCATCTGGCGCGCCGAATTGAAATGCCGATAGCGCTCATCGTCGCCGGCCTGCGCGTTGATGTCGGGAAGGTAATTCCAAATTCGAATCAGGTGCCGATGTCCGGTTTCATTCAGGACGTCGAAGATTTCTTGATAAGCGATCTCGGTGGCGCGCAGCAACGCCCCCGCTTCGCTGCCCGCATCGATTGCCTGCTCCGCAATAGTGAGGGAACCGAACAACAGATCCTCGGAATATCGATACTGCACGCGGGTCTGCGCCGTTTCGCCGCTCGACAACGGTGAGTGGGGTCCGGAGACCCGCCACACTTCGCACAGGTCATTCGCCCGCAACGGGCGCGTCATGCTGGCGGTCACGGGCACCCGGGTTCGAGCGATGGCGGGCGGCTTCTCGAATCCCACCACACCCAAGACGCTTTGCCACCAAGACGCCGGCTGGGACGCGACGCGATGAGAAGACACATACTCGAGCTGGAGATTGCCGGTGCCAGCCGCCGTGGAAGACGCCGTGGTATTCATTGAGAGGCAGTCTATCCTGCCTCTCAACATGAAGGGTAGGCGCCGGGCTCTTGGCCTAAAATGCGATGTAGGGGCCGGTTCCGACCGACGTCATGTTGCCCTCCACGGCAACCGCGACGCGCTTGCCGTAGAAGAAGGCCAAACCATAGTCAAAAGTGCCCGCGTTGCCGGCCGGAAGCTGGCCGGCCAGCTGCGGAAAGACGTTGAACGTTGGGTTGGCGTTCAACATCGTCTGGGCATTCCCGACGCCGAAGGTCAAATTGTTCACCATGACTCCGTTTTGGCCCTGGATGCTGAGGCCCAGAGTCAGGGTATTCCCGGGACAGTAGAAGCTGGTCAGGCCCGTGGCGGTACAGGTTGCGATGCTGCTGTCGGCAAAATAAATGCCGTTCGAGCCGCTGTCGATGAAGCTATTGGCCAAGGTCTGGCCGTTGAATATCATCGCCAATTCTCCCGCGCCATCGACGGTCAACACGGTTTGAGTCCCGGATTGATTATTCGATTGCGTGTCGATGCCGAAGATGAGCGAGCCGCTGAGCGTCACCGCACCGCCGGCTGCCACGGCCGGCAGGTCGATCATGCTGCCATTGTTGTCCGCGGCAAAGTGCGTGACCGGGTTCGGCAC
Source organism: Steroidobacteraceae bacterium (assembly GCA_035318305.1). Taxonomy (GTDB): domain Bacteria; phylum Pseudomonadota; class Gammaproteobacteria; order Steroidobacterales; family Steroidobacteraceae; genus Bog-1198. The sequence continues at coordinate 20,347 of DATHFB010000271.1, read as the reverse complement.
TTGCATGGCATTCGGCACCGTCGTGTCGGTGCAGGTCGTGGCGGTTGCGCACGCGAAATACAGGCCGTGGGTGACGGTATCGCAATCGCCGCAATCCAATTCGAACGGCCCAATGCCCAGAATGCCGTTGGCGCCGAAACTCGAGACCGTATCTTCGGCGGTGCCTGTGCCCGAACAAGCGGCCGGAACGGTCGCGAATCGGGAATCCCCGATCACCTGGACCGGCAGGGACTTCGCGGTCTCGCCGGCGATTTGTACATCCGCCAGGGCGATGGGTCCCCAGCTGAAGCCATCGACGAATTGCGTGCATTGGGCCAGAGAATTGCCGCTCGACAGAGTTTCCACCGGCAGCGCGACGGTCAGCACCGGCGCCAAAAGACGCAGCCCATACGAACCGGTGTCCACTTGAATGTGATCGATGGTTTGGCAGTTGGTCGTGCTGCCGGGCACGCATACCGTGACCGATGTAAAGAGAGTATTGACGCTCTGACTAGTGGGTCCCTCATCGACGATCACGCTGACCACATTATTGGTAGGGGGTGGGGGTGGCGGGGGTGTGCTGCCGCCGCCTCCGCCGCCACCTCCGCCTCCGCAAGCAACAGCCACCAAGCAGCAAGCTGCAATGAGTACGGCGCGAACAGGTCCGATGCACGACGCCATCAGTGCAAGTCTCCGAGATTGACGCCGCTGGGAATGGCGCTGGCCAAATAGGCCCGGCCGGAAAAGGCGCGCATGTGGCCGCTGCCCTGCACGACGAGATCTCCTTGTTGAATTTGCAGGTGCCTGCGATCCGCGAACTTGGGTTTGGGCGCGGACACCATGGCATCGAAATACTTGCCCAAGGCTTGCCGCAAATTGGGCTTGGTCGGCCCGTTCCATGCCACCGCAAACACCTTGCCGTCGGGCGCGACGAACTCGCGCAGCAGCGTGCCGCCGGGCAGCTGGATCTCGTGAACGCGATAGCTCGCGCGATCATCCGAATTCTTGATCGAGGCGCGAAGCTGCGCGACATCGCTTTGAACCGTGATCTCCGGTTCCCCCAAGGTCGCGCCGGCAATGCGTGGGCCCAGTGCTGCAATGAGCACGGCGCTCAGCAGTATGGTGATCTTGATTTCACCCGATCTGAATATTGGCATGGTTATCCTTTGCACTCATTTGCTGCATGTCGGCCATCGGCGACATCAAATTGAGCCGCGTCGAACGATATTCTCGCGCAATTAATCCGTCGATTTTGCGCCGATGATCACAATTGTATCCAATGGCTGCACGCAGCTTACAATGATTCACCATCTACACAATTCTTGACGCAAATTTGCGCTGAACGTGAGCGCATGAATTCGCTGCGCGGTTGTCGTAGTAGGCGGTTGTAAAAATTTCCGGAGAGCGTTCGTGAAGATACAGGCCCTAGTGATGGTGAGTGCCATGGGTTTCGCCCTGTCGGGGTGTCCCATCAACGGTGGAACCAAGTACACGATCGGCGGTACGGTGACCGGTTTGAACGGAACCGGGCTCGTGCTCGAAATCAACGGGAGCGACGACTTGAGCTTCAGCACCAACGGCAGTTTCGTCTTCGGCGATCGCCTCGCGAACAACGCCGCCTACTCGGTCACCGTGAAGACCCAGCCCTCCAATCCGTCGCAAACCTGCACCGTGCGCAACGGTTCCGGCACCATCGACAAGGCCGCCATTACCAATGTGAACGTCTCCTGCACGCAAACCGGACGTTTTGCCTATGTTGCGAACCGGCAATCGAACACGATTTCGGCCTACGCCATCGACGGCGGCGCGCTGCTGCCCATCGGCGGCTCGCCTTTTGCGGCGAACGGCACCACACCGACTGCGCTCACCGTCGATCCGAACGGCCAATTCCTCTACGTGGCGAACAGCGGATCGAATACGATTTCGGTATTTTCCATCGATGCCGCCACGGGAGTTCCGACGGCGGTCAGTTTTTCCACGGCCACGGGAACCGCTCCCGGCGCCGTCACCGTCGATCCGACGGGTCGCTACCTTTATGTCGCCAATCTGACGTCCAACAACGTGTCGGCTTACGCGATTGATAACGGCACGCTGACGCAGGTTACGGGCTCGCCCTTCAACGTGGGCGCAGAGCCCGCATCCCTGGCGATCGATCCCAACGGCAATTTTCTCTACGCCACGAATTTCACCGGCAACAATGTCACGGTGTTTCTCATCGACCTGGGCAACGGCATGTTGAGCAACATATCCGGATCGCCGTTCGCGGCCGGCGCGGGTCCGGTGTCGATTGCCATCGACCCGACGGAAGCATTCGCCTTTGTCGCCAACGAAGGAGCAAACAGCCTGGCGGCGTATTCCCTCACGGCCTCCACCGGCGCGTTGACTGCGGTCCCAGGCTCCCCCTTCGCATCCGGAACCAACCCGGAATCGCTGATCGTCGACCCCGCGGGACGCTACGTTTTCGCGGCCAATGTCGATGCCGCAAATCAAGTTGCCACTTACGCCATCACGCCGAATAGCGGCGCGCTGACATTCGTGTCCGCCGCCGCGGCCGGCTCCCTGCCGATCAGCGTCGCGATCGACCCTTCGGGTCAGTTTGTGTATGCGGTGAATTTCAATTCCAACAATGTTTCGGCCTATACCGTCGGCACCTCGGGCGCGCTTACCCCGATCGCCGGTTCACCCTTTGCCGCCGGCGGCCAGCCGCACGGCATTGCGATCGACTAGTGCGGATGCGCCGTTACGGGTATGTTGCGCTGAGTCATCGTGCTTAAGGATCGAGATGAGCGTTCATGATGTAGGAGCCGGCAAGCGCGTTCCCGAGGAATTCAATGTCATCATCGAGATTCCGATGCAGTCGGATCCGGTGAAATATGAGGTTGACAAGCAGTCGGGCGCCTTGTTCGTGGACCGCTTCATGATGACCTCGATGCACTACCCGGCCAACTATGGATACGTGCCGCGCACCATCGCCGATGATGACGATCCGGTCGACGTGCTGGTGCACACACCCTTCCCGTTGCTGCCGGGAGTGGTGGTGCGCTGCCGGGCCTTGGGCGTGCTGCGCATGGACGACGAAGCCGGAGGAGATGCCAAGCTGCTGGCCGTTCCGACCGACGACATCTGTCCACTGTTCACGCATTGGAAAACCATCGCCGATGTACCGGAGATCCGTCTCAAGCAAATCCAGCATTTCTTCGAGCACTACAAGGATCTCGAAGCGGGCAAGTGGGTGAAGGTTTTAGGCTGGTCGGGCATCGAGCTCGCGCATGCGGAGATTCTCGACGGGATCAAGCGCTACGAGGCCGAGCAACAGGCTAAGGACGAGCAACTGACCGGGGATTAGTCATGGCGATTGAAAATGATCGTGGACTGATCATCGCCGGCGCCGGGGTTGCGCTGCTGCTCGCGGCGACACTGCTGGCGTACCGCAATCCGTCTCCGCTGGGGCCTGAGGTTTCACCGGCGGTTTTTTCCTCCTCGAGAGCGCAGGCCATCCTCAAAGATCTGGTGGGCGATGATGTGCCGCATCCGATCGGCAGCGCCGCGAATTCGGCCGTGCGCGAGCGAATCGTGAAGCGCTTGACGGCACTGGGCTACGCCACCGAGTTGCAGACGGGGCTCGTGTGCAATGATTTCGGCTATTGCGGCACTCCCACCAACATCATCGCGACGTATGGCGGTGATGTGACGGGCAAGGATGCGGTGCTGCTCGCCGCGCACTATGACTCGGTGCCCGCGGGCCCCGGCGCTTCCGATGACGGCGCCGGCGTTGCGAGTCTGCTCGAGATCGCGCGCAATTTGAGCATGATGCCCGCACGCCGGCATCCGATCGTGCTTCTCGCGACCGACGGCGAGGAGGCAGGATTGCTGGGCGCCGTGCTCTTTACCCGCGAACATCGTCTCGCCGGCCATGTCTGGGCCGCGGTCAACATGGAGGCGCGCGGCGTCTCCGGTCCCAGCCTCATGTTTGAAACCGGGACCGCGAATGCCTGGCTCATGCACGTGTACGCATCGGCAATGATGAGGCCGTTCACCAACTCGCTTTGCTACGTCGTCTACAAGATGCTGCCGAACAACACGGATTTCACGATTTTCAAGGCGGCCGAGTATCAAGGATTCAATTTCGCGTTCATCGGCGATGTCGGGCACTACCACACTCCCCTCGATAACTGGGCCAACGCATCGGCCGGCACGATTCAGCATCAGGGCGACAATGCCTTGAGCGCGGTGCTGGCGCTTGCCAACTCGACCGACTTGCGGCCGGCTGCGCAAGATTCTGTTTTCTTCGATCTATTCGGGCGCGCTGTCTTGATCTGGCCGATCGCCTTCGTATTGCCGGCAGCGCTCCTGGCATTGCTGCTATTGCTGGCTCAAGCCGTTGTGTTGTTTCGCCGTGGTCAGCTGAATGCGCGGCAGGCAACGTATGGTGCGATCGGCGCGCTGGTCAATCTGCTGGTGGGCGGCGCGCTCAGCCTGGGCGTGCTGGCGCTGCTGCAGATCCTGGGCAGAGCGCCGCCGATGAGCGCGCCTCCTTGGATCGCGTATCCGCTGGCCATGCATATCGGATTCTCCGCGCTCGCGCTCTTGAGCGCCGGTGCGACCGCCGCGTGGTTCGCGCGCCGCGCCGGCTTTTGGGGTTTTTGGTTCGGCGCCAGTCTGCTGGTCGCGCTGCTGTCGGTTGCCAGCGCCGTGGCCGTACCGGGAGCCAGTTATTTGCCGCTGGTCGCGGCCTGGTCGGCTGCGCTCGCGGCCCTGCCGTGCTTGCTGGCCTTCGTCCGGGGCCGGACACCCGCGCCAGGCACGGTAGATTTTGCCGCTATCGCTCCCGCCCTCACCCTGTTTGCCGTTCTGTTGCCCCTGTTGCTGCTGCTTTACGCGGCGCTCGGCGCGCCCGCGTGGCCGATCTTGACCGTGACGCTCTGCCTGGCGGCCGGATTCTCGCTGCCGATGTTGGCCAACGCCGGTCGGGGTGCACGCCGGTTCGTGACGCTGCTGGGCGCAGGCGTGGCCTTTGCCGGGATATCCATCACGTTGCTGCTGCCGATGTACTCGCCGAGTTGGCCGCAGCGGATCAACATCGAATACTGGGTCGATGCCGATAGCGGCCGTGCGCACTGGTGGACGCAGGCGGCCTCGCCGCGCCTGCCCCACGCGATGGCGAGCGCGGCGAAGTTCGATCCGGTTGCGCGCCCCCGCTTCGCCGGCTATCCGGTGAAAGGATTCTTTGCAGACGCTCCCGCGCTGGATTTGGCGGCACCGCAGCTCACGATTTCAGCCGCATCGGGCGCCCCGCAAGCCGCGACGCAGGTCGAACTGCTGGTGCGATCGGTGCGTGGCGCGCCCACCGCCTTCGTGGTTTTCCCGGCAAGCGCGCGCATTCAGGAAGTGGTCGTCGCGACGCAATCGGGTCCGTTGCGTGCCAAGCTGCACACATTTCGCAGCGGAGACACTGCCTTGGTGCTGGCCAATATTCCAAGCGCGGGACTCAAATTCGGGATCGACGGGCCCGCAGCACCAATCACGGTGCAGATATTCGATCAGAGTTATGGACTGCCGCGGGAACTGGCCGAAGGCCAAGCGCTGCAACGGGCTCGGCCGCAGAATGCGACCAGCTCGCAGGATGGCGACGTCACGGTGGTGCAGCGCACCGTACGGCTCGATCCTGCGGCTGGCCGCTAAATCGTCATCATCCCTTAACCCGATGATTTAGAGCTGGCGGCCGCATGTACGGCGGCGAGCCGCTGGTTATGGATTTTACTGACCGCAGCGCTGATCGCCTCTTCGCGGCATTTTTGGACGCTGCTGTGGACCAACATCGAGTAGCTGGTATTCGGGCAGACTCGTTCGGCAGCTTTCGCGATTCGATGGTACACGGCCCGTGCTCCGCTATCCGTGTCCAACATATCGGCACTGTAACGCACGATCTGCGTGGGGACCTCGCCGTTCGCCGGAGAGGCGCCGGCAGCACCGGCGGCCGCGAGCCCGGCAAGACCGCCCAACAGCAGCATCTTGGTAGCTAATTTAGTCATGACATCTCTCTCCTCGGGTGAATGAATGAGACACCCCCATGAGACGCCACGACAGGCCTCTTCGTGTGAACCCGGATGTCGAGTTCGTCCCGGATGGCGACGGCTTCGTCCCGCGGGTGTCCCCGGGTGCCGCAAATGGGGGTGACTTGGGGTAGGCTTGACCCATGATGGGCATCGGATCGGCTCAATCTTCGCAGCGCTTCGCCGGAGGGCTGACCCAGACTCAGTTTCTAGGCATCGTTTGCCTGTTCTGGGTGTACGTGACCGTATCGAATCTCTTATATGGTTACAGCATGAGCAATGGCATCGCTCGCGTGACCAACGTGATGGTGTTTGCCACTTGGGACACGCGGCTTTTGCAGCACGTGTTGCTGCTGCCCATGCTGCTGGTGTCTTTTTGGGCCTCCCTCAAGGTGCAATGGCGTCCCATCCTGATCGCACTGCCCCTGCAGTTGATTCTCGGTGCGGTCTTTTCGGCCATGGCGTATCCGGTGATGATTCTCTCCGAGGTCATCATGGCCAAGGACCAATCGCACGGGACTGCGCTGTCGCACGTGGTCAGCGCCTGGAGCGATCCTTTTTGGGTGACGCTGTGGCTCGCCAGCTTCGTGAGTTTCCTGCCGTCCTACGGATTTGGCCTGGCCCTGGTGACGGGACTGGCTCTGTATACCCGCTTTCGCGATTCCGAAGTGCGGCTCGCTGCGCTGGAGCGCGAGTGGAGCGCCGCGCGCCTCGCGGCGCTGCGCATGCAGCTATCGCCGCATACCCTGTTCAACCTGTTGCATACGATCCGCGGACATATCGAGTGGGATCCCAAGGCCGCCCAGTCGATGGTGGTGCAACTGGCCGATCTGCTGCGGCGTTTGCTCAACGCCGGTGAACGCGATTTTTCGCGGCTGGCCGATGAGCTGCACTTTGCAAGTCTCTACCTGGAGCTGCAGCAGCGGCGCTTCACCGACCGCCTCATCGTGGTACTGCCGAATCCGGTTGAAGTCCCTGCGGTATGGGTGCCCAGCTTGATACTGCAGCCGCTGATCGAGAACGCGGTGGTTCACGGCATGTCGGGCCATCAAGGCATCGTGACGGTGAGCGTGGGCGTGACGATGGTCGACGATACGGTTTTGCTGCGCGTCACGAACTCGGTGTGCGCGGACAGAGGCGTAGGGGCGGACGGGATCGGTCTCAAGAACGTGCGCGAGCGCATGGCCGTCCAATTCGAAGGACGGGCCAGCCTCATCGCCGGCGCTCGAGGCAGCGAATGGATCAGCGAAATCAGGATGCCGGCCATACGCGAGTCGCCCCCCGTCATGCGCGAGGTCGAAGTCGCCGGCAAATTGCATACCACCACCCTCGTCGGCACATGATGGATGTCATCATCGTGGACGACGAGGCAGCCGGTCGTCGCACGCTGCGCGAATACTGCGAGGCAGAAAAGGATCTGCGCGTGGTGGGCGAATTCGGCGATGGCGCGGCTGCGCTGGCCGCCATTCGCGTCACACCGCCGCAACTCTTGTTCTTGGACATCCAAATGGACCCGTTGAACGGCATTGACCTGGCGCGGGCACTGGAGCCCTCGCAGCTGCCTTCATTGGTGTTCGTCACCGCCTACGATACTTACGCGCTCGAGGCCTTCGAGGTGTGCGCGGTGGACTACCTGCTCAAGCCCTTCGATCAGGAACGGTTCCGCAAAACCCTGGCTCGCGTGCGGCCGCGGCATTTGAACTCGAACGCGGAACGGCAGACCTTGCTGGCAGGATTGCTCGCGCAACTAGAGCGTGGAGCCCGGGCGCCGGGCGACGAGAAGGCGCGTCTGCTCGCCGAGTTTGGCGGCCATCTGCATGTCATCGACGCGGCCCAGGTGGAAATGATCGAGGCGGACCGCAACTACGTCATCATCCGGGTCGGCAAGGACAATTTCCATGCCCGCAGCACGCTGCAGCAGGCGGAATTGGCACTGCGCTCGCAGCCCATGCTGCGCATCAGCCGCTCCTGCCTGGTCAATCTTAATTATGTTAAAGAAGTAAATCGCACCTTGCGGGGCGACTTCATCTTGGTCTTGGCCGGCGGCGCCACCGTGACCAGCAGCGAAGGGTTTCGCGGCAAGGTAAAAGAATATTTGAGCACCTTGAGGATATCCTAGGAGGATATCCGTAGCGAAAGACCGGCTGGCCGACCGGTCAAAGCAGTTCGTCGGGTGCGAACGGCGAGAGGAGCTTGAGCCAAACCCGCTCGGTTCGGCTGGTCTCCGGGTCCGTGTGCCAGGTCTTCTGCGCCCCGGGCTCGCCGCTCACCCATTCGACGCGATGGTTGGCATCCAATTGCAGCTTGTAGCTGCTGTCCGAGCTCAAGTCATCCAGAAGGCTCGTGATCTGCCGGGCGATCTCGGCGCTGCTGATCACGAGTCCCAGTTCACTGTTGGTCTTGGCCGAGCGCTCGTCCATATTCAGCGACCCGACGAAGACGATTTTCTGATCGATCACCAGTGCCTTGGCGTGCAGGCTCGCATTCGAGCTGCGGAAAGGATGAAAGCGCGCGTGCTTCTGCCCCAATTTCGGGCGCATCTCGCGAAGATCGACGTCAAGCTTCAGCAGCGCCACCCGATAGCGCGCGTAGCCGATATCCACCAGCGGCGAATCGGTCGATGCCAGGGAGTTGGTCAGGATTCGTACGCGCACGCCGCGGGCGACCAAGTCGCCGATCAACGCGACTCCCTGCTTTCCCGGTATGAAGTATGGTGAAATGATGATGAGTTCTTGTTTCGCCGTTTTCATCAGCGCCGTGATGTCGTTGGCGATGGTGAGTTCCTCTTCGGGGGAGGTCTCACTGGCAATCTTGGCCGGCCCATCCGCAAGCACCGTCGCCGGCACCCAGATGAGCTGCACATTGCGCGCGTTGAGGCCATGCTCCAGCCAGCTGGCGTTCACGGAAAAGTCGGGTTCCACCAGCGGCGCCGATGCGTCCTCGGGACTCATCGCGGATGCCACCGAACCGATCGGAATGGCGTACTTGCTGTTCCAGAACGCATCGAACGATGCGGACAGCGCCGGCACGATGGGGCCGGCCGCGACCACATCCAAATCGACGAAATTGCTGTGCGGATCAAGCGTGAAATACGCATCGCCGATGTTGCGGCCGCCGGTGATGGCGAGCGCATTGTCTGCGACGAATAATTTGTTGTGCATCCGATGATTGATGCGCCGAATATTCGTGGCCGAGGCGATGAAGCGGGTCCACGTCCAGAATCTTCCGGCGGTAAAGGGATTGAAAACCCGCACTTCGACATTGGCGTGCGAGCTCAAATGCATGAAGCGCCGGTCTTCACCCACCGTGTTCAGATCATCGACCAGCACTCGCACCCTGACGCCGCGGTCCGCCGCCAGGCGCACGTGATACAGCAGTGTCCGCGAGGATTCATCCTCATGGATGATGTAGTACTGGATGTCGAGCGTACGTTCGGCATGATCCGCCAGCGCGATGAGGCTCGCGAACGCCTCATCGCCCGAGGACAGCAGCCTGATGCCGGAAAGATTTTTGCCGACTTCGTCGCTGACGACGATGCGGCCCAGCGTGGTGGTGCCGGGCTCCTGAAAGGCCACCGACCGCGTCTTTTCGACATGCCGCGGCAATCCGGCGCAGCCGGATATCACCAGGACTGCAGCGGCCAAGAGACAGGTATTGCGCATCGCGACATGATATCAGGCACACTTTGCACCGATGCAGACACAACGCCGCATTCGCAGCTTCGTCTTGAGAGCCGGCCGCACCACTGCGGCGCAAGAACGCGCGCTCGGCGAGCTATGGCCCGCCTACGGCATTGAATCAGGCGCCGGCGCACTGGACCTCGCGGCCGTTTTTGGCCGTAATGCGCCGCGCTGTCTCGAAATCGGCTTTGGTGCCGGGGAAGTGATTGGGAGTTTGGCGGAGAACAATCCTCACACCGACTACCTCGGAATCGAGGTGCACCGTTCAGGAGTCGGGCGGCTTTTGCTCCGGGCCCATCAAGGCAATTTGAAGAATTTACGCGTCATCTGCGACGACGCCGTGGATGTGCTGCGCGATCGGATCGCCGACCGATCCTTCGATGAGGTGCTGGTGTTCTTTCCGGACCCATGGCACAAGAAGCGTCATCACAAGCGGCGCTTGATCGAGCCTGCGTTCGTGTCCCTTATCGCGGCAAGGCTGCGCGTGGGGGGTACCTTGAGGCTTGCCACCGATTGGCAGGAATATGCGGAGCAAATGCTGGCGGTCTGCAACGCGAATCCGACGCTTCGATCATTGAGTCCGGACCGCAACTTTGTGGCGCGGCCCGAGTTCAGACCCCCCACGCGCTTCGAGCGGCGCGGCGAGCGCCTGGGTCACGGTGTATGGGATCTGGCCTACTCAAGAGGCGAGAAAACTGCCGCGAATGCCGTCGACGATGAACTGAACGGCGAGCGCAGCGAGGATCACGCCGGATAGCCGGCTCATGACATTGGCGCCGGTGACGCCGAACACCTTCATCAGCCGCGGCGTTGCCAGCATCAGCAGCCAGCAGACCACCATCACGAAGAACACCACCCCCAAGAAAGCGGTGAACTGCAGGGGTTTCCCCCACAGCTCGCCGGAAGTCAGCAAGATGGTGGCAAGCGCCCCGGGACCTGCGATGAAGGGAAACGCCAGCGGAAACACCGATATATCGTCGCGCGTCTTGGCTTCTTCTTTTTCGGGAGTGGTCGATTTGGTGCCCGAGGTGCGCGCGAAAACCATCTCCAGGGCGATCAAGAACAACAGCGTTCCGCCGGCGATGCGAAACGAACTCAGGGAAATGCCCATGATGTCGAGAAACTTCGCGCCCACCAAGGCGAACAAGACACAGATGATCAGCGCAATCGCCGCCGCTTTGCCGGCCATTTTTTTCTTGTAGCGTGCGCTCGCCCCTTGCGTCAGTCCGGCGAACAGAGGAATCAAGGAAATGGGCTCGACCACCACGAAAAAGACTATAAAAAACTTGATGAGCTGTTCGACCATGTAATGTTGCTGCGCGCAAAAATTACATATTGCGCGAATGGCTCATTGGGAGTTGAATTGAACGAGGAGCATAGCAGACGGGGGCGGCGATGAACGTAATCAGGCCGGTCGTAGGCGAGTGGTACCGGGGCGGTACCAACGAGCTCTTTGAGGTCGTAGCGATCGATCATCAAGACGAGACCATCGAGATTCAATACTTCGACGGAACCGTTGCGGAAATGGATTTCGATTGTTGGAATGAGCATCTGCGCGACGATCTCATCGAGGTTGCCGATGCACCGGAAGATTGGTCGGGCGCCGTCGACGTCGAAGCCGAAGATTTGGGCCGCGAGTTCGAGGACAACGCGAGGACCGCCTGGTCCAATCCGAACGAGCGCTCACTGCGCCGATAGTCCTGGAGCAGCGTTTCTCTTTCAAGCCGCGGCGTTGGCCGCTTCGCGCGCCGCGACGACGTTCAACGGCTTTCGCAAAACCACCAGCAGAATCAATCCGGGCACCGCGCTCAGGCACGTGATGGTGAAAAAATGCGCCCAGCCGACCACCGGCACCAGAAAGCTCGCGATGTACCCGGTTACGTTTCTCGGCAGCACGGCGATGGCGGATAAAATCGCGTACTGTGTCGCGCTGAAATTGACCGAGCACAACGATACGATGAACGCGACGAACGCGGCCTGTCCCATGCCCCCGACCATGGTATCCAAACAAGTCGCGAGCGCCAGCAGCCAGACTTTTTTGCCGGCCATCGCCAACCATGCATAGAGTAAATTGGTGAGCGACTGACCGATGCCGAAAATCAGCAACGACCGGTACGTTCCCCAGCGAAGATAAAACCAGCCGCCGAGCGCCACGCCGACCATTGTGGACACGGTCATGTTGACCTTGCCGAAGATGCTCAACTCGTGCAGCGAAAATCCCACGCCCTGGATCATGAAGGTGCTGTACAGGCTCAACGCCAGCGCATCGCCGACTTTGTATAAAAGAATGAGAATCAAAAAACCCCACATGCCTTTTTGCGCCAGCAACGCGCGCAGCGGGTGCCACACGGCCGCCGCCAAGGTTGCGGGCCGCACGCCGGGCACCGCGGGCTCGGGCGCCCACAGCGTCGCGAGCATGGTCGCCGCCATCAGGCAGGCCACGAACAAAAAGGCCAAGCGCCAGCCCATACTGCCGGCGATGTAGACCAGCACTGCCCCCGCCAGCATGGCGGCCGTGCGATAGCCGAACGCCTGCGTGGCGGCGGCGAGGCCCCGCTCGCTCGGCGGAATTGTGTCCACCCGATAGGCGTCGACGACGATGTCCTGCGACGCCGATAGAAATGCCAACAACACGGCGATGAAGCCCAGCACCGGCAACTCACGGGTGGGAGAACTGAATCCCATCACGCCGATGCAGATCGTGAGCCCTGCCTGATAGATCAAAATCCAGCCGCGGCGCCTTCCCAAAAACGGCGGCAAGTAGCGATCGAGGAACGGCGCCCAGAGAAATTTGATGTTGTAGGGCAGCGCCGCCAGCGAGAACATGCCGATGGTCTTGATGTTTATGCCTTCCGAGGCCAACCATGCTTGCAGTGTGAAATTGGTGAGATTGAAAGGCAGGCCTGAAGCAAAGCTCAAAAAGAGTACGGCCAACAGGCGCTTATCGCGCAGCGCCTGCAGCAGCTTAGGCTTGGTGAGTTCGGTCAAAGGCAGGCAGGAGTCGTGACGATGTGCATCGCGCACGATAATATCAGTCCCCATGACCTTGGCGTATCAAAGTGAGTTCATCGACCTGTGCGTACAGCTGGGCGTTCTGCGATTCGGCAGCTTTACGCTCAAGTCCGGGCGCGAAAGTCCTTACTTCTTCAATGCAGGATTGTTCAACAGCGGCGCCGCGATCTCCGCTGTGGGGCGGGCCTACGCGGCCGCGCTCGCAGCCTCCGACTTGAAGTTCGACATGTTGTTCGGACCCGCCTACAAAGGCATTCCGCTCGTAACCATTACCGCGGCGGCCCTGGCGGAGCGGCATGCGCGCAATGTGCCCTTTGCCTTCAATCGCAAGGAGGCCAAGGAGCACGGTGAGGGCGGCAAGATCGTGGGCGCCCCACTGCAGGGCCGCGTCTTGATCGTCGACGATGTGATCACGGCGGGGACGGCCATCCGTGAGTCCATTGATATTATCCAGGGGGCCGGGGCAACCCCCGCCGGCGTGCTGCTCGCGCTGGATCGCCAGGAACGCGCCTCCGGCAGCGACTTTTCGGCAGTGCAAGAAGTGCGCAGCCGGTACCAAATACCCGTGATTTCCGTGGTTAATCTGGCCGACCTCATGCACCATGTCTCCAAGGCAGGCGAGGCGGGCGACCTCTCGAGCATGACGCGGTATCGCGAGCGGTATGGCCTCGCAGACTGAGGAATTGCCCCTAGAAAACGCCGCCCGCTCCGCTCACAATGGCGGCCGCTTCATCTCGAGGATAGATTCTTGAAGAATGTCGCTTGGATCCTTTGCGTATGCACACTGCTTGCTTCGGCGCTGGCGGTAAGCGCCCCGTCCACCGGCCCTTCGAATAACGGCAGGGTCCTCTACAAATGGGTGGACTCCGACGGCGTGACGCACTACGGCGATCGCGTCCCTCCGGAATACGCCTCCCAGGAACAGCATATCCTCAACTCGCGGGGTTATGAGATAGACCATCGCGATGCGCAGAAGACGGCGCAGCAACTGGCGGCCGACGAGCGCAAGAGACTCGAGACCGAGCAGAGCCAGACCCGCGATAAGAATTTATTGAGCACCTATGCGTCAGTGCAAGAAATCGAACGCCTGCGCGACCAGCGCGTGCAGCTGGTGGCGGACCAGATCAAAGTGACCAATCAATTTCTCGAGACTCTCAATGGCCGCATGAAGAAAATGCGCGCCGATACCCAGCGCTACAGGCCCTATAGCGACGACCCCAAGGCGCCGCCGATGCCGGATCAAATGGCCGAGGACCTGGTGCGGCTCACCACGGATATGCGCACGCAGCAGCAGAACCTGCAACAGAAGCGCGCAGAAGAATCCTCGATGAGCATTCAATTCGAGAGCGACATCGATCGCTTCAAAGAGTTGAAGCACATTCAATGACCCCGAAGACGCGAGTTTTGCTCGGGGTGACCGGCGGCATTGCCGCGTACAAAAGCCCGGATCTGGTCAGGCGGCTGATCGAACGGGGCGCCGACGTTCAAGTCGTGATGACGTCCGCCGCGCAGCGCTTCGTCTCGCCCATGACGTTTCAAGCCGTATCGGGCCGCCCGACCCGCAGCGATCTGTGGGACAACACCGCGGAAGCCGCCATGGGCCACATCGAGCTGGCGCGCTGGGCGCAGATCGTGTTGATTGCGCCGGCCAGCGCCGATTTCCTGGCGCGCCTGGCGGGCGGCCGAGCCGACGATCTGTTGTGCACGCTGTGCGTGGCGACCGAAGCGCCCATCATGTTGGCGCCGGCGATGAATCGCGTCATGTGGGCGAACAAGGCGACCCAGGCCAATGTCGAAACGCTGATTGCGCGCGGAGTCCGCATCCTCGGGCCCGCGTCCGGCAACCAGGCCTGCGGAGAAGTCGGCGCGGGCCGCATGTGGGAAGCTGTCCAGCTTTCGGAAGCCGTGCTGGCGCCGCCGGTCAATGCGGGTATTTTGGCGGGTTTGAACGTGCTGATCACGGCCGGCCCCACGCGCGAGCGCTTGGACCCCGTGCGGTATCTGACCAATCGCAGCTCGGGGAAAATGGGATTCGCGGTGGCGGAAGCGGCTCGCGAGGCGGGGGCGCATGTCACGGTGGTAACCGGTCCTGTGCAGTTGCAGACGCCGGTAGGTGTGACGCGCATCAATGTGGAAAGCGCGCGCGACATGTACGCCGCGGTTCACCGGCAAGTGGGCGATGCGGATATATTTATCGCGGCCGCGGCAGTTGCCGACTTTCAGCCGGTGACGGTGGCCAAACAGAAGATCAAGAAGCAAGGCGGCTCGGTGAAACTCGAGCTCGAACCTGCGCCCGACATCATCAAGTCGGTGGCCGACATGGCGAAGCGCCCGTTCGTGGTGGGTTTCGCGGCCGAAACCAATGATGTCGAGGAGAATGCGCGCATCAAGCTGAAGCGCAAGAAGCTCGACATGATCGCCGCGAACGAAGTCGGCGACGGCATTGCATTCGATTGCGAGGACAACGCGCTCACCGTCATTTGGCCCGGCGGAAAAATGGAGGTGGCGCGCGGACCGAAAATCGACGTGGCGCGCGAGCTCATCGCGCTCATCGCCAAACGCCTGCCGCCGCCCGACGGCAGCCCGCGGCGCGGCGCACGAAAACGCAGAACCACGGCGGCGCTGCCGCGCGAGCGTGTGCGCGGCCGCCGTCCGCGTCGAGTTTAGAAGCCCGATGCAACGCACAGTCAAGCTGCGGATCTTGGATCCGCGCATCGGACGCGAGTTCCCCCTGCCGCAGCACGCCACTCCCGGCTCGGCCGGCATGGATTTGCGCGCCTGCATCGATGCGCCGCTCCTATTGACGCCCGGCAACGCGGAACTGATACCGACCGGCGTCTCGATTTATATCGCGGACCCTGCTCTTGCCGCCATGCTCCTGCCGCGTTCGGGCCTGGGCCATAAGAGCGGCATCGTACTGGGGAATCTCGTCGGCTTGATCGACTCCGATTACCAGGGGCCGCTGATGGTGTCGGTCTGGAACCGAGGCACGCAGGCCTTCACCATCAACCCCGGCGATCGGATCGCGCAGATGGTGATCGTGCCGGTCGTGCAGGTTGCCTTCGAAGTGGTCGAAGATTTTTCCGCCACCGCCCGCGGCACGGGTGGATTCGGGAGCTCGGGCCACAGCTGAGTCGGCGTCGCGGCTTGGTGCCCCGGCGTGCGAATCTCGCTGCTCACCACCGAAATGGCGCTGGTGAGTTGCGGCGCCGGTGATCATGCTGATCCCATGGCAATTCGGGACTGGCCCGCCGATGAACGACCGCGCGAGAAGCTGCTCGAGAAAGGAGCGGCGGCTCTTTCCGATGCGGAGCTGCTGGCAATACTGCTGCGAACCGGTACCGCCGGTCGCTCCGCGCTCGACTTGGCGCGCGAAGTGCTCAAGAGCTTTCACTCGCTGCGCAAGCTGATTGCCTCCGACCGGCAGCGATTTTGTGCCGAGCCCGGCCTGGGGCCCGCTCGCTACGCGGAATTGCAGGCGTCGGTCGAGATCGCCCGGCGGCAGCTGTCGGAGACCCTGCGCGCCGGCCCTTCTCTATCCAGTCCCCGGGCCACCCGGGATTTTCTGACCGCGCGGCTGCGCGATTTGGAACACGAAGTGTTCTGCTGCCTGTATCTCGACAAGCGCCACCGGCTCATTCAGTTCGAGGAGTTGTTTCGCGGCACCATCGACGGCGCCAGCGTGCACCCGCGCGAGATCGTCAAGCTGGCGCTGCAGCGCAATTCGGCCGCGGTGATCATTGCGCACAATCATCCGAGCGGCGTGGCCGAACCCTCGCAGGCTGACGAGTTCATCACGCAGCGCGTGAAAGAGGCGTTGGCATTGGTGGACATCCGATTGCTGGATCACATCATCGTCGGCGACGGCGCGTGCGTGTCGCTGGCGGAACGTGGACTTGTCTAATATGTGGAGTCACGGGCCGAAAAGAGACACGGAACCGGTCGCAAAATGCGACCGGTTCCCGGAAGCATCGTGGTCGAACAGATCAGCCGCTCGATCCTGATCCTGCGCGGTCAGCGGGTGATTCTCGACGCCGAGCTTGCCGCTCTCTACGGCGTGGCCACCAAAGTGCTGAACCAAGCCGTCAAACGCAACGCCGAGCGCTTCCCAGAAGACTTCATGTTCCGGCTCACCCGGACCGAGACCGAGGCATTGAACCGGTCACAGTTTGTGACCGGTTCGCAAAAGCATCGCGATCCCAGATTTCCACCGCTCGCCTTCACCGAACACGGCGCCATCATGGCCGCCACCGTCCTCAACAGTCCTCGCGCCGTGGAGATGAACGTCTACGTCGTGCGCGCCTTCGTGCGGCTGCGCGAACTTCTCGCCTCGAATACGGTTCTCGCCCGCAAGCTCAACGAGCTCGAGGGTAAGCTCAAGAACCACGACGAGGCGATTGTCGCCATTCTCTCCGCGATCCGCGAGCTGATGAACCCGCCGCCGCCTAAGCGTCGCGGCATCGGATTCACCGCTAATCTCGACGAGAAGTCCTAGACCGCTAGGCGGAAGTGCGCGGTATCGAAGCGCCCCGCATCGCATTTATACTCCTCGCAGAAATGGAAAAGCCGCGACGAGCGCGGCTTTGAATGGGTATGATCGTATTCGTCAGAACCGCGCCTGTCAAAGGAGAACCTCATGCTCGGCTACGCCACCATTGGAACCAACGATCTCCCCCGCGCGCTCGCGTTCTATGACGCGCTGCTGGGTGAAGTCGGGGCCAAGCGCCTGATGGAGACACCACACGGCTTCACCATGTACGGCGTCACGCTGCGCAAGCCCGCGCTCGCGGTCACACCGCCTTACGACGGAAAGAAAGCAACGCCCGGCAACGGCAATATGCTGGCACTGTCGCTCGACGCCCGAGCCTCCGTGGACGCGCTTTACAAAAAGGCTATGCAGCTCGGCGGCTCGGACGAGGGGGCGCCCGGGGTTCGAGGCGAGGAAGGACCGAGCGCTTTCTACGCGGCCTATTTTCGCGACCCGGAGGGAAACAAACTCTGCGTCTACCGGGTCGGGCCGGAATAACTATCGATTCTGCATTGCTCGCTACTTAAACACCGGCAGCGTCGCCATCTCTGATTCGGGTATTGCCTCCACGGGCAGGCCCGCCTTTTCCCAGGCGCGCAGGCCGCCCCGAATCACCGTGACGCGCACCCTTTTCTCCTGCAGCATCCTTTGCAATTCGCCCGCAACGCGAACGCTCGTGGCCTGACGAACACAGGTGCAGTACACAAACAGGGTTCCCTCGGCCGGCAACTCCGCGTCGGATTGATGAAGTGCGTTTGGGTCCAGCCGACGGGAACCCTGGATGCGCATTGCCTTGGCATCGAAGTAGCCATGGCTGCGAACATCGTATACGAACGCGCCGGCCGCCATTTCACGGGCGGCGTCGGTGGGATTCGCAAAAGGAACCGCGGTCAGCGCGCGGCCCTTGATCCACAACCATACACGCAGCAAGACATAGCCAACGATAAGCGCAATCACAATCCACCCGGCCAATCGGCCGGCGGTGCCGTATCCACGAGTAACCGCATCCAACGCGTCGCTGAACACATAACCGACGATGCAATACGAACCGATGTACAGAGCGGCGCCCGCCAGATCCAAACGCAGAAACGTTGTCAATCGCATGTTCATGCTGCCGGCGAGCGGCGGCGCCATCGTATTAATTCCCGGAATAAACTTGGCGATGACCAGAAGGGTCTTTCCGCGGCGGTAGAAGGAATCCGCGGATCGCAAAATGCATGCTTCAGGATTCAGCGAAATGCGGCAAAGTATGCCCAGCAGCCACCAGCCGGTGTAGCGGCCCAAAAGAAACATCAGCGTGTCGCCCGCGAGCATCGCGAACAGCGCGATGCCCAATACGTACTGAGCTTGCAGGACGCCGCGGGCAACCGCACCGCCCGCAATCAGCAATGCCACGGCAGCCGGCACCGGCACGCCAATGGTCTCCAGAAATACGATGGCGGCCAATATGGAGTAGCCATGCTGCGCGAGCGCGGCATTCAACGTGCCCATAACGACTCTCCTTAAAGACTAATGCACCTCGAAGTCGGCGTCTTTCAGGGGTACCAAGTGCGTCTTGTTCCAGAATTTGTGGCCCAGATAAAAGAGAATGAACAGGGGAATGATCAAATAATCGGTGACAAAGTCGAACCAGGAAAACACCGGCGTCTGGAACACGCCGATGTTTGCGCCGAATAAGACCACCACGAACAGGATCAGCGCAAGCCACGGACCATACGGATAGAACTTGGACTTGAACTTCAGATCATTCAGGCTGCGGCCCTGCGCCACCCAAGCCTTGCGGAAGCGCAGGTGGCAGATCGCAATGCCGAGCCATATCAGAAATCCCGTCAAGCTCGAGGCATTGTAGAGCAGCTGATAAATCTTCTTATCGCCCACCAGGGTCGAGAAAAAGGCCATCGCGCTCACCGAGCCGGTGGCCAGCAGCGCTAGAACCGGAACACCGCGCGCGTTGAGGGTAGCGAACACCTTCGGCGCTTTCCGGCTGTGCGCCATGGCATGCAACATTCGTGAAGCCACGTACATCGACGAGTTCCCGCAGGACAGCACTGAAGACAGAATCACGGCATTCATGACGTTCGAGGCGTAGTAGCCGAACCTCGGCAGTTGCTGCAGCACCATGGTAAAGGGCGAGTACGCAATGTGGGTTTCATCCGCATTGAGCAAGTTAGGGTCTGTGTAGCTGATCAACGTGCCCGCAACGAAGATCGCGCCGATGTAGAACAACAGGATCCGCCAGAACACGGTTCGAATCGCCTTGGGAACGTTTTTGCCGGGATCGGCGGTTTCGGCCGCAGCAAGGCCGACCCCTTCCGTACCCTGGAAAGAAAAGCCCGCCACCAGGAACACCGTCAGCATCGCCGTAAAACCACCCACGAAGGGCGCGTGCGTCCCCGCTTTGGGGTCGCTCAAGGTCCAGTTGTGAAATCCACTGCTGTGATTGCCGAACATGCCGGCGATCATCAGGAGCCCAACCGCCACGAAGATGATCACCGTGACCACCTTGATGCCCGCGAACCAATACTCAGCCTCGGCGTAGGCTTTGACCGAAAGTAGATTCAACGCCA
The DNA here is from genome assembly GCA_035318305.1 of Steroidobacteraceae bacterium. GTDB lineage: Bacteria > Pseudomonadota > Gammaproteobacteria > Steroidobacterales > Steroidobacteraceae > Bog-1198. Next base: position 528 of record DATHFB010000271.1, on the reverse strand, counting down.
GCAGCACCGCGAAGAACCCCATGGCCCAGTATGCAGAGTTCGAGTGCGGAAACCAGAACTGCACGATGAGCGCGCCGGCGACCAATTCGGCTGCCAAGGTGATTGCCCAGCTGAACCAATAGTTCCAGCCGACGGCAAAGGCGAGCGACGGGTCGACAAAGCGCTCCGCATACGCTTCGAACGAGCCGGGAATCGGCAATTGCGTCGCCATTTCTCCCAGCGATTGCATCATGCAGTAAACCGCCAGGCCCATGGTCGCGTACGCGAGCAGCGCGCCACCCGGTCCAGCTTGGGCGATCGCGGCGCCGCTGGCGAAGAACAGGCCCGTGCCGATCGCCCCACCAATGGCAATCATGCTCAGTTGGCGGTTACCGATGGTGCGTTTCAGCTCGCGCGTTTCACCTGGGGCCATGCAATGATTTCCTGGTTTGGCGGATTTAAGTTTGAATTATGGCTCGCAAATCGGGCTCGCCTATCTTGCGGCATACACCCCATGGAGCGATAGGCGTCCGTTGCTAACACCCCACA
>DATHFB010000270.1:0-2090 GCA_035318305.1 Steroidobacteraceae bacterium | reverse complement strand
CACCGTGCGCACGCGCGACTCCGCGGGCAAGGATCTCAATGTCTTTTGCGGATGCGGCGTCATGGCCGAATTTGCAACCGTGCACATGGGCAATGTCGTGAAAATCGACCAAAGCATGCCGCTCGACCGCGCGGCATTGATTGCCTGCGGCGTCATGACAGGCGTTGGCGCTGCCGTCAATACCGCCAAGGTCCAGGCCGGCTCCATCGCGGTGGTCTTCGGGTGCGGCGGCGTCGGTTTGAATGCGATCCAAGGCTGCGCCATTGCCGGCGCCGGCATGATCGTGGCCGTTGACACCAGTGATGAAAAACTCGAATTGGCGAAAGAGTTCGGCGCCACGCATGGCTACAACATCACGGGTCAGGCGAATGCCGCCAAAGACTTGTACAAGTTGACGGCGGGCGGCGCCGACTACGCCTTCGACTGCGTGGGTGTGGGCAAGATTTCGGAAATGGCGTGGGGAGTCCTGCGCCGCGGCGGCACCGCGGTGATCGTCGGGATCTCCAATCCTAAGGATCAGATCACGCTGAACGCGCAACAAGTGGCGACCACCGAGAAGACCTTGACCGGGAGCTACTACGGATCTGCGCGTCCGCAGCTGGATTTTCCGCGCTTGATCGGCCTGTACCGCTCGGGAAGGCTCAAGCTCGACGAATTGATCACGCGGACCTATTCCATCGATGAAGCGCCGCTGGCTTTCGCCGATCTGAATGCGGGCAAACAGGGACGCGGCGTCATCATTTTCGACGAGGATTAGCGAGCACCGCCGCCTATTCGTCCGCCAGGATTTCTCCGGGAAACAGCGCATCGTTGAAGCCGAACTGCGTCAGATCGCGAATGCGGCGCGGATAGAGGATCCCATCCAAGTGGTCGACTTCGTGCTGCACCACGCGGGCGTGGAAATCCTTGACGGTGCGATCGATCGGGGCTCCCGCCGCATCGAAGCCGGTATAGCGCAGTTCGCGATAACGGGGCACCAGGCCGCGCATGCCGGGGACGGACAGGCATCCTTCCCAGTCCTCGTCCAAGGCCTCGCCCAGCGGCTTGATCTGCGGGTTGATGAGGATGGTGAAAGGGACGGACTCGGCCTCCGGATAGCGTGGGCTGTGCTCGAAGCCGAATATCACCACTCGCAACCCGACCCCAATTTGCGGTGCGGCGAGCCCGGCGCCATTGAGATGGCGCATGGTGTCCTGCATATCAATAAGCAGGTTTTCGAGCTCCGGCGTGCCAAACCGGCCAACCGGCTGCGCAACAGCCAGGAGGCGTGGGTCGCCCATTTTCAGAACTTCGCGTATTGCCATGGTTCCTAGTATCTTAGCGGCCTTTTCCCCATGAGCCCATGTTCTAAATGCCCGGTCTTTTATACATAAAAACCTTCGGCTGCCAGATGAACGAATACGATTCCGCCAAGATGCGGGACGTGCTCGAATCAGCCTCGGGGTTGACGAGCACCGACAATCCCGCCGAAGCGGATGTTTTGCTGGTCAATACCTGCTCGGTGCGCGAAAAGGCTCAAGAAAAGGTGTTTTCCCTGTTAGGGGAATGGCGGCTATTCAAGCAGCAGCGCCCTCATGTGGTCATCGGCGTCGGCGGCTGTGTCGCCAGCCAGGAAGGGGAGGGGATCACCGCGCGCGCACCCTTCGTCGATCTGGTGTTCGGGCCTCAAACCCTGCACCGCCTGCCGGCCATGCTTGACGGCTTGAAGCAGTCCGGCCGGTCGCAAATCGACATCAGTTTCCCGGAAATCGAGAAATTCGACCGGCTGCCGGAGACGCGCACCACGGCTTCGACGGCATTTGTTTCCATCATGGAAGGCTGCAGCAAGTACTGCACTTTTTGCGTCGTGCCTTACACGCGCGGCGAAGAAATCAGCCGCCCGTTCGATCAGGTGCTGGCTGAGGTGGAAGGATTGGCCGCGCAAGGTGTACGCGAGATCACGCTGCTCGGCCAGAACGTCAACGCCTATGCCGGGCCCATGGCCGACGGCACGCTCGCCGACCTGTCGACGTTGATTCACTTCGTGGCCGGCATCGAGGGCGTGGAGCGCATTCGCCTCACGACATCGCACCCGCTGGATTTCAACGACA
>DATHFB010000269.1:0-4270 GCA_035318305.1 Steroidobacteraceae bacterium | reverse complement strand
CCGCTGATCTGTCGCAACGATGCGGGGCTCGTTTAAAGCTCTCGCTGTATGAGGATTGACAATGTCCATTGGTCTGGTTGGCCGCAAGTGCGGCATGACCCGAGTATTCACCGACGCCGGTGTAACCGTGCCCGTGACGGTTGTCGAGGCGTTGCCGAATCGCATCTCGCAAGTCAAAAACGATAAAACCGACGGCTATCGTGCGGTTCAGGTCACCATTGGCAGCCGCCGTCCGTCGCGCGTCTCCAAGGCCCTGGCCGGCCATTTTGCCAAGGCGAATGTTGCCGCCGGTTATACCTCTCAGGAATTCCGCTTGGCCAAGGGCGAAGGCGACGCGCTTGCCTCGGGCGGCGAAATCAAAGTCGACATGTTCACCGCGGGCCAAATCGTCGATGTCACGGGCACCACGGTGGGCAAGGGCTTTCAGGGCACGATGAAGCGCCATAATTTCGCGGGCGGCATGAAGACCCACGGAAACTCGGTGTCGCACCGCGCGCCAGGCTCCATCGGGCAGCGCCAAACGCCGGGCCGCGTGTTCAAAGGCAAGCGCATGTCGGGGCATATGGGTGTGCGCAATCGCACCATTGAAAATCTGCGCGTTGTGGAAGTCGATGCCGCGCGCAACCTGCTGCTCATCAGCGGCGCGGTGCCGGGTGCCGAGGGCAGCCGGGTCATTGTGAGGCCGTCGGTGAAGGCGTTGGGCCAAGCGCGACGTCAGAAGTTGATGCCGAACAAGGCTCCCACTGCTGCCAAGGGCGCTCCTGGTGCCAAGGGCGCTGCTCCCAAGGCGGGCGCCGCCAAAGCCGACAAGAAGTAGACCCCATGAAAGTCCAGCTAAAAAATGCCAAGCCCGCCAGCGAGATTCAATTGTCGGACGCGGCCTTTGGGCGCGTTTACAACGAAGCGCTGGTGCACCAGGTCGTGACGGCGTACATGGCGGCCGGCCGTGCCGGCACCAAGGCGCAGAAGACGCGCGCTGAAGTGCGCGGCGGCGGCAAGAAGCCCTGGAGCCAAAAAGGCACGGGCCAGGCCCGCGCCGGCTCGATTCGCAGCCCCATTTGGGTGGGCGGCGGACGGGCTTTCGCAGCCAAGCCGCGCGATTTCTCGCAGAAGGTCAATCGCAAGATGTACCGCGCCGCCATGCAAACCATGGTGTCGCAGCTGGTGCGTCAAGATCGCTTGGTGGCCGTGGAGTCGATCGAGCTCACGGCGCCCAGGACCAAATTGCTGATCAGCAAGTTGGCCGAATTTGGATTGACGCGAGCACTCATTCTAGTCGAGGCCTACGAGGAGAAATTGTTCTTGGCGGCCCGCAACGTTCCCCATGTGGAAGTGATGGCCGTGGCCGCTCTCGACCCCTTGAGCTTGGTCAAACACGACAAGGTCGTGGCCACGGTTGGTGCCTTGAAGTTGCTGGACCAGCGTCTCGGAGGCGCGGCATGAATAAAGAACGTTTGATGACCGTGCTGATTCAGCCGCACGTGTCGGAAAAAGCCGCGACCGTGACGGAAAAGGCGAACCAATACGTGTTTCGCGTGCGTGACGATGCGTCGAAGGCGGAAGTGAAGCAGGCCGTCGAGCTGATGTTCGAGGTCAAAGTCGAGGGCGTCAATCTGTTGAATCGTCCCGGCAAGACACGCCGCTTCAAGAATATGGCGGGCAAGCGCAACGGTTTCAAGAAAGCGTATGTGCGCTTGCAAACCGGTCAGTCCATCGACTTCACCGGCGCCTCGGCGAAATAAGGACCTAAGGCCATGGCACTCATCAAGATGAAGCCGACCTCACCGGGTACGCGCTTCGTAGTCAAAATCGATCGCTCGCACCTGCATAAAGGCGGACCGCTCGAGTCTCTCACCACCAAGAAGAACCGCACCGGTGCTCGTAACCATTCGGGCCGGCAGACCACGCGTCACATCGGCGGCGGTCATAAGCAGCGCTATCGCCTGGTCGATTTCAAGCGCGACAAGGATGGGATTCCCGGCACCGTCGAGCGTCTGGAATACGATCCGAACCGCACCTCGCATCTGGCGCTGGTCCTCTACAAGGACGGCGAGCGCCGCTACATCCTCGCGCCCAAGGGCGTGAAGGCCGGCGATGAGATTCGCTCCGGTTCCGATGCGCCGATCAAGGCCGGCAATGCGATGCCGTTGCGGCACATCCCGGTCGGCAGCACGGTGCACAACATCGAATTGAAGGTCGGCAAGGGCGGACAGATGGCGCGCAGCGCCGGTGCGTCCGCGCAGTTCGCCGCGCGCGAAGGGGTGTATGCCAGCCTGCGCCTGAAGTCGGGCGAAATGCGCAAGGTGCATGTCGATTGCCGCGCCACCATCGGCGAGGTCGGCAACGACGAACATAATTTACGCGTCTTCGGCAAGGCCGGTGCGGTGCGCTGGTTGGGAGTTCGCCCGACGGTACGCGGCGTCGTGATGAACCCCGTTGATCACCCCCACGGCGGCGGTGAAGGCAAATCCGGTCAAGGTAATCCGCACCCGGTGAGCCCATGGGGCCTGCAGACCAAGGGCAAGAAGACGCGTCGCAACAAGCGCACTGACGGCATGATCGTTCAGCGTCGCAAGAACAAACGACTGTAAGACTGGAGAATTATCAGTGCCTCGTTCGCTAAAGAAAGGCCCGTTTGTGGATTTGCATCTGGCCAAGAAAGTGCAAACCGCCAGCCAAAAGAATGATCGTCGCCCAATCAAGACCTGGTCGCGACGTTCCATGGTCATTCCCGACATGGTCGGCTTGACCATCGCCGTGCACAACGGCCGGCTGCACGTGCCGGTGCTGGTGTCGGAAAACATGGTCGGCCACAAGCTCGGCGAATTCGCCCCGACGCGCACGTTCAAGGCGCATTCCGGCGACAAGAAAGTCTCGGCGGCGGAGTAGTCATGCAGACCAAAGCAGTTTTACGCTACGCGCGCATTTCTCCGCAGAAGTGCCGCCTGGTTGTCGACACCATCCGCGGCAAGTCGGCCACGCTGGCCGTGAACACGTTGAAGTTCATGCCGAAGAAAGGCGCCAAGATCGTTCTCAAGGTGTTGGATTCCGCGATTGCCAACGCTTACAACAATTTCAATGCCGATGTCGATGATCTGAAAGTGACGCGCGTCGAGGTTGATCCGGCGCCGATGCTCAAGCGCTTTCACGCGCGCGCCAAGGGGCGCGGCGTGCGTATCGCCAAGCGCAACAGTCACATCCTGGTTCAAGTGTCTGACGGAAAGCGAGAGGCCTAATGGGTCAGAAAGTAAATCCGATTGGTATTCGTCTAGGCATCACGCGCGACTGGTCGTCGAAGTGGTATGCGCATTCGAAGAACTTCGCTTCGAATATTCACACCGACTTCCTGGTGCGCAAGTTTCTGAATAAGAAACTTGCCGATGCGTCGGTGAGCAACATTCATATCGAGCGGGCGGCCCGCCGCGCCAACATCACCATTCACACGGCGCGGCCGGGAATCGTGATTGGCAAGAAGGGCGAGGACATCGAGAAACTCCGCACCGCAGTGGCCAAGATCCTCGGCATGGGCATGAACGACGTACGCCTCAACATTGCCGAGATCCGCAAGCCCGAGTTGGATGCGAAATTGGTTGCGGAAGGAATCTCGCAGCAGCTGGAGAAGCGTGTGATGTTCCGGCGCGCCATGAAGCGCGCGGTGACCAATACCATGCGCTCCGGTGCGCTCGGCATCAAAGTGCGCATTTCCGGCCGCTTGAACGGATCGGAAATTGCCCGTACCGAGACCAATCGCGAGGGACGGGTTCCGCTGCATACGTTTCGTGCCGACATCGACTACGGTCTGGCGGAGGCGCAAACCACTTACGGTGTCATCGGCATCAAAGTGTGGATCTTCAAGGGCGAAATATTCGACAAGCCGGCAGAGGAGGCCGTCGAGGCCGAGGCTGAGGGCGCAGCGGCGCCGGCAGTCGCCAAATCCACGGAACCTGCGGCGCCGGCCGCTAGCTGATCGATCAGGTAAATAAGCATGATGCAGCCGAAGCGGACCAAGTTCCGCAAACAATTCAAGGGCAAGATCTCGGGCAGCGCGCACCGCGGCAATTCCGTGGCGTTCGGCGAGTTCGGCCTCAAAGCCACCGACCGGTGCCGCATGACTGCGCGCGAGATCGAAGCGGCGCGCCGCGCCATTTCCCGCTATGTGAAGCGCGGCGGACGCATTTGGATACGCGTCTTCCCGGATGTGCCCATCACCCAGAAGCCGCTCGAAGTACGCATGGGCTCAGGCAAGGGCAACGTCGAGTATTGGGTGGCG
>DATHFB010000268.1:0-11240 GCA_035318305.1 Steroidobacteraceae bacterium | reverse complement strand
CACTTTCAGACAGGAGTGCCGTATTGGACGTGCATCCACCACATGAACCGATCCGCTCGTGGAAGGATTTCACCCTTCATTTGCTGACGATCACGATCGGTCTGTTGATCGCCCTCGCGCTCGAAGCCGCCGTTCAATCGCTGCACCACCGCCACATGGTTACCGAGGCTCGCGTGAATCTGCGGCGCGAGACCGGTGAAAACCATACGCTCTACGCAGAGAATCTGCGCAGTTTGCAAACTAGACTCGTGGAACTCGAGCGAGATATCGACCAGCTGCGAGATCTGCGCGCCGGCAAGACGCCGGAGCACTTTGAACTGCAATGGAGCTTCAACTGGAGTTCGTACACCGATTCCGCTTGGAAGAGCGCGCGGGACAGCGGCGCCGTCGGCTACATGCGGCCTGAAGTCATTAAAAAATATTCGGAACTTTACGGTCAGCAAACCTTCGTTAACGAGGCCGGGGTCAGCATTTTATCCGACCAAGCCAAGGCGGCCGCGCCATTGCTCCTCATGAAAAACCGCAAGGATCCCAAGGAACTGTCGGCGGGCGACATTCAGGCATTGCTGCTGTCGGCGGCCGAACTCGAAGGGCGCGTAAAACAGTTGCAGCTGTTCATGCAAGTGCTCGATGAGGACTATACCGCGGCGCTGCAGCACCTATAGCCCAGGCCTCCGCAGCATCATTTGAAACTCGCCAAACAGGCGCCCGGGCGCCCGCGACTGCCTGCAGTCTGACAGCAAACAGAGCGTATGGCTGGGTGTCCTGGCGGCTCACATCTCCGATCATGAGGTCACATTATCGACCGAGAAAACCCAAGATATGTTAGTCACCTCGCGATGCAGCAATCTTGTCGTGATTGCAGTCGCCGCAGTATTCGAAGCGGCCACCTTCGGATTGAAAACTCAAGCAGCAACACCCGATGGACTAGCGCAGCAGGATTCGCCGACGCAGCCGCAGACGCCGACGGACTCGCAGCCGCCGACGCGACACTCGCCGGATAGACTGGCCGTGATTGCAAAACCGCAACTGGATCGTTCGGGCAAGGCGCGGATAGGCAAGGCGTCGTTTTATGCGCGCATGTTTGCCGGCAGAAAAATGGCCAACGGCAACAAGATGGATCCGCAGGATAGCAATGCGGCGAGCAGAACGCTGCCGCTGGGGACCATCGCCAAGGTTACCAATCTGAAAACCGGGAAGAGTGCGGTGGTGAGGATCGAAGATCGTGGCCCGTATGTCGCGGGTCGCATCGTCGATCTGTCGCCCGCCACGGCTCGCGAGATCGGAATTACTCCGCGCGAGGGGGTAACCAAAGTGGAAGTGGCGCCCATCACCGTGCCGCTGGCCGATGGCAGCGTAAAGTTAGGCGCGGCGGCCGATGAGGTACTGCTTGCCAGTGATGCCAAGCCCTATGCCGACCTGATCCTACCGGCTGGTAAGGACCGCCAGTAAGAACCGCATCGCCGAAGTACGCCGCCTCCCTTCAATCTCCTGTCCGCGGCGTTTCACCTTTGAGCACCTGTAGATAGCGGGCGCGCTCGATATTCCCGCCGCTCAATACCAGCGCCACATTCTTGTTTTTCATGCGCTGCCCATCTTGCAGCAGCGCGGCAAGCGGCGCGCCGGCGGCACCCTCGGCGATCTGGTGGGTGTCATCGAAATAAATCCGCATCGCCTCCGCGATCTCGTCTTCGCTCACTTGCACCCAACGCGCCACGCCGCGATAAATCGTCGCGACGGCCTGCGCGTTGGGTTCCCGGGTGGCGAGCCCATCGGCGAAGGTATTGGCTGAGGGGAACGTCACCGGTCGTCCGGCGGCAAAGGAAAGCGCGGTCGCCGGCGCCTTGACGGGACCGACGCCGATGATCTCGGTCTTCAGCCCCAGCAAATCGCGAACGGTGATCAGGCCGCATATGCCTGAGCCCATGCCCACGCCCACGTACACCGCATCCAATTCGCCGCCGCCGCGAAATAGCTCCAGCGCGTAGCTGGCGACGCCGGCGACGAGATCCCGATGAAAGGAGGGCACAAAATGCAAGCCCTCGGCAGAGGACACCCGAAAGGCCTCATGCTTGGCCTCGTCGAAGTCCCGTCCGAATTCCACCAGCTTGGCGCCGAATCCGGCGATCGCCGAATTCTGATCCGGAGAATTGCCGGCCGGCACGTAGATCGTCGCAGGAATCCCGGCGCGCGCCGCGGCGAATGCGATCGATTGTCCGTGATTGCCCCGCGTCGCCGATATCACGCCCGCAACATTGGGCGACGAGCGGCACAGTCGGTCCAAGTACACGATGCCGCCGCGCACCTTGAACGCACCGGTGGGGGTGTGATTCTCATGCTTTACCCGCACGCTGCATCCGGTGCGCCGCTTCAGCTTTGGCCACGCGTATAAGGGCGTTGGCGGCATCACGCGATAGACCAGCTCCGCGGCGCTCTCCAGCTCCTGCAACTCAAACGTAATCATGGGGTCAAGCATTCACTCGCTCACTTATTACAGCAGCCGCGCTGCTCTTGGATCGGCGGACAGGCGACGGTGCCGTAGGAACAAAACACGCAACAATCGCCGCTTTTGGGGCGCAGCAGCGTTTTGCAGCCGCTGCATTCGTAGAAATACTGACAGGCGTCGGTGGGCATGGTCTCCTCGCGACTTTGGTCACACACCGGGCAGGTGATGATTGATTGCAGTATGACTTCGCTCACGCTTTGCCTGTTTCAACCGTCGGAAGATGTCTAGACTACATCGACCCGCTCTATTAGGCCTGTCATTTGTAGAACCGCCCTTACAGGAGGAATTCGGTGCAGCAGAATCAGAAAACCTGGAATCGTTGGTTGAGCGCTACCGCGCTCGGGGCGCTCCTGATGTCAGGCGCCTCGTTGTCTTCCGGCGCAGCGCGCGTCGATGACTTGGTGCCGCAAACACCGTCGGCCTTCCTGCCGGGCGGCCTACTGGGTATCCAGATCGGCGGTTCCTGGGGCGAGAGCAAACAAAATCCTTCCTTGCAGCAATTGACCTGCCAGCCCATTGCGGACGCCAGCGATTTCGATGAGGTGTGCTTTTTCAGAACCTCCACGGCAAGCCGCGTGGCCGGGGCGCAAATCCATGACGGATTCATCGTGCGCAAGGATGATCATGTGGTTCTGGTCGGTACGGGCATCAGCATCAAGAACGCCGACGATCCTCTCGCCGAATCCGTGGTGCAGTCGTTTCAGTCGCAGGTCCACTCGGCCTACCAGCACACGGGCGACAACGTTTTATTCGTGAAACTGCCGGCACGGCACCTGACGGCCGATGAGCTCGAGGGCTACTCAAAAAGAGCGCCGGTGCTGCTGGTGCAGCTCGAGGCGAAGAGCCATGAGCTTGCGGTACTGTACGGTTATCTCGGGCCGGTCAACGCCTTCGGAGCGCTGACCTCCGATTAGCGCCCCTGGCGCTCGCCCATAAAATATCGGACTATCGCCGCAGTGAGTCCACTGCTGCTCGTTGCCGGTGCGGGCCTGATCGCAGGCATGATGAATGCGCTCGCCGGCGGCGGCTCATTCGTCACCTTGCCGGCATTGATTGCCGTCGGCGTGCCCTCGGTGACGGCGAATACCACCAGCACCGTGGCGCTGTTCCCGGGGCAACTCACCAGCGCGTGGACGTATCGCGACGGCTTAGGCCCCGTCGGCCCGGTCTCGCTGCGAAGTTTGCTGCTCGCCACGTTCCTCGGTGGGGTGATCGGCGCTCTCCTGCTGCTGCGCACGCCGATCACGGCGTTCGATGTCATCCTGCCCTGGCTGTTGGCGATTGCCACCCTGACGCTGACCTTCGGACGTCAACTCGGCGAAGTTTGGCGCCGCCGATGGAGCATCGGCGCGCCGCTCGTGGTGGTGGTGCAATTCGGCCTCGGCATCTATGGCGGCTACTTCGGCGGCGGCGTCGGCATCATGATGATGGCCGTGTGGAGTTTACTGAGCGACCGCACGCTGAAGAGCTTCAATGCGCCGCGTACCTTGATGGTCTGTGCGGCCAACACGGTGGCCGTCTTTATTTTCATCGCGGCGAACGCCGTGAGATGGCGCGAGGCGCTGGTAATGCTGGCCGGCGCCATTGTCGGCGGCTACTGCGGGGCAAACATCGGCCGCAGCGCCCCCGCCGGCATCGTACGTGTCGGCACGCTATTGCTCTCGGTGGGCATTACGCTGGTTTTTTTCCTGCGGGCGTATCTGCGCTGAAATCAACGCCAGAGTATTGCGCCCGAGTCATCACGGAGAACTACGCCATGGCTTATTGGGCGCGCGCGTCGGGGAACTTCATAGCCTTCTTGCTTGCCGGTCTACGCCTTCTCATCGAGGTTGGCGGTAAATCCGATGGGCCGCCGCTTCGGTGGCCGCGGGTTCATGAGTTCTCGAATGGCGGAAAGAATGGCGGTGATGGCATCATCGTGCTCGGCAAATTTTTTATCGAGTCGGGCTTCGAGTTGAGCGAAGCGTTTGGCGAGCACTTTGTTTGAGGCGAGGAGTTCGCGCACGCGCACGAAGGCACGCATGATCTCGATGTTGACGGCGATGGCACGCTCGCTGTTGAGGACTGAAGAGAGCATGGCCACGCCCTGTTCGGTGAAGGCATAGGGCGCATAGCGACGGCCACCCCGCTCAACCTTTGAGATCACAATCTGTGACCTCAAAGCGGACCACTCCGCGGCGCTGAGTTGGAGCATGAAATCTTCCGGAAACCGAGAAAGGTTGCGCTTAACGGCTTGGATGAGTACGCGAGTCTGAACGCCGTAGAGTACGGCAAGATGCTCATCGAGCAATACTCTGTGGCCGCGCACGACGAGGATCGAGCGGCCGATCTGCTCGACCACGACGGGAATCGCACGCTTCGTCTTAGCCGTGGTCAACGCGATTATCCGGTGCGAGCGACCTGATTAAGAAACCCTTCCAGCAGGTGTTCATAGTGACTCTGTTTAGCTCAAGCCGTCTTGGAAATAAAGGCATCTTTAGTTCAATTCAGGGGTCTTGCTTATCGGCTCATCCCCCTCTTGGCGGCTGAAGAGGTGGTATGGCAGTGGCACACCCGACGCATACATCAATGGCAGCCGATCGACAACGAAGAGTTCGGCAGCCGAACTTTGGGCGCCATACGAAATTTGCTGCGTGCGTGAATCCGATTGCTGGCATTTTTGGTCCGTTATTGAGTGATGGCAGGATAGGCTAGCGCCAGCAATCTGATCCAAGTGGAGCTATCGGCTTTGCGGAGTCGCTACGACTTCTCGGCGAGATCAGCGGTGAAGCCGATGGGCCGGCGCTTGGGCGGCGGCGGGTTCATCAGCTCGCGAATGGCCGAAAGGATGGCGGTGATCGTCTCGTCATGGTTCTTCAGCTTGCCTTCGAGTTCGTTGAGCTTGCGAGCCAGGGCGGTGTTCGAGGCGAGCAACTCGCGCAGTTGCACGAAGGCGCGCACGACGTAGACTCCCATGGCGATGGCACGCGGGGAATTGAGGACGTTGGCGGCCTGGATCGCGCCGTGTTCGGTGAAGGCATAGGGCCGATACTTGATGTTCTGGCCGCGACCCACTCTTCAAGGTCGCAAATTGCGACCTTGAACGCTCCGCCTCCTCAGCGGTGAGCTGGAACATGAAATCTTCTGGAAAACGGTCACGGTTGCGCTTGATCTGTTCGTTCAGGCGCTTGGTCGTGGAGCCGTAGATCGCGGCTAGCTCGCGATCGAGAATCACCCGCTGGCCGCGCACGACGAGGATCGAGCGGCCGATCTGCTCGACGACGACGGGAATCGCACGCTTCGTCTTAGCCGTGGTCAACGCGATTATCCGGTGCGAGCGGCCTGATTAAGAAAACCTTCCAGCAGGTGTTCATAGTGACTCTGTTTACCTCGAGCCGTCTTGGAAATAAAGGCATCTTTAGTTCAATTCAGGGGTCTTTTCCGGCTCCTAAAACAGTCATGTTGGGAGTCATATTGTTTGTTTCTATAACGTATCGGCGGGCGATCGCCACCCTGACGCTGGAATTCGGACGTCAACTCGGAGAAGTTTGGCGCCGTCGGTGGCGCATCAACGCGCCGCGCACCCTGCTGGTCTGTGCGGCCAACACAGTGGCCGCCTTGCGCGGGCGTGTCTACGCTGAACTCAACGCCAGAGCGCGATGGCGAGGGCAGCAACGCCATTGTTGACGGCATGCAGAACGAATGCGGGGCGCAGCGACTTGTACCGCAGCGCCAGAAACGATGTTGCCATTCCGAGCAGAAACCGATCGAACAACGCCAGCCCACCCGCCACTCCATTCCCGAAGCTGTGACTGTGCAACGATGCAAACAGCAGACTGATCAGCACCGCGGCCTGCCACGCGGCCAGTCTTTGCCTGAGCCAATCCAGCAGAAGCCCGCGAAACATCAGCTCTTCAGCAAAGGGTCCGATGATGACGATGAATAGGATTGCAATCGGCAACTGTCGAAGGTCGCTTGCGCTGACGCCGCTATTCGGCGTACCCGTTATCTTGACGCCCAGCGCCATCAAGATCTCGGCCACCGCCATGATGAAGACAGTCAGTGCGATGGCGCCGGCCGCGCTCGCGACAAGGACTCTGCGCTCAACGGGCGCGAACCGGATTTGCAAGCTTGGCCAGCCACGGCTGCCCGACAGCGCTCGATAGCCTCCGATCCAGCAAAGGTCGTTGATCGTCCCGGCGAACATGGCCGTCTTGAAGGGCGATGCGCCGAATGATCGGGCAAGCCCGTAGGCGATCAATTGGACGGCGAGTGCGCCGATGAACAGCGCAAAGATGTCCCAAAACTTAACGCGTGGCGTATCCGTATCAACCCGCGCCGAAAGCAGTCGTCGCTGCGCGAATGATCATGAACCACAGCGCCAGAGCGGATATGCAATACAGCCAGAATCTGAGAATGACAATGTTGATCGTGCAATGCACCGCGCTGTGCAGGACTCGAAAGCCGCAGAAAATCCAGGCAGCAACCAGGTAGCCCAGGTCGACTCTGGTTGTGACGAAGAGGTACAGCACGATGCAATAGAAAAGCGTCGGTAGCTCGAAGAGATTCTTGAGATTGTCCGATGGATTGGCCACGGACGGCGGAGAGATGCGCGCGAGCTCTGCCGCAGTCAGGCGATTGAGATCGGTTTTGCTTTTCTGAAGGAACGGTATGCGCTTGGCGTACATGTAAAACCAAACGATGAGCGTCAGCAGCATGGTCAAGAAGAAGGGAGCAAAGATCGCGCTTTGTTTCATGACGGTCCCCTGAGGTTAATCGGTGACTGCATCCGCGCATCCTTAGAAGCGCCCCGCGTCGACGTCAAGAATGAACCGGGTCAGGCCTGCCATGTAAGTCTGTTGATCGTCGTAGATGGCAAGGTGGCTGCCCTTCGGACAATACAGATAGCGGCCCTTTTTTACCGACTTCGCTATTTTCTCCATCTGCGCAGGCTCCATCGTGTCGTAGCGCGCACCGATGGACAGCGTTGGCACGGTGATTTTGGGCAGGTCCGCGGTCCGATCCCAGTCCACGAGCTTGCCGCTGGCGCCCATTTCGCTCGGGCCCTGCATGGGAACGTAGATCTTTTTGTTGATCTTGGCGAAGGCGCGTAACACCGGATCGGGCCATTGATCCTGCGGCATGCGCAAGATGTGATCGACGTAGAAATGCCGCATCAGCAGTTCTTCATAGCGGGGGTCGTCGTATTGGCCCTTGGCCTCCAATTGCTTGATCTCGGCGAGAGCTTTCTGATCCATGGCCGGCATGAGCACGCTGCTCGCATAGCGGTTATATGCCGGAATGCTGGCGACCATATTTGAAATCACGAGCGCCTTTAAGTTCTGCTGGTACTTGAGCGCGTACTCCAGCGCCAAGATGCCGCCCCAGGATTGGCCGTAAAGGTAGAAGTTGGTCTTGTCGAGTTTGAGCGCCTTGCGCACTTGTTCAACTTCTTCAACGAAGCGCGGCAGGTCCCAGAGTGCCGGCTGGTCCGGTTGATCGCTGTACGCCGAGCCAAGCTGATCGTAGTAGTAGTATTCGATGCCGGCATTGGGAAAGAAGCTGTCGAAGGCCTCGAAATATTCATGGGTGGCGCCTGGCCCGCCGTGCAGGAGCAAAACCTTGATGGCCGGATTGTTGCCGACCCGCTTGGTCCAGACGCGGAAAGCCCCCTTCGGTGTTTGGACCGTGATCATCTTGACGCCGCCTGAAAGGACGTCGTCTCGGCCCGATGAATCGAAATAAGCGGCCGGCGCCGCGCTCACGGATGCCGTCATCGAGGAGCCCAGGGTGAAAGCAATCGATATGAGCAGGAGGCGCAGCACTGGATGCATGAGTTGTTTCCGTTGTTCATCGCTGTCTGCGAATGGAGACTGGCTCGCGGTAGGCTATGATCAGCCACGAATATCATGATGCTTCTTCGCGGTCAAACAAGAGGGTAAAAAAAATCAACGACGGCAGCACCACGCGGCGGGAGTTCTTGGTTGCAGTAGGCGTTTGCATGGGCACGGCGCCGCTATTTGGATGTGGTGGGGGAACTTCGGCGACTGCCGCGACGAGGATGCCTCCGTCTTCGGCTCCGCAGTCGTCGGACATCACGCCAACCGTCACTTTCGACGACGCGGCGACGCCGGGTTTGACGACATTTCATGGCGAGCTCAGTGATTCATCCTCGCCGGATCCCGTGTTCGGCTTCTCCGGAGCCGTCGGTTCCGCCGTCACGCAATTTGGACCGGCTTATCCGCGCTTCAACATGGTGAGCGCAGATACCTCCAATTCAGACACTTATTCGCCGGGAACGATTTACGCTTCGTTCTATCACACCGGGAAGACGCTCGACCTGATTCAGTATGGCGCGAGCGAAACGGTCACGGTGTATATCGATGACAGATTCTTCGCCAGGTACGGCGGTGCGTTGGCAACGGGCACTGCACAGGGCGGTTCGGCCAGCGGCATCACGCTGGCTTCTTCGTCATCGACGGTTTCCGGTTACTACAACGAATATTACGTGCGAATTGCTGGAGGGACAGGACTTCTCGGCGAGGTCAGACAGATCGTCAGTTATGACGGTACGAGCCGGATCGCCGATGTCGCACCGCCTTGGTCCACGATGCCCGACAGCACGACGCTTTATGTTCTTCAGGACGGTACGCAGCCTTTTGTATTGGACGGGAGCACGGGATCCGTCAAGTATATTCACTTGACTTGGAATCAGTCCGGCCAAAGAAAAATCACGGTTGAACAAGGAGTTTTTGCCGGCGTCGCCGCCGACGGAGCCATTGCCGCGGCACCGTCATGGTCGACCACGCCACTGATAGTCGTGGGCGACAGCTTCTGGGACGGCACGGCAGCGCCGATCAATATCCCGAGACTCATTGATACTTTTGCTCTGGGCATGGGTTGGCTTCCGACTAATCTCGGGCAAGGCGGCACGGGATATATTTCTGGATCCGTAGGCCGCCTCAATTTCCAAGATCGGATTGCGCCCCCGAGTGAGGCATGGCGCGTAGCTCGCACGGCAACGGCTGGAACTTATACGATCGATGTTACCTTCGGCGGTGTTACGGCCACCTCGGCCGCAATTGCCTTCAATGCCGGTGCAACCAGTATCGAGGCGGCGCTCAACGTTCTACCCAACATTTCGGGAGCCGGCGCCTCTTTCAGCGTGGCGCGCGGAGACTTCGCGACGCCGCTCATATTTGTGGGCCACGGCATGCCCGGCGCAACGCTGAGCTTCGATAGCAGCGGTCTCGCCGGCGGCGCAATGACGATTCTGGGCTCCTATGAGGGCGATCTGGCTCCGAATGTGCCCATGGATTCAAGCGGAAATGCACTGCCGTTTTATTTGTTGGTGCCGGGATCCGGAAATGACACCCATGCCAGCACTGCGCAACTTCAAGCGGCGGCGACGTACGTCGCACAGCAAATCACCGCGAAGTTTCCAACGGCCATCGCGATATTTACCGGAGTATTCGGCGACTGCAACGCCGGCACGAGCATCATAGGCCCGACCGATATTTCGCGAAATGCCGCGATCGCCGCGGCAGCCGCCTACCTGCCGAAGATTGGCGGAAAGGTGCCGTTTATCGATACGTATGCAAACGGTTTGGGCGGCCTGAAAATCATCAACGGATTGGGTACCGTGGCCGAGCCCGAACCGGGAACCAACTCGAACTTAAAAAGCATCACGGCGCCCGGGCACCCCACGGGGCCAGGATCGCAATGCATGTCAGATTGGCTCGTTGCGCAGGTCAAGGCGCTGATCGGTTAGGCGGTCCCCTCACTTCCGTCCTTCAGACTCCGCCTTGTACGCAGCCGACAGCGTGCCCTTGGCGGTGGCGATCGGCAACAAGGTCGGATAGAACTGCACGAAGGTATTGTCGACGGCGGCGTGATTGGCGTGACAGGAATAGCAGTCGGCGGTTCGCGGGGTCATTTTCGCGGGCTTGGTGCCGTCGAATCCAAAGAATGCCCAGCCTTCCAGATGCGCGGCGTCCTTGACATGGACTTCGCGTCCCATGACCTCGGTGCTTTGATAGTGGCCGGTCTTGTTGATCGAACCCTTGTCCTGCGCGCCGCGCACTTCCAGCACCAACATGGTCTTGTCGGGCCACGTCCCCGTTGCCAGAAATGCCTTGTACGCGCCGGGCTCGACAAACACGTTGTCAAACATGTGGTGACCGCTCATGGCGAGCGGGCCGTAGGCCATGTCGAATCCCGAACTCAAGTACACCCACTCCCGATAGTCTTCCGGCAGCGTGAGGCGCCCATCGTCGGTGTAGACCGGACCGCGTAGGGGCGTTCCGGTGGAGTCGCTCAAGGCGATGGAGCAGAGGAGGGTCAATGCAGTGGTCAGCGCAATGGTTTTAGTTTTCATGGGACCAGTATGACCGCCGTTTTTTTCTGCTGCCAGCCCGCTGGCTGCACCCATCCGACGATTCGCTGCATTGTTGCTGGGCGCAAACTGAAGTGGAGTACGATTCGCAGCAGTATGACAATGACTACGCATGACGACGGATCGTACGACCGCGGAGCGTATGGCGACCGGTCGCATGCCGACAGATCGCGCGTCGACAGGGCCTACAATTTGTTCTGGATTGCGGGTCTGTGGGCGGCTCTGGGTATCTTGGGCGCCACTCAAGACGTGTTCGCAATGCGCTTCGAGGGGATGCATCACTCATGGGTGAAGCTGTTCTTCACCCTGACGTTCGCCTGGTTGCCCTGGGCCTTGGCGACCCCCCTCGTGATTCACCTT
>DATHFB010000267.1:0-20813 GCA_035318305.1 Steroidobacteraceae bacterium | reverse complement strand
GATTGCCGCAAGGCTCTTCAGCCCCCGGCGGCGGTGAAGCATCGATACCGCGCATCGATGTGGCCGCGGCGTCCTTCGACGAATTGCACCTGGGATCTCAATTGGCCGGAACGCCGGCCTCGCTGGCGGCGAGCGGCAGCGCGCATTTGCGCTCCGTTCGCGACATGCTATTCGACGCCTCCGCGCGGCGCATTGACGGTGACGGCGAGTATGAGTTGCATTTGCACTTCGACGAGAAGCGCATGGATGCCTCTCTCAAGCTGCATGAGCCGGCCGGCGGGCCTTTGGAGAACATCCTGTCCTTGCCCGGCCTCGGTGCCCTACAGGCTGCGGTGAAGTTGAATGGCCCGCGTTCCGCGGAGCAAGTCGAGATTTCACTTCTGGCGGGGGAGCTGAGGGGACATGCCGAGGGCAGCCTCAATTTAAGCGAGTTGTCTGCCGATTTAGGGTTTTCATTCGAGGCGGCAGCGATGAGTCCGCGGCCGGACTTGAGCTGGGAGCGGGCGATGCTGCGCGGCCGCTGGCACGGCAACCTCAAGTCGCCCAATGCGGAAGGTCATCTTGAGGTCACGCGACTGCGAATACCCGGGGAGACGCAGATGGCGGCGCTGAGCGCCGATGTTTCGGCCACTCTTGGCAATGCCGAACTGCATGCGCTCGTGCGCGGCCTCAAGATTCCGGGAGCGCAACCGCGGCTTCTGGAAGATGATCCTGTGAAAATCGAGGCCGCGGTGCGCCTCGATGATCCTGCGCGCCCCCTGGTGCTCTCCGCCTCGCATCGGCTGTTTTTCTTGCATGGACGGGCGGTGACTGCCGGTGAACCGAGCGCGACCGTGGAGCTCAAGCTGCCGAACGTCACGCCGTTTGCCGCCTATGCTGCGCAGGACTTGCGCGGCAGCGCCGTCATCAATGCGCAGTTGGAGGGGTTTCCTCCCGCGACTCATATCAAGCTCGATGCGAGTGCTGCGCTCATTCCCGGCATGCAGATTTGGGCAGCGGCGGTCGGGGATCGAGCGAGATTGGAATTTTCAGGTGCGTTCAAGGACGACGCGCTGACCATCGAGAATTTGAAATTCACCGGCCGGACGCTCGCGCTCGGCGCGAACGGCAGCGTCAGTGCTCGATCCATCAAGGGACAATGGGATGTCGCCTTGTCGGATCTCAGTGCTTTCTCACCGGCGCTCGCCGGCACGCTGAAAGGGTCGGGATCGGCCGCCGGCGCCCCGACGGACCTGGCTGTCGAGGCGAGTCTGAATTCGACGCTCTCGGTCAGGGGCTCACAAAGCGGAACGTTGCTCGCCGAGGCCAAGGTTCACGGCCTGCCGTCCACCCCCAGTGGAACTCTCATCGCGAAGGGGTCACTGGACGGAGCGCCGTTGCAACTCGATGTCGCGCTGGAGCGCAGTGCCGAGCGCGCTCTGCATGCGGTTATTCATCAGGCAAGCTGGAAAAGCGCACACCTGGATGGCGATATTACCCTGCCGGTCGACAAGGCACAGATGCATGGCCAGCTGGCGCTGACGGTGGCGCAGCTTCAGGATTTGCAGCATCTTCTCGGCATCGATGTCGCCGGCAGTCTTGCGGGAAACCTCGTTCTGCGCGCCGATGGCCGGCGTACGAGCGGACGCCTGCAGATCGATGCGCAAGACGTGGTACTCGCGGGGCTTGCCGGAAGTGCGCACGTGTCGGGCGAAGGATTCACGGATTCCTTCGCCTTCAAGGCCGGTGTTCAGATTCCGAAACTTAAAGGTGTCGCCGCCAGCCTGGAGGCGAGCGGAAACTTGAATCTCGAATCCAGCGAAGTGTCGATTGCCGACGCGCTGGGCAACTACCGGGGACAGGACATCCATTTGCTCGCACCTGCTCGAATCCACTTTGCGAATGGCTTGCTCGTTGATCAACTGAAACTCGGCGCGCAAAAGGCCGAACTGGATTTGCAAGGCCAAATTGCGCCGACGCTTGGGCTGCGCGCATCCCTGCGCAATGTGCAACCCGCCCTGGTCAATGTATTCCTGCCGAATTTGCTGTCGGCCGGCGTGATCGAAGCACACGCCGATTTGCATGGCAGCTTACCTAAGCCCATGGGGGAAATCACGGTCAACGCTTCAGGATTACAATCGGCGGACGACGCCGCGTTGGGATTGCCGCCCGCCAATATTCACGTCACCGCCGGCTTGCGCGGACACACGGCCGACATCGACGCGCGGCTGGAAGCCGGCTCCGCATCGCAGTTGAGCGCCGTCGGCGAAGCTCCGCTCGCCGTCGACGGGCAGGTCGATATGAAAATCAACGGCAAGCTCGACGTCGGAGTCATGAATGCCTTCCTCGAAGCGCGCGGCCAACATGCCGCGGGCCAGCTCGACATCAACGCGACCGTGACCGGCAGCGTGGCCTCACCGCAGATTGCCGGCACGTTGGATCTTAAAAACGGCAAGGTCAACGACTATGGGCGCGGCATCAGTTTCTCCGACATCACCGCGCAAATTGTCGGCAACGAGGGGGCGCTGCAAATCAAGACTTTCACCGCCTCGGCTCCGCCGGGCACCGTTTCGATGAGCGGTTCGGTCGGGATCCTGCAAAAAGGAATCCCGGTGGATCTGAAAATTGCCGCGCGCAACGCGCAACCGATCGTGAGCAAATTGGTGACCTCCAACCTGAATGCAGATCTCGCCATCAAGGGAACGGCTCGCGAACGCCTGGATATCTCCGGAAAAGTGCATCTAAACCGTACCTTGATCGGGATTCCGAACGGTCTGCCGCTCAACGTCGCGGTGCTCGACGTTCGGCGGCGCGGGAAAAAAACGGCAGTGGTTCCCGATAAGCCGCTCATCATCGGATTAGAAGTGGCGGTGCAGGCGCCTCAAGAAATCCTGGTGCAGGGCCGGGGGCTGGATGCGGAAATGGGTGGAGATTTGCAAATCAGCGGGACCACCGATTCGCCGCTCGTGACCGGGGCGTTCAATCTTCAGCGCGGCACTTTCTCGCTGGCCACCGGCAGACTGAATTTCTCCGCCGGACAGGTGAGTTTCAACGGCGCGGGACTCAAGACCAAGATCGATCCAACGCTGGATTTCACCGCACAGGCAACCATCGGCGATACGACCGCGATCATGCACATCACGGGTCTCGCCGATGCACCTCAATTCGAATTCACCAGCAACCCTGCAAAACCGCAGGACGAAATCATGGCGCTGTTGCTGTTCGGCGCGCCCACTCAACAGCTCACGCCATTGCAGCTGGCGCAAGTCGGCGCCGCGCTCGCGTCCGTCAGCGGAGTGGGCGGCAACGGCAGCCTCAATCCGCTGGTCAAGATTCAAAGGAGCCTGGGATTGGATCGGCTCACCGTGGGTTCCGGCCCCCCCACGACACCGACGGGGACCGAGTCCGGCGCCAGCATCGCAGCAGGGCGCTATATATCCAAGCGGGTCTACATCGAGGCCAAGCAGAATACCGCGGGCAGCAGTCAGCTCGAAGCGGACGTGGACCTGACCAAGCACTTGAAACTGCAAACCAAACTGGGAAATGGCAATGCGTCGGTTCAGGGAACCACGCCGGACAACGACCCGGGTACCAGCGTCGGCTTGCGCTATCAATTTGAATATTAAAGAGCGCTGCCGACGTCTACAATAACTGCTTAAGTCCTCAGGGGAGATTCAAGTAGAATGGATTTCAATATCCGCGTGTTTGCTTGCGCTTCTTTTATGGGTGTCGCGCTCGGCGCATCGTTGTCGTTGGGCGCCGAGCGTGCACCCGCCGACACGCCGGCCACCAAAATAGCCTTGGTGCCGGAGCCCACCGAGTCGCCGCGTTACTTGAAGGATGAGCATCAGGGCAGCTCCGGCTCGGTGCTGATAGCGGGACACGCCATCGCCTATCAAGCCGAAGCGGGCATTTTGGTGGTGCATGTCAAGGATCCCCTGGACGATGACCCGCCGCCGCCGCGCGAGGAAAAAAGCGGACCGCCGCCTCCGCAGCCGCCGGAAGTCGGCATGTCCTATGTCGCTTATTTTCGGGGCGATAAAGAGGACGGGCACCGGCCCATCACATTTATTTATAACGGCGGGCCGGGTTCGTCGACCGTATGGCTGCATATGGGCGCCTTCGGCCCGAAGCGCGTGGTAACGGCCGATGACACGCACAGTCCGGCGGCGCCGTATCGGGTCATCGACAATGAATACACCTTGCTCGATGCCAGTGATTTGGTCTTCATCGATGCGCCCGGCACGGGATTCGGCCATTTGCGCGGGGCGGACAAGGAGAAGGCCTTCTACGGCATCGACCAGGATGCCCACGCGTTCGCGAACTTCATTGTGGAGTTCCTATCGCGGCACAATCGCTGGAATTCTGCGAAATATCTGTTCGGCGAAAGCTACGGAACGACGCGTTCGGCGGCGTTGGCCAACATCCTGGAGAACGAAAAGTCATTGGATTTGAACGGGGTGATTCTGCTGTCGCAGGTCTTGAATTTTGACAACAGCGTTGACGGCCCGCAGTTCAATCCGGGCATGGATTTGCCTTATGCGCTGGCGTTGCCAACCTATACGGCAACGGCGTGGTATCACCATAAGCTGCAAAATCAGCCTGCGGCGTTGGAACCGCTGTTGCACGAGGTGGAAACCTTTGCGATGAGCGAGTATTTGCAGGCGCTGGCGGCCGGCTCCACCTTGAGCGCGCAGCGCAAGTCGGAGATCGCGGCGAAACTGCACACGTACACCGGCCTGCCGGCCGACTACGTGGAGCGGGCCAATCTGCGGGTAAACGGCGGGGAATTCGAGAAAACGCTGTTGGGCGCCGAAATCACCACCGGCCGGTTGGACACGCGATTTGCGGGTCCGACGATCGATCCGATGAGCAAGGAGGCCGATTACGATCCGCAATCCGCCGCGATTTCCTCGGCCTATGTTTCCGCGTTCAATGATTATGTCAGGACTGCGCTCAAATTCGGCGACAGGAAAACCTATAAGGCCGAGAACGATGTCTACAAGGTCTGGGATTTTCTGCACCAGCCGCCGGGCTCGCCGATCAAGGTGCCCGGTCCCGTGAATGTCATGCCGGATCTGGCCGTTGCGATGAAGCAAAATCCCAATCTTAAGGTGCAATTGAACGGCGGATACTACGATTTAGCCACGCCGTATTTCGCGGCTGAGTATGAGTTGCATCAGTTGCCGATCCAGAGCACTCTTCAGGGCAACATCGAGATGCATTTCTATACCTCGGGTCATATGGTATATGCCCACGAACCGGATCTTAAGGCGTTGCATGCCAATGTTGCGGCGTTTATCGACAGGACCAAGAACGGGAGCGGGACCGGCAAATAGCCGTCCCGCCCGCCGTCTTTCTGGAAGTTTTGGGGTGACCATGTAAGAAATTCATCGCGCAAATCGCCGAAAACCTTTGATTTTTCGTGAGATTTCGCGATGATATGTAAATTGCTTTGCCTCGTATATGCACATTAGGGAGTGCCTGTATGAACAATCAAATGCACACTGAATCGGCATTGCGCTCCGGATCAGCCACGGCCGGGCAGGGACCTCATGCAACCAGCGCCCAGGACGCCCTGGCGCGATACCGAGGCAGCGCGCAGGCCTCCGATCTATTGGCCCGCCTATTTCGCCGCTACCCCGGCAGCCTCAATTTGCGCCTGTGGAACGGCACGGCCCTTCGGGTGGGCGCGAATGCCGCGGGCGGTGCAGATTCACCCTTCACCCTGGTTTTCAAGAGTCCTGAGGCCGTCTGGTCTGCGGTGCTGGGACGTGATCCTCTCGCGCTTGCCGATGCCTATTTCAGGGGCGACCTCGACATCGAGGGGGACTTTTTCGCGGCCTTGAGCCTCAAGGATCACCTGGAAGAGCTGCAATTGCCCGCCGCAGAAAAGCTGCGCGCGGCGTTCACGGCGCTGCACTTGCGAATGATGAACGCGGCTTCGCGTCACTCCGAGGCACTGTTTGCTCCGTCGCACGCGCCCAAGATCAAGGCGCACTCGAAAGCCGAGAATCGCGACGCCATTCATTTCCACTACGACGTCTCGAATGAGTTTTATGCGCTGTGGCTGGATCGCGCCATGGTGTATTCGTGCGCGTATTTCGAGACCCCGGACATTGACCTGGACGCGGCTCAACAGGCAAAACTCGAGCACATATGCCGCAAGTTATTGCTCAAGCCGGAAGATAAATTTCTCGACATCGGTTGCGGCTGGGGCGCGCTGGTGATCTATGCGGCGAAACACTACGGCGTGCGCGCGCATGGCGTCACTTTGAGCCCGCAGCAATTGAAAGTGGCGCAGGAGCGAATCGAGCAGGCGGGCCTGACCGATAGGGTGCGCGTCGAACTGCTGGATTATCGCGACTTGCCCGGAGAGTCGGTCTACGACAAGGTCGCCAGCGTGGGCATGTTTGAGCATGTCGGACTGAAAAACCTTCCGGTGTATTTCTCGACGGTGAACCGTTTGCTCAAACCCCGCGGCCTGTTCCTCAATCACGGAATCACGCACGACTCGGAAGGCTGGGAGCGGTCCGTTTCCACCGAATTCATCAATCGCTATGTGTTCCCGGACGGACAGCTCGACACCATCAGCAACATAGAGCGCGTCATGGAGCGCTCGAAGTTCGAGATCGCCGATGTCGAGGCGCTGCGGCCGCACTATGCGATGACCCTGAGACACTGGGTCGCGGGGCTGGAGCGCAATCGATCACGCGCTCTGCAATACGTCAATGAGTCGACCTATCGCGTATGGCGGCTTTACATGGCGGCCTGCGCGCTGCAATTCGAGTCAGGAGAGATCGGCATCTACCAGGTGTTGGCGAACAAGCGGGCAGCCGGCGTTCCGGACCTGCCGTTGACGCGACGCCATCTGTACGGCTAGTCAGCGGTCTTCTTGTTCTTGATGGCATGCATCAATGCATGTTCTCCGCGCGTTCGTGCGCAAACGCGACATTTACTGTAGGCAAGCGCTGACACCCGCTCCGCGCATTGCACGACAGACTGCACGGAAGCGATGCGTCACATTAGAATTCCAAGCGGAGAATTATTTATGCGATCTGAATTTGCGTTGGCCGGGGCGACCGCGGTCCTGGTGCTCATGTCGTCCACGGTTCATGCCGCAAACACTGACTGGCCAAGCTACAATCGGACGCTCACCTCCGACCGCTATGCGGGGCTCGAGGCAATTGATAACAAGAATGTGACCGGCCTCAAAGTGCTCTGCACGTTTGATACGGGCGAGCAAGTCTCCTTTCAAACCGGACTCATTCAAGTCGATGGCGCGCTATTCGCGACCACCGAGCGCGATACTTTTTCCATTGACCCCAACAACTGCAAGCAGAATTGGCGCAGCCATGAAGATTTCCCTCCCGGCGAGCTGAAGGTGAACCGCGGGGCCGCCTGGTTCGACCACCGCTTGTTCAGGGGAACTGCGGACGGCAAGGTCATTGCTTACGATGCCAAAAACGGCAAGCGCATGTGGACGACCGTGATCGCGGACCCATTGAAAGGCGAATCGGTGTCCGCGGCGCCGATCGCCTGGGAGGGGCTGGTATTCATCGGCAATGCGGGTGGCGACAATAAAGGCGTGAAAGGGCGAATGTATGCGCTCGATGCCAAGGACGGCCACATCGTGTGGGAGTTCTACCTGGTGCCCAAGGGAGCCGCTGATGTGGCGCGCGGGCCGGCGGCGCCCGATCCCAAATCGCTGAATGCTGCGACCTGGAAGCAAGCCAAGGGATTTCCGATCACGGGCGGGGCTACCTGGACGTCGTACTCGTTGGATCCCAAGACCGGTCTTCTGTTTATCCCCTCAGGCAATCCGGCGCCCGATTTCCTGAAGGAGCCTCGGCAAGGCGAAAATCTATACGCCAGCTCGATCGTGATACTCGACGCCAAAACGGGGGCTTTTCAACGTCATTTCCAGCTGGTCAAGCGCGACTTCCACGATTGGGACGTCTCCTCGCCGCCGGTGTTGTTCCTCAGCAAAGTCAGCCATCGCATGCTGGCCGAGGCACCCAAGGACGGCCACTTGTATCTGATTGATCTCAACACCGGCAAGCTCGTGTATCGCAAGCCGGTCACGACGATTACCAATGCGGAGGCGCCGATGACGGCGCAGGGAACGCGATTTTGCCCCGGCTCCCAGGGTGGAGCGGAGTGGAACGGTCCAGCGTTCGATCCGGCCGACAATCTCATTTTTACCGGCGAAGTTGATTGGTGCACGACGGTGCATGCCGTTGCCGTGAGCGCGCTGGCCGGCGTGCCGGCCGGCAAGCCCTGGAGCGGCGCCACCGAGGGTTTCGGCAAGATGGACGATCCGAAAATGTGGTCGGGCTGGATGACCGCCAGCGACGCCGACACCGGCGAGCGCAAATGGCAATTTCACGCGCCCTTCCCAGTGATGGGGGGAGTGACGCCGACCAACGGCCGATTGGTCCTGTTCGGCGACATGGGCGGAAACCTCTACGCCCTGGGTTCCGCGAGCGGCAAGAAGTTGTGGTCAAAGGATCTGGGCGGCGCGATCGGCGGCGGCGTCATTACCTATGACACCGGCGCCGGACAGAAGATAGCGGTCGCCGCGGGCATGACCTCGCCCATTTGGCCGACGCCCAAGGTCAACGGCAAGATCGTCATTCTCGGCTTATGAACGCGCGCCGGCGCCCGTGCCCGCGCACCGCAGACGCAGCGAACTCATCTGCTCACCCCACCACAGGCCGATCATTCGGCTGAAGTCTGCGCCCTGTAATCCGTGCCGCGCCGGATGATCGGCGCGCAACGCCGACAGGCCGCTATGCGTGACGGTCACCAAAGTACCGGATGCCGTGGGTGCAAATTCAACTTCAACTTCCGTTTGCTCATTCGCGGCGAAGTTGGCGTTGCGCCAGGTAAATTTGAGGCAGCGGGGTGGTTCCCAAACTTGGACTCGCCCCACCTCGATGACATGCGGTGTTCCGTCCTGATCGAATGACTCGAACAGTCGACCGCCGACCTGCGGCTCGATGCGCAGCAAGCCGCTGCGCGATGCCGAGTGACGAAATTTTACGCCGCGCCGCCACCACTGATCGATGTCCGCGGTGAAGATGTCGAATGCCAGCGACGGCGCGACTGCAACCGCGACACTGACCCGCGCCCGGTCGCCGATCATGCTTTGAGCTTTCCGGTTCGCCGCGGACTCTCGGCGAATGCTTTGAAGGCATGCAACTGGCGCCGCCAGAGGTCCTCCACCTGCGCCATCCACTGCTGGACCGGCTCAAAGGCGTTGGGCTGCACGCTGTAAATGCGCACGCGCGCGTCACGCTCGATTCCTTCCTCCCATACCAGGCCGGCTTTGCGCAGCACGCGCAGATGCCGGCTCAAGGCCTGGGGACTCATGTCGACGCATTCCGCCAGCTCGCCGGCGCGTCTGGGTTTCTGCAACAGCATGCGAATCATTTCGCGCCGCGACGCGTCGGACAGTGCGGCGAATGCCGCACTGAGCTGAAGAGCGGGGGAGTGCTGCTCCATGGAAGCGGGCGCCGCTTTAAGTCGCCGGCGGATTGCGCAGCCGCTGCGTGATCCACCACACATGCCCTTCCGGATCGATGGCGCCATAACTGCGGTCGGCCCAGTAGTCCTGACCGTAATCATGCGTGGCGGGTTCTTCGACTATTTGGGCGCCATGAGCGCGCGCATTCGCGCAGTGCGCGTCGGCGTCATCGACGAAAAACATGATGCTTTGCGTGGTGGAGCCGTTCAACGACTTGGGGCTGCGCATGGTCTGTTTCCAACGGCGCTCCGATTGCGACGTTTCCTGCGCAACCATGATGAGACCTTCTCCATAGGTCAGTTCGCTATGCACGATCTGGCCCTGGTCGCCCTCGACCTTCAATCGCACCTCGAAACCGAACGCCTCGCATAGCCATTGGATGGCGGCAACCGCATCCAAGTAGACAACCGCGCTCGACATGCGCGGCCAATCGCTGGGGGTGGGTTTCATGGATTTATCTCCTGAAATCAAATATCAACCAATCAAGAGAAGGTTAACGTATACGTTAACTAAAAGCAATGCGCGACGCTAACCATGAACACTAAAGTGGACAGCGCGACGCAGTATCGGGCCGGCAGCGCGGGCAGGCTGCCGCCATTTCTAATTCTTGAGCCGGTACCCGGTCTTGAATATCCAGGCGACCAACCCGAGGCAGATGACGAAAAACCCAACGGTCATCAGCATGCTGATGCCGACGCTGACGTCGGCTGCGCCATAGAAGCTCCAGCGAAAACCGCTGATCAAGTAGACGATGGGATTGAACAGACTGAACGCGCGCCAGGCCGGCGGCAGCATGTCGATGGAATAAAAAGCGCCTCCCAAAAAAGTGAGCGGCGTGATGATCAGCATGGGGATGAATTGCAGATGTTCGAAACCCTTGGCCCAGATGCCGATGATGAAACCGAACAAACTGAAGGTGCATGCCGTCATCAGCAAGAAAGCCACCATCCACACCGGATGCAAGATCTTGATCGGCACGAACAGCGACGCGGTTGCCAGGATGATCAATCCCAGCACCACCGATTTGGACGCCGCCGCGCCCACATAGGCAATGACGATCTCCGCATACGACACCGGCGCCGAGAGCAGTTCGTAAATCGTGCCCGTGAACTTCGGGAAATAGATGCCGAAGGACGCGTTGGACAGACTTTCCGTGAACAGCGCCAGCATGATCAGGCCCGGCACGATGAATGCGCCGTAACTGACCCCGCTGGTCATGGCGAGCCGCGAACCGATTGCCGCGCCGAAAACCACGAAGTACAGCGACGTGGTTATGACGGGAGTCACCAGGCTTTGCACCAAAGTGCGCAGAGCCCGTGCGACCTCGAATTTGTAAATGGCCCAAACACCATGGCGGTTGAACCTGAGAGCTGCGGCCGGCTGGTTCATGTGCGCTCGGTTACCAGATTGACGAAGATGTCTTCGAGTGAACTTTGATGCGTTTGCAGGTCCTTGATGACGATTGACAGCTCGCTCAAGCGCCCGAGCAGCGTGGAAATGTCGACGCTGTCGGCGCTGCCGACCGTGTAGACCATCTCGTTGCCGTCGGCCTTGAGCTCCAGAGCCCAGGATTGCAGTTCCGCGGGGATGCTCTGCAGCGCTTTTTGAAGGTGCAGCGTGAGCTGTTTCTTGCCGAGTTTTTTCATCAGCGCTTTCTTGTCCTCGACCAGCATCAGCGTGCCCTTGTTGATGACGCCAACTCTGTCGGCCATCTCCTCGGCCTCTTCGATATAGTGCGTGGTTAAAATGATCGTCACGCCTTTTTCTCGCAGGCCGCGTACCAGATTCCACATGTCGCGCCGCAATTCAACATCCACGCCGGCGGTCGGCTCGTCCAGAAACAGGATTTGCGGTTCATGAGACAGCGCTTTGGCGATCATGACCCGGCGCTTCATGCCGCCGGACAAGGTCATGATCTTGCTATTGCGCTTATCCAGCAGGGATAAATCGCGCAGCAGCCCCTCGATGAACTTTGGATTGGGCGCGCGGCCGAACAGGCCGCGGCTGAAGGACACTGTGGCCCACACCGTTTCAAATGCATCGGTGCTCAACTCCTGCGGCACCAGACCGATCATGGATCGGGCGGCCCGATAGTCGCGCACGATGTCATGGCCGTCCGCTGTGACGCAGCCGGAACTCGCCGTGACGATGCCGCAGACGATATTGATCAGCGTGGTTTTGCCGGCGCCGTTTGGCCCGAGCAGCGCAAATATCTCGCCCCTATCGATGTCGAGATCGACGCGCTGCAGGGCTTTAAGGCCTGAAGCGTACGATTTGGTTACGCCTTTGATCGAGATGATGGGTGGCATGCGCCTTAGTGACCGATGCGCTTGACCAGTGCGCGCGTAAACTCAGCCGTGCCGGCGCTCCCGCCCAGGTCGCCGGTTCGGACCTGGTCGAGGTTGAGGGTTTCGTCGATGGCCGTTCGCAAGCGCGCTGCCATGTGCGGCAGGTGACTATGCTCGAGCATCATCGCTGCGGCGAGCAGCAGGGCAATTGGGTTGGCGATGCCCTTGCCGGCGATATCCGGCGCGGAGCCGTGAACCGCTTCGAAAATGGCGGCGTCAGCTCCGATATTGCCGCCGGGCGTCATCCCCAAGCCGCCGACCAATCCGGCAACCAGATCGGAGAGAATGTCGCCGAACAGGTTCGTGGTCACCAAAACGTCGAACTGCCAAGGATTCAAGACCAGCTTCATGGCGCAGGCGTCGATGATGACGGTTTCCAAAATAAACTTGCCCTTGTACTTGCGCTCGTACAGCTCCAGCCCGGTCTCCAGGAAAATTCCCGTTAACGCCTTCATGATGTTGGCTTTGTGGACGATCGCGACTCTCTTTCGGCCCGTCGCAACGGCGTGCTGAAAAGCAAACTCCAGCAGGCGGCGGCTTCCCTGGCGCGTGTTCACGCCCGTGGCCATGGCCACCGCGTGCGGGTCGTCGTCTATCGGGATGTAGAGCTCGTGGCCGATGTACAAGCCCTCGAGATTCTCTCTTACCACCACTAGATCGATATTGTCGAACCGGCCGCCGGGAACCAGCGTTCGAGCGGGGCGCAAATTCGCATAGAGCTTGAACTCCTCCCGCAGGCGAACATTGGAAGATCGATAGCCGCCGCCCGACGGCGTTTCGAGCGGCCCTTTGAGGGCGAGACGGTTGCGCTTGATGCTCTCGATGGTTTTGGGCGGAAGGGGATCGCCCGCCGTTTTCACGCCTTCCAATCCGGCAATCTGCCGGTCCCACTCGAATGGCGCGCCGAGAGCTTCGAGCGCAGCGAGCGTGGCCTCCATAATTTCAGGACCGATCCCGTCTCCGGGTATCAATGTGGCAGGAATCCGTTGCGGCATCGATGGGCTCTTGAGTGATGAAAGCAGCCGCTAGGATACTCGAACTCGCTGATCTAGACTGCGCTGCGCACCATGGGAGATTCACCCATTACAATCGACGAAGTCATTTCAGCAACTAAAACTTGGGTCGAAAGGTCGGTCATTGGACTGAACCTTTGCCCGTTTGCGGAAAACCCTTACCGCGGCGGCCGCGTGCGCTTGGTTGTCAGCGAGCAACGCACCGCCGCCGGACTGCTGGATGAACTTGGCGCAGAGTTAACCCGTCTCGCCGCAACAGAACCGCTGCAATGTGAAACCACGCTGCTGATTCACCCCTGGGTGTTGACGGATTTCATCGAGTACAACAATTTTCTCGAAGCCTGCGACGCGACGGTCGCCGGGTTGGGTTTGGAAGGCGAGCTGCAAGTGGCCAGTTTTCATCCGCAATACCAATTCTCAGGATCGCAACCCGAGGATATCGAGAACTATACCAACCGCTCGCCTCATCCGATCTTGCACCTGTTGCGCGAGGCCAGTGTGGAGCGCGCGGTTGCTGCCGTCGGCAACACGGAGGAGATCTACCTGAGGAACATGCGGACGCTGCGATCCTTGGGCCATGAGGGTTGGCGGCGCTTATGGCGCGACTAGGAGCCAGGCCTATGGCTGCAGCGATTTGCTCATGGGGATGAATTCAATGATTTCGCCGGCCCCGACGTCGAACTCAACTTGCGGGCTGCCGACATACCCCCTCGCGGCATAGAGCTTGACGCCCGGAAGCGTCGCCATGAGTTCAACGCGGGCGAATCCGCGCGTCCGTGCTTGCTGCTCGCAATGCTCGAGCAGAAGGGAGCCGATGCCGCGGCGGGCGAGAGCGGGGTCGACGAAGAAGGCGCGGATCTTGGCCGCCTGTGTCGCGGGGTCGAGGGTGGTTGAATCACGCCCGGCACGGGCGTCGCCGCCGAACAGCGTCGATCGGAAGCTCCAGCCGCCGCAGCCTACGATCCGGCCGCCATCCTCGACCACGAAATATGTCTCGTCGGCCAACAATTGGGTATCGACCCCGAAGGCGCCGCGCAATGCCCCTTCGATCTGCGCCGCCCGGTAGTCCTCGGTGCTCAAGCCCCTGGCAGAGCGGGCGATCAGCTCATTGAGGGCCGGGATATCGGCAAACACGGCTTTACGCAGGGCAAGGGTCATTAAGTTCAAAGTGTAGCGCGTCGCCGAGTCATGTTAATCTTCCAATCACAAGATTCAGGGAGGATCGACGTGTATACAAGACCAAATGCGCCAGGCAGCATCGGTGGGGTGCTCGACGACGGGCTGAAGCTGTGGCTGGAGAGTCTGTCCAAGACCTGGCCGTTGGCGTTGATTGCACAATTGCTATGCGCGATCCCGCTGGTCATGTTGCGCGTACAGCTCAAAGACATGCCGGTTGCTCTGGGTTCGAACGCCCTCACCGCGGCCAACGCGGCTAACGCGCAACTCTTCCTGGCGCTTTTCAAATCGCCGGTCCTGATACTGACCTATCTAGTAACGATTTTGATTGCTGTCGTGTGCTACACGGCCATCGTCACTCGAATCGAGGGCGTTTCGACCAACAGCGCTCCGTCGCTGCAAGCCTCCTTGGCGTCTGGATTTCGCTTGTTGCCGCGCATCCTGCTGCAGCTGTTGGTGTTCTTTGTGTCCGCGATCGTGATTACCGTGGCGTTGGGGATCATCGGAGGCATCGTCGGCGGCATCGCGGGTGGCACAAGATTTGCTGCCATGCCGATCATTGCATTTACGCTCGTGTTTTTGTTCGCGTTTTTTCTGTTGGGGCGGATTTTTCTGTCGTTTTTTGCACTGGTGGTCGATGACGCGGGAGCGATTGCGTCCATCAAGGAGAGCTGGACGCTCACGCGAGGCTGCTGGTGGCGATGCTCGGCGATACTTGTTGTGTTGGTGATCATTGGCATCGTATTTACGCTCGTCATTGCCTTCGCCAACGGACTCGTTGTGGTCTCGCTGGGCGCGGCCAGCGTGGCCGCGACGGTACTGACGCAACTGGTGGGCGTTGTCTCGAACGCATTCCTCGGATCCCTCTACCCCGCGGTCCTGATAGCTATTTTTCACGACCTCAAGTTGCGCAAACAAGGCGGGGACTTGGCCGGTCGGGTGAATGCACTAGCTTCTCAGTGAGATCTTTTGGCAGCGCGCGAATGCGGCTCGCCCTGACGCTTACAGGCCTCTTCGCGTCGGCCGCGCTGGCCGCGGCGCCGCTCGACGTGGTGCGCGAATGCGCAGCGGCCGCCTCACCGAGCGTGTCCGGTCTCAAGAATCTCAACGCAGTGTGTCCGCAGCTCGACGCAGCACTGACCGCGCTTGGGCTAAACGAAATTCTCTACGACGGCTGGCAGGAGAAAGTAACCGCCCACGCGCTGCAAGATGCGGCCGTTTTGGCGGAGCGCTATTCAGAATCGAAGCCGCGGAGATCGCTCGATCAGGGCGTTCTGCGCGGAATTCTGGGATCGTATAAAACCCAGCCGGAGCCGCCGCACTCGTGGTGGCGCGCTCTCGAAGACTGGTTCAAGCGATGGCTCGCTCACAGCAACTCCTCGCTGGCGAACTGGCTAAATCGACTCTGGGACCGTTGGCTGTCGCACGCCGAGGTGTCGCCCAGCTTTCTGAAGGTATTCATGTATGGATTGACGGCGCTGGCCGTATCTGCGGCGATCGTGGTGATCATTCGCGAACTCAAAGCTGCCGGCATGACGCGGCGACTCGGCAGTGCTGCAAGAGCACGGGGTGCCCGGGGCGGGGATCATCATCCGGCTGCCGGCGTGGAAGCTGCGTCGGCGATGAGCAGCGTCGCTGAGCTGCTGCGCGCGCTGGTTCAAAGATTGCTGCAATCCGGCCGTCTCAAAGCGGAACGCAGCTTGACGCATCGCGAACTCATCGTCCGCAGCACTTTTGACGACGAAGCGCAGCGGATCGTGTTCGCCGGAGTGGCGCGCACTGCTGAGTCGCTGCTGTATGGCTCGCAAGATGCGGCGCCGGAAGTGCTGGAGCAGGTAACGCGCCAGGGCCGGGCTCTTCTGCTGCAACTATCCAATTCGACCAGCCCGCCTTGAAGGAGCGGCTCGTCACACTGGGTTTGGCGATCGCCGCGTTGCTCCTATGCTACGCATTGTTCCTGCCAAAACCCGCCGCCGAGACATCGGCGCCATCAAGACCATTGAGCACGGAGTCCGGTCCCGCGGGCTATGAGGCGGCGTGGCGCTGGCTCGAGGCCGAACACGTTCCGGTCATGGCCCTGCACGATAGGTTCGATCGACTGAGCGGCGGCGGGCGGTCGCTGCTTCGAACGGGGAATGTTCTATTGACGACGTTGCCACACAAGGTGCCGGTGCGGTCCGAGGAAGCCTCGGATTTGGATGCCTGGATTGAGCGCGGCAATACCTTGGTGGTTGCCGCTGCGCTCGACGACACGCCGGAATGGGCGCTGCAGAATAGTGCGAGATTGTTCAAAGATATCGGCCGATTGACACGCCTGAATTTTGAAGCAACGGATGAGGAGAAGGACGACAAGGCATCACGTCCCAAGAAACTCCTGAAGTCCGCAATGAGCGCGCTGTCGCAGCCGCGCACCATCGTCATCGAGCCGCGCGGCGAGCACCCGCTGATGGAGGGTGTTCATACCTTGAGCGTAATCTCCGATCTGCCTGCGTCGCGCTGGCGCGCGACCCCCATGGATAGCTCCGGCATTCTCCAGGTTGCCAGGGTGACGGATGGCGGCGCCGGCGCTATTTGGGTGAAGCGCCAGGAAAAAGGCCAGGTCATTACGCTTGCCGTGGCCGGCTTATTCAGCAATCGGGACATTGGTGCTGCGGACAACGCCGCACTGCTGGCGAACCTCATCGCGTGGTCTTTGAAGCCGGGTGGAACCGTGATATTCGATGATGTTCATCAGGGCGCCGCCGGCTACTACGATGCCAAGGCGTTCTATGCCGACCCGCGGTTACATAGAACCATCGGGTGGCTGGTGCTGTTGTGGTTCATATTCGTTCTCGGCATTCAACGACTGAACGCTCGCCCTGGCGATTGGCGTCCCGCGGACGTAACAGCCTTCCTCGGTAGGAGCGGCGAATTCCTGGCCTCCAGTGTGGCGCCGGCAACCGCAGGCACCCGCTTGCTGGCGAATTTTTTCAACTCGATACGCCGCCGCTTGGGACTGCCGGAGGATGGCGCTCCTACGTGGGAATGGCTGTCCTCGCAGGCTGCCGTCGCCACGGGCGACGTGACCGAACTGCGGGAGCTGCACGACCGCATCCAGGCCGGCCGGCGCTTCAATCTGCCGAGGCTGCAAAATCTATTGATTCAATTGCGAGGAAAAATTACATGAGTACGGCCTTGGAAGACTTGGAGCGGCGTCTGCAAGAGGCATTGGGCATGACGGTCATCGGACTAAAGCCCATCATTCGGGCCTTGACCATTGCAGTGGTCGCTCGCGGACACGTCCTGTTGCAGGGTCCACCCGGCCTCGGCAAGACGCTTCTCTCCAAATCTTTGGCGGCCGGATTGGGCGGCACCTTTCGTCGAGTGCAGGGCACGGCTGATTTGATGCCTTCCGATATCATCGGTGTGCATGTTTTCGACACAGCGAAGCGGGAGTTCGAATTTCGCCCCGGCCCGCTGTTCGCCGATGTCTTGCTCGTCGATGAAATCAATCGCGCCAGTCCCAAAACCCAATCTGCGCTTCTCGAGGCAATGGAGGAGCGGCAGGTAACGGTGGAGCGCAAAACATACCTGCTTCCCGCGCAATTCTTGGTGATTGCCACGCAGAATCCCGGCGATTTCGAAGGAACATATCCCTTGCCCGAATCGCAGCTGGATCGGTTCATGCTGCGCATCGATATGACTTATCCATCCCGCGAAGACGAACAAATGATTCTCGCGCGTTATGCGAGCTTGAGCGTTGCCGAACAAAATTCCCCGTTCGTCGTATCGCAGTCCGTTCTCGATTCGGTTAGGGCGGAGGTCGACCAGGTGCACGTGGCTCCGGAACTGTTTGCCTATATTCTGGAATTGGCGCAAGCGTCGCGGCAACATTCCCACTTGACGTTGGGGCTCTCGACGCGCGGCTCGCTGGCCGTGCTGCGAGCCGCGCGCATTGCGGCCGCGCTGCGCGGCGGGACATTTGTCACGCCGGATGATGTCAAGGAAATGGTGCCGTCGGTCATCTCGCATAGGTTGGTGCTGGCGCCGGAAGCGATGCTCGAAGGGCTCACGACTCAAACCCTGGTGCAGCGCATTCTCGATCAGGTTCCGGTACCCCGATGAGAGGCGCGAGTTTGAGGCTCAATGCCTTCGTGCTCATTCTATTGACCGTTGCCGCTGCGATTGCGGGCGATTGGAGCGGCGGAGAAATATTGGCAGGACTGTGGCATTTGCCCGCGGCTATGTTGCTGTTGGGACTGGCGTATGAGTCTTGGATACTGTCCCGGAGCGGATTGGCGTTCGCGCTCGACGCGCCCGAGCGATTGTTCTTAGGCCGCGGCAGCGAATTTCGTTTTGTTTGCAGTCACGGACTCAAGCGCACTTTGACTCTCGAGGCCGCACCGATCGCACCGCAGTTCCTTGACGTCGAGGGTCACATTGAGCGCTTGACTGTCCGGGCAGGGGAGCGCGCCACCATCCAACGACGTGTGACGACCAGCCGGTTGGGTGCTTATGAATGGCCGGCGTTGAGAACTCGAACGGCGGGGCCTTTGGGACTTGCATGGTGGCCAAGAGAGGTGCCATGCACTGGGCACATTCAGGTAGTGCCGGATCTGTTTCGCACACACGCCGAAGTGAAGAGCGTTGCGGCCCTTGGATCTTCCGCCGGCGTCGACATCGGCGCGGGTGCCGAGGTCTTGCGATTGCGAGACTATCGCGCGGGCGACCCACCGCGCATCATCGACTGGAAAGCCACGGTGCGCGCCGATCGATTGATCAGCCGCGAGTATTCGCAGGACAACGGTCTGCAGATCGTCATCGTCGTCGATGCGGGCCGCTCCAGCGCACTTCGATCCGGCGCGCTCGACCGTTTTGGCCACTACGTCAATATCGCCGCCCGCCTGGCGCAGTTCGCCGCCGAGCGCGAGGATCTGGTGGGGCTGGTGGTGTATGCGGACCGGCCGTTGGCGGCGATGGCTCCCGCTCGCGGCGCGAGCGCCGTGGCCCGGCTGCGGGCGCTGCTCGCGGTCTCGCGCGTGGAACGCACGGAATCCAATCCCTTGTATGCGGCCACCCGGGTGAGATCGCTCGTGCGTCACCGCAGCCTTGTTGTCATGCTCACCGATATCGATGACGCATCAGCCCAGAGCCAGCTGGCTCAAGCAGTGCGTTTCTTACTGCCCAAGCACTTGCCATTCATCGCAGGATTATCCAGCGCGGCAGCGGAATCGATGGCGCAGGCGCCGGCGCATCAGTGGCTCGATCCCTACCGGTCGCTGGCTGCCCAGGAATACTGCATTGGCCTGGAACGCAAGGTTCGGGCATTGAAAGCGCTCGGCGCGCCTGCCCTGGTCGCCAAACCGGAGCAACTCGAGCACGCTGTGTTTGCGGCCTATGCCGATTTCCGGCGTCGACGCCGGGCCTAGTCTTCGATTTTCTTCGCGAACAATCGGCCGCTCATCAGCGCCCACATGATCAGCCAATAACCGACGCCTATCGTGATTCGGCTCGCCATGGGAAATCGGTTGTCGGGGGATATGAAGCCTTCGATGAAACCACAGCCGACCAAAAGGACGGCACAAAATTGCAGCACCGGTGCGACGCGGTGCGCGCACGCTTGAAACGAATCCCGCCTGGAGTCGAGCGTGGGACGAATGATGGACTCGCCGAGCGCGACCCCGGTGGCGCCCGCGATGCATATCACCGATAACTCGACCGGGCCGTGCGCGATGATGAACTCGAATAAAGCGCGCGCCAACCCATGTTGGTGAACGAATGCAAATGCGGCACCCAGCATCAGGCCATTCATGGCAATCAGATACAGCGTTCCGAGGCCTAAGAATATTCCGGCGCAAAATGCCAGTACGCTGACGACGATGTTGTTTGCCAGAATACCGACGGACAGAACGGACGAGGGCATGACGTTGATCATTCCTTCCGTCCAAAGGTGACCTTGTTCGACCTGCTCGATCATATTCTCGCTCGCGAAGATGCTGATCAGGGTGGGGAAGGTCGCGACCAGCCACCAGCCGGCAAAAGCACTGACGCCCATGAGCATCGCCATACCTACAATGCGCGCCCGCAATTCGCGCGTCGCGTTGGGGATGTCGAAGGCCAGCAGCGCGCGCACCGCCGCGAGCCCGCCGCGAGGCCGGCGATTGATCAAAACGTGGAGTTGGCGATACAGGGCTTCGAGTCCTGCCGTCGTGCGGGTATTCGGTGCGACGCGCCGCGCAGTCGCCAAGTCCCGAGCGAGGCCGCGGTAGGCCTCCACCGCGCCTAACGCCTCGTCAACGGTTGCGTGGCGCTGTGAACGCAGCAACTCGACATCTTGGACCATCGCTCGCCAGGCACCGGCGCGCGCGATGAGCCACTGGCGAATATCAGTCGCGTCAGCCATGGTTGAGCGCCTCGCCCGAACCAAGATGCGCCTGCAGCATGGCCCGCAAATTGATGTCGCTCATTTGCGCGAGGGCATTGGAATCTTCGCCGGGATTGAGCCGTACCAGGAGCGAGCGTGCGATCTGGCCGCGATTGCCTGCTTCGAGCGAGTCCCAGCGCTCCAATACCTGATCTACCAGTTCCAAGGCTTCAAGGGATAGCCTCGAACCAGCCGCCAGCCTCTCCATGCGCAGCAACGATTGTTCCGCGGCCGCGTTGTCCAATACCAGCAAGGTGCCCGCAGCCATATCGCCGATGCGCACGCGCTGCGCAGTCAAAAAGCAGGTCGTAAGCCCCACCAAGTAGGTTGCGGGCAGGCTATCGATCAGGCGAAACAAGTTGCGC
>DATHFB010000266.1:0-20366 GCA_035318305.1 Steroidobacteraceae bacterium | reverse complement strand
TGTTCGTGCCGCTCACCCTCGGCCTCTCCATGATTCTTGTGATCATGGAGGCGGTGTACGTCATGACGGGTCGCGAAATCTGGAAGCGGATGACCCAATTCTGGGGAGTGCTGTTCGGCATCAATTTCGCGATGGGTGTCGCAACCGGTCTCACCATGGAATTTCAATTCGGAACCAACTGGGCCTATTACTCGCACTATGTCGGCGACATCTTTGGCGTGCCGCTGGCCTTGGAGGGCCTCGTCGCCTTCTTTTTGGAGTCGACCTTTGTCGGGCTATTTTTCCTGGGCTGGAACAAGGTGTCCAAAATTGGGCATCTGATCATCACCGCACTGGTGGCGCTGGGCTCGAGCCTTTCCGCATTGTGGATTCTGATTGCAAACGGCTGGATGCAGCACCCTGTCGGCGCGCACTTCAACTACCACACCATGCGCATGGAACTGTCCTCATTCAGCGAAGTGCTCTTCAACCCGGTGGCGCAGGCCAAATTCGTGCACACGGTTGCCGCCGGTTATGTCATGGGTTCGATATTCGTGCTGTCGATCAGCGCCTGGTACTTGCTGCGCGGGCGCAACATCGCCATGGCCAAGCGTTCGATGGCAGTGGCTGCCAGCTTCGGCCTGGCATGCTCCATCTCCGTCGTCGTCCTGGGCGACGAATCGGGATATCTCGATGGCGAAAATCAAAAGATGA
Organism: Steroidobacteraceae bacterium; assembly: GCA_035318305.1. Taxonomy (GTDB): domain Bacteria; phylum Pseudomonadota; class Gammaproteobacteria; order Steroidobacterales; family Steroidobacteraceae; genus Bog-1198. Next base: position 19,673 of record DATHFB010000266.1, on the reverse strand, counting down.
AAGTCGCCTCGATTGAGGCGGAATGGGACACGGCGCACGCCCCGGCCAGCTTCACGCTGTTTGGATTTCCTGACGTTGCCGCACGCAAGACGCATGCCGCAATCAAAATTCCCTGGTTGCTGGGCCTGATTGCGACGCGTTCGACCGATCAAGCGGTCATGGGTATTTACGATCTGGTCGCCCGCGCACGCGCGCGCATCGTCTTGGGGATGGAGGCTTATTCAGCATTGCAAGTGCTTCGCGCCGGGCCTGCCGAGTCGCCTGATGCGGCCGCCCTGCAGCGCTTCGAGGCGAATCAAGCCGACCTAGGCTATGCACTGCTGCTGCTGCGCTTTACGGACAATCCGGCAGCGGCAACGTCCCAGCAAATCGATGCGGCCGCGTGGTCCACAGTCCCGAATGTACCGGTGCTGTTTTGGAGTTTCCGGTTCATGGTGGGGTTGGGCTTATTTTTCATTGCCCTGTTTGCGACTGCGTTCTATCTGGCATCACGGCACCGTTTCGACCGGCATCGCTGGTTTCTGAAGCTGGCTTTTTTCAGCTTGCCGTTGCCTTGGATTGCCGTCGAATTGGGTTGGATCGTCGCCGAGTACGGCCGTCAGCCATGGGCAGTTGACGGCGTACTTCCCACATTCCTCGGTGTGTCGCGCACGGCAGCCGGCAATGTGTGGCTCTCGCTGATCGGATTCGCGGTCTTCTATTCCGCATTGGCCGCGGTGGATGCCTTTCTGCTCACCCGCACCATCAGGCGCGGCCCGGACGGATTGGGGTACGCGCCATGAGTGCAGCGCTTTTTGATTACGCGACCTTGCGGGTAATTTGGTGGCTGATCATCGGCGTGCTTCTCGTCGGGTTCGCGATCACCGACGGATTTGATTTGGGACTGGGCGTGAGCTTTACCTATCTTGGCCGTACTGATGCCGAGCGCCGCGCCTTGCTGTCATCGGTAGAACCGGTATGGGAAGGGAACCAGGTGTGGTTTGTGTTGGGCGGCGGTGCGGCGTTTGCCGCCTGGCCGCTCTTGTATGCGACATCGTTCTCCGGCCTGTATCTGGCGATGTTCCTACTGCTGGTCGCGTTGATATTACGGCCGGTGGGCTTCATGTACCGCAGCAAGCTAACCGACGTCCGGTGGCGGGCGGCCTGGGATGCGGCATTGACCCTGGGCGGCGGCGTACCCGCGCTGTTGTTTGGCGTCGCATTCGCGAATTTGTTTCTCGGGGTGCCGTTTCACTTCGACGACATGCAGCGGCCGGTGGTAACGGGTGGATTCTTCAGCCTGCTGCATCCCTTCGCGTTGCTGGGTGGAATCATCAGCCTATCCATGCTGGTATTGCACGGCAATGCCTATGCCGCCATGAAGGTCGGTGAGCCGATGGCCGCCCGCGCGCGTACCGTGGGGCGTGCCGCCTCCGCGATTTTTCTCGTGGCATTTCTGGCAGCCGGCGTCTGGGTGTCCTCAACGCTGGGTGGATACCAAGTGACCAGCGTGATGGACCACGCGGGACCGTCCAATCCCATGCGAAAGACGGTGACGATCGTGGCCGGCGCCTGGCTCGGCAACTTTCATGCGTGGCCGTTGATGTGGGCGGCCCCGGCGTGTGCCGTCTTCGGGGCGCTGGCCGCGCACGCCCTGCTGCACCTGCGGCACGCCGGCGCCGCGTTCATGGCGAGCGTCTTGGTCCAAGCCGGCACAATTTTGACGGGCGGCTTCGCGCTGTTCCCGTTCTTGCTCCCCTCCTCCACCTTTCCGAATCAAAGCCTGACGGTGTGGGACGCCTCCAGCAGCGCGAAGACATTATTGATCATGCTCGGCATGGCGGGCGTATTCCTGCCGATCATTCTGGCCTACACCAGTTGGGTGTTCCGGGTTTTACGCGGCCGCGTCACGCTTGAGAATATGCACGAACACGAGGGCGAGTACTGATGTGGTACTTCAGCTGGATTCTCGGCACCGGCCTGGCACTGTCATTTGCCGTGCTCAACGCCATTTGGTACGAAATCATCGAGCTGCAGCCGGAAAAAACTGCCGAGGGCAACGCGGTTCCAGCTGCGGAAGAGAATCAGAAAGGATAATTGAGTCCTGTGAACACGGCGGCGCCTTCGCTGCCGTAGCCGATGTCGACATAGCCCACCACGAAGGGTCTCGCGATGCCGCGAAATCCAACCCCCACCACGGGATGCAGATGATCCAGAGGGTCGGTGCTGGTGCGCGAAAAGACGCGGCCGAAATCCACGAAGGGCGCGACTTCGATGTCGAGCGCGGTGGTGACTGCGTCAAAGGTATACACTTTACGGCGCATTTCCACCGTGGTCGAAAAGGAATTTCGATCGTAGAAACGGCCGGCGCCGAAGCCGCGAAGCGGCTGATCGCCGCCGATCTCGCTCTGACCGCCGCCGAGACTGCTCAGGGCCCAGAACGGCACATCGCGTGCCGTGGGCATGTAGCGCAACGATATATGCGCCGCCAAAACCGTGTTGGAATCCAGCGGAATGATTCCCCGGCCGTCGATTCCCGCTTCACTGTACGAGGAATCGTTGATCAAGCCCTGTTTGGAGGCAGCACCGACGTACACGACCCATTTCATGCCATGAGTGGGCACCGCCAGGTCATCGCGTGTGTCATAGACCAGGGAGACGCGATTGAGCAATTGTTTATCGGCGCCTAGAGTTTCCGGAAATCGCGTTTGAACGGAAGGCACATCGTCCAGTGCTCCCGGCAGCACGTCCAGTACCTTGAGACGCACGGTATAGAGAATTTGCCAGGTGTGGTTCAGGTTCAGGCCGATCTGTACCTGTCCGAAGTCCTGCTCGCCAATGTAAGTGGTTTGGGCGCTCGAGCGCGTTTGATTGCCGATACCGTAAAATCGCGGCGTGCCGTCGCGGTCGTATATCAAACTATAGTTCATGGACCACCGATCCTCGCGCGATCGGCCGATCTGATATTCACCGTCAAATTCGCGCTCCACTCTCTCCTTGATTCCCACCACGGCCGACCATTGCTTGTCTGCCGAGGAATACGCGTAGATGCGGCCGTGCACGCCGAACCCGAAATTGGGGTTATAGATAATATCGGGCGCAACGATGCGCCTGACGTTGCGATTTTCATCGGTGGTGACCCAGGTGGGAATCAATCCCAGCGTCGTACCGCTATCGGGATCAACCGCAATCTCCGGGACCGGGATGAACGGCGCGGTCTCCGGATTGAACCACTTCGTCCACCCTGGTTTAGGCACCGGCGGCGGAATCGGGATGGGCCCTTGCGGCACCGGCACTTGGGTGCCGGCGTCCCCAGGTGGGTTGTCCGACCAGCAAGGCGTCGTCGGCGCCATGCAGGCCACGGCAGCAACCGCGATCAGCAGACCTCTCACGCGAGCAACCGCGCGAAGCGTTGCAAAAGCCGGTCGATATCCGCCGATGTGATATCGCCCATGGTCGAGATTCGAAACAGGGTCTTGGACAAGTTGCCCTGCCCCGCATAGATGACGAATCCTTCGGCCTTGAGCGCATCGTGCAATTGTGCGTAGGTCATGCCCGGCGGCAGGCGATAGGCCCTCAGCACGACAGAAGATTGTTCAGCCGGCAGGAGCGCGTCGATTCCGAGTGCCGCAAGCCCGGCACGCACGCGTTCGGCCAATGCAGCATAGTGCTGATATCTGGCATGCCGACCGCCCTGCTCAGCGTACTCGCGCAGCGCTTCGACCAGTGCATAGTAGGCATGCACGGCCGGCGTAAAGGGCGTGTTGCGCTCATCCTGCAAGCGGGCAAGCCTGCCCAAATCAAGATAGTACGTGCGGCTCGCCGCATTCTTCAAAGCGCTGCGCCGAACGATCACGAATGCCGCTCCCGGGACTCCGTGCAAGCATTTGTTGGCAGTCGCGGCCACCGCCGACAGCGCTGGGTCGTCAAAGTCGATTGCCTCAGCGCCGAAACTGCTCACGGCGTCGACCAACAATCCGGCGCCATGGTCGCGGCACAACTTCAACAGGGCGTGAAGATCGTTGAGCCTGCCGGTCGTGGTTTCATGATGAACCACGGCGACATGCGTAAAGCCGGCATCCTTCGGCTGATTCTTGAGTTTCGCCGCAATCGCGTCCCAATCCGGCGCTCGCAGCCAATCTCCAACGAAACGCTCATGGTCAATTCCGTACTGCGCGCAGATCAGCGCGATGCGCTCGCCATAGACGCCGTTCTCGACGATCAGCAGCCGGCCATTTTTCGGCACCAACGCCGCCACCATGCTCTCGACGGCAGCGGTGCCGGACGCTGTCATCAAGACTGCCGCCCATTGCGAACCGTCCAGCGAGTAGGTCGACAGCAGGCGCGTGCGCGCCTCGTCTTGCAGGTCGAAAAATTCGCTCTCGCGATGACACAGATCCGGCTGCAGCAGACTGCGGCGCACGCGCTCGCTCAAGGTGACCGGCCCGGGATTGAGCAGCAGCACTAGGAAACTCCGGCCCGCACGCCGATGTGTTGCATGAGGCGCGTTTTCACCTCGACCGGTGTCATGGAGGGGCGCGGCAAATCCGCGGGAGCCCCCGCGCGGATGAGCAACCGTGCAAAGCGGGCACCGCCGCACGGCGGATCGTTGAGCCAGGCAGAGATTCGCACCAAATCATCGGTTTCCATCGATGAGGCGTAGCCGCAGGCGGCGGCCACATCAGAGAATGCAACATGGGGCGAGACCGTCGCCTGGCCGCCGGTAGAATCGTGCACGCCGTTGTCCAACAGCAGATGCAACAGATTCGGCGGCCCGTACGCCCCCGCGGTGGCGAGAGCGCCCATGCGCATCAGCGCGGCGCCGTCGCCGTCCAGGGCCAGCACGCGCAGGTCCGGGCGAGCCAACGCAAGCCCCAGCGCCAGCGGCAAAACGCAACCCATGGAGCCGACCATATAGAGGTGATTCGGGCGATCATCGATCGCATACAATTCGCGGCCGCAAAATCCGGTGGAGGCCAGCAGCACGGTGGAGGCGACCGGTGTCTGCGCGACCACCAGGCGCAAGGCATCCTCTCGGGACGCTCTCGCCTCGAGTGCCACACGGTGCGGTGCAATCACTGCCCGCGACGCGGTCGATCGCTCGGCGAACGCACCCACGCCGCTTTTCAATGAATGGGCAGCAACGCTGCCCTTTTGCATCACCAATGCGTAAGGGCGCCCGGTCCGATCCATGTGTGCGGTCGCGCGATCCAGGGCGGGGCCGATTTCCGCGGTTTCCGTGGGGAACAACTCCCAGGGTATCTGCATGGTCTCCAACATGTCCGGAGTAATCGGCCCCATCAAGGCATGCTGCGGCTCATCAGCGATGCCCGGTTGAGCGCGCCAGGTCACAATCAGCAACTGCGGCAATCGAAACGTCCAGGTCAGGGAGGTCAGCGGACTGACCGCGTTGCCCAGTCCCGAGTTCTGCATCATGGTGATGCCGCGCCGATGCGGCACGCCGGCATCGCCTGCGATCGAGATGCCTGCAATCAAAGCAACGGCATCGCCTTCGTTCGCCATTGAAACATAGTGCAGCGACGGGTCCTGTAGGACGTAGTTGATGAAGGGCGTGAGGAAAGAGCACGGCACGCCCGCATACCAGTGAAAGCCTCGTTCGCGCGCTGCTTCGACGAAGTGCCGCGCTTCAATCATCGATCAAACGGCGCCTGCTCGTGGGCGAAGTCCACCGCCTGACGCAGGTCGTCCAAATCATTGACTCCTCGCCAGTGGCCGTGCACGTACAGCACTTCGATGGCCGCCCCTGCGCCGATGAGCGCGTTCAACAACGCCGGCATGTCGAGCGTGTCGAAACCGTCCCCGGCTCGCAATTCAGCCAGCACCGCCTTGAGTTTGACCAATCCGGCTCGGCTGACGTTGAGCATCCCCACCCAGCGTCCCTGTGGTATGCCCTCGGCATCGGCTGCACTGGTCACGCGCTTCAGGAGCACCGGCGTGCCGAACAATCCCCGATCGTCGCCGCGGGAGCAGTATGCGAAATCGCGCACGGTGTGATTGCTGCTGCCGGTCATGAGTGAATCCACCACGACCGAAAAATCTGCTTTGCATTCCACCAAGTCGCGCAGCACGTAGCTTCGAAACAATAAATCGCCGTAGGCAATAACCGCATCGGAATCGAGTGCTTCCACGGCGCAGGCGAGCGAGGCCAGTTCGCCGGTCTGCGCGTATCGCGAGTTGACGACCAGTTTGATGCCGGCCGTATCGATCGCGTCGGCCCTATAGCCGCCGACCACCGTGATGTCGTTGATATGTTCCTTCTTGAAACCATCGACCAACCACCGCAGCAGCGGCTTGCCGGCAATCGGCAGCATGACTTTGGGTCGATCGACGGTAAGGGCCTCCAGGCCGCGGCCGCGCCCGGCCGCCAGCACGACGGCGGCGCGCGGCGCGCCTGAATTTGATAGATAAAGCCGCTCTGCGGCGGAGTATTCGTCCGCATCCTGCAGGCGGAAGATCTCATTGACCGAAGCGATGCGATCTTCGACGTTCACCAAGGTCTGGCTCTCGAAGATTTCTTTCGCGACGCTTTGCATCGCGGAAGCCGCCGAACGCACCAGATGATTGGCCCAGATCACCGTGCTGATCCCGGCCTGGCGAAATACCTCGGTGGGCGTGCTGTAGTAGCGCGTCGGCACGATCACCAAAGGCGAGCGCCGCGCCCACTCCTTGGCGAACTTCACTATTTCGTCCGGCTTCGACAATTTGCTGTGAATGAGAATGGCGTCCGCACCGGCGAGCCGATAGGCCTCGGCGCGGCGCAGTGCTTCATCCATCCCCCAGCCTGCAATCAGCGCCTCGACACGTGCAACGATCGAGAAATTCGGATCCTGCTGAGTATCCTTGCCGGCGGCAATCTTGCCGACAAATTCCTCGATGTCGGCGAGCGGCTGGCGTTCTCCATTCAAAAAGCTGTTGGTCTTCGGAAACTGCTTATCCTCGATGCAGACACCGGCGATACCCCGTTGCTCGAGCTTACGCACCAGACGGCGCATGTTGTTGAAGTTGCCGTAACCGGTGTCGCCATCCAACAGTATCGGCAGATCGCTGGCATCGGCCATGAACTCGAGCATATCGACGACCTGCGTCCAACTTGCCTCGTTGTTGTCACGTACGCCGAACTGCGCCGAAATCGACAGTCCTGAAGCCCAAATCCCCTTGAATCCGGCCTCACGTACGATGCGCGCGGACAGTCCGTTGTGCGCCTCCATCAGGAACTCGAGTTCCGCACTGTGCAGCATCCGGCGCAATTTCGCGGTGCGCGTTTGCGCGCCACTCTTGGCGTTCGTCTGATGGACGGCGCCTGCTTGAGGGCGAATTGATACATTCATGGATTACCTCCCGATAAGGGCTTGAGCTGCGGCAGCACATCACGAGCTGCGCGCACGACGTCGTTGGGAAAATCAATTTCGATCCACGGCAATCCCGTGACATCGGCAACTTCGAGCACTTGGCTCCTCTCTCTGAGTAGATCGCGCACGGCTTCCTCATGCGGCATGTGCGCACGCCCCGTGTCGACGTAGTCCGCAACCAAAGCCGCGAGACGCCGCGCACCGCCTTGGTCGAACCGAAAAAACCCGACCGATTCCCCAATGGTGTCGAATTTCAGGTCGGCTGCCAACTGCTTGCGCAGCTCGACCGGCACGCCGGCCCGCAGACACAGTTTGACCGGCTCATCTCCAGCCTCGAAATCGCGATCGATCAGCAGACGGTTCACCGGGCCGTTCCCCGCCACCAGCGCGCTCAAAATACGTTCGTCGTACAGCACATCCGCATCCATCAATAAGATATCGCCGCCGCGCGTCATGGCGCGGGCGGCGGCATGCACCGTAAGAACGCTGCCGAGCTCAAACTGCATGTTGATCACGAGCTCCGGGCGAGGTCTCCAACTCAAACGCGTCAGTTCAGCCTCCACCAGCTCGTGGCGAAAACCCACTGCAATCGCCACGTCCTCGACGCCGGCGTTTTTCAGCATACGCAAATGGCGCTCGAGCAGCGTCATGCCATCGAAGCGCAACAGACATTTCGGCAGTTGGCTGTCCTCGGGCATTTGCAGACGGACACCTCGCCCGGCGGCCAAAATGATCGCGCGCATCAAAATCCTTTCATACATCAAGCGTTAGGGATGGTAACTCAAGGCGGAGCGGCGCCGACGGGGGTACCGACGGCGCGCGAGGAAAAACGCAAATACAGCAGTCCCGGCAGGCCCAATAACAATTCACGTGCGCGCTTTGCCAGCGACAATGCCAATGCCGCGTCGGGCAACAAGCCTGCCAGCGGTCCGAGCAGCAAATAACCGCCTTCTTGCACACCCAGGGCGCCGGGGATCGCAAAGCCCGCGCCGCGAATCGCCTGACCCAGACTCTCGAGCAGCAATGCTTCGCGCCAGCTCACCGGCGTTCCGAGGAACAAAGCAATCAGGTAGACCTCGCCCGTGCCGACGATCCAACCGACCAAGCTGAGCAAGAAGCTCATCGTGACGGCGCCGTTGCGCCGATAGGTCCCCTCCACGGCAAGATCGATGGCTTGCGCCTGGGAGACCCGCCGCGACCAATCGCGCTTGCCCGAAAAGCGCCGCACCGCGCGCATGAGCTTGCTGAACATTCCGCGCCGCTGGATCAGATAAAACCCGCCCACTTGCACCGCCAGAAAGCCGCTCGCAATCAGCACCGACGTGCGCAGCGCCCCGGGTGAGAAAAGACCGGTGTGCGCACTGAGCAATATCACGCCCATCAGCGCAAATGCGATCTGTGCAAAGGTCTGCAAGGTGGTGCTGACGGTGATCGCGGCGGCGGCGTCTTCCATGCGCATGCCGCGCTGGGCTAAATGCCGGGCCATCAATACCGGACCGCCAATCTGTCCGGCCGGCATGAGGCTGTTGGCCGACTCTCCCACCCAGCGCGCCAGCAGCGAATCGAGGTACGGAGTTCGGCTCGATCCCTGCTCGAAAAGCACGCAAATCGCGATCGCATCGAGCACCAGCGGCAATAGATGAAATAGGGCGACCAGCAGCAGTCCCCAACCGGCATGGGCAAGAGTTGCCATGATGGCCGGCAGGTCCTGCGACAGCAGCACGCCGACGAACAGCAGCACGCCGACGCTCAACAGCCAGCTCGCCGTCCTCGTCATTCGCCCCGGCCCCTGAGGCGATGAAATACCTGGCGAAAACCGAAATAGGCAAAGGCGTCCTTCATATTGGAGATGAGGCGCCACCACGGGTGCATATGCGGATCGGTCACATATTCGAAGGTCAAGGACACTCGCGTTTCCCCCGGCAGCGACGGCGTAATTCGATGCCGCACAGCATCGCCATCGAAAACGACCAAGCCGCCGGGCGGGATCTTGATCGATCCTGACGCCACCGAAGCGCCTTTTTCCCGTGTGTGCAGTTCGTAGTCCAGGCGGCACGAGGAGTCGTCGATCACGCCCAGCAGCAGCGTGTAGCGACGGCCCGCATAATACGACGTGTCGTAATGCCAGCCGATATGATCGCCCGGCTTCGTATAAAAATAGAGCGCGTAGGCGTGCGGATCGTCAGGCGGCGAGAGTTGTAATCGCTCTCCCGTCAGTTGCTCCAACCAGGCGAGCAGCGCCGTTGAACGATAAAGTTCGGCAATGACCGGCGCTCGTTGGTCGATCATATGGCGGCTGACACTTCCGCCCTGCTTGTGTCCGGGCAGGTAGTTGCGATTGATCGAACCTTCGACCGCGGCAACGGCAGCGATGAGCTGCGCCGTAATGTCGGCCGGCAGGAATTTCTCGACATATAGAAAAGAGCCCTGCGCGGAGTACTCGCCGCGCAAGCCGTGCAGGTCGAGAGAATCCAAACGCGAAATGAATGGCTGCCCGACTCCGGTTGCAGTCGCCGCCACGCTTATCCGGCGACCTCGGCAGCCATGCGGCGATCTCGGCGCAGCGCCCGTTGATAGTCGATCACCACCCAAATGGCGAACACAGGTGCACAGATCGAAGCCCCCAGCAGCATCGGCGCCAAAGCATTGCTCAAGGTCGCCAATGGGAACAGATACAGCACATCTTCCGTCTCAAAGCCGCCCAACGAGGCCTGCCGTGTCGCGGTCTTGCCGTGCAATTCCTCGATGCGCATCCGCAGAAAGAAAATCAATGCGATCGCGGTGCCGGCCACCACGCCGAGAGCCGCCGGCGGGAAAATCAGATCAACGCCAGGCTTTCCAGCCAGGCCGACACCGATCGCGATGAACAGCAGGATGGTGACGGCCGCATCGCTGGCTAAATCATAGAGATGACCGATACGGCTGGTCTTGCCGCTCATGCGCGCCAGTTCGCCGTCGGTGTGATCCAGAAAATTCGACAGCACCAGCAGCAGCGCGGCGAGATTGGACCAGCCGTAGCTTCCCGGTGCAAAGGCTGCGGCCGCGGCCAATCCGACGCCTAAGCGCAAAGTGGTCAGATGGTTGGGCGTGACCCAGCTATGGATGAGCGGCGCCACCAAACGGCGCGCAAGTCGAGCGTCCCATGGACGCGAAACTGAACTGCTGGCATGTGTTGAGGGTTCTGGGTTTAGCATAAGGGCATCGCGGTATCGGCTAGTCGTTTCAATTTTACGACAGATCGTGCTTTATCATCAAAATGCAATACAACGCCTGCACATGTATCGGAGGATTTCGCAAGCTCGGGACTGGTTGCGGCCGGGGTTAGCCGCTACTTCATCGGCACGCCGCAGCGGGCCAGCACGCCGCGCAAATCTCTGATCGGCGGAAATACTTCGTTGTTCCAATCGGCCCCTTGCGCGTCATACGCTCTCTGCTCGTATTCCACGATGTCCTTGTCTTCGCGAAAAATATTCTCGGTAAACCAGGTCACGAACGGCCACGCCGCGTGAATGATGCCCGGGAAGCCCGGTTTCTTCACCGAAAGATAGCCGTAGGTGCGGTTGGTGCGCTGCTCCGCATCCAGCGGCGTGTAGCCCAGCCATACGTCGAGCACCGGATCGTCGGATTGCTTGATGTCGCGCCCGACCCAGACTTTCAGGCTCTGGCTCGGGTAATCCGTGCGGATACGCATGTGGTCGGAAAAATCCTTCTTTGCTTCACCGCGCTTGCGCATCAAATCGACGATGACATGCTCGCCGACCGATGATTTTCCCTCGGTGCGGCTGAAACTGTATTCCACTTCCGCCCAGTTCTCGCCGTGATTGCGGCCCAGGCAACGGGCCCTGATCGAGCCCATCTGTTTGCGGTGCATGAATTGATGATTCATGTCGAAAAGGTTTTCGTGCATGAAGGTGTAATGACAGGCGACTTCGCGATTCAACCGGCGCGTCTTGTAGTCCTTGCGTTGCGAGGAGCCGAGACTTGCAGGCGCGCGGCTTTCGGCGAGCGCGGCATCACCGGGGAAGACGAAGATCAAACCGTCGATTTCACGGGCGGGATAGCTTTTGACACCGGCGGGCAAACGCTCGGGCCCCATGTAAGGCACGTTGACGCACTTGCCGCTGCAATTGTAGACCCAGCCATGGTAGTGGCACTTCAGGTCATCGCCGCTGACCACTCCTAAATGCAGGGGAACCTGGCGATGCGCGCAGCGATCTTCCAGCGCGAATACCTGTCCGCTGCTGCCGCGATACAGCACGATGGGATCGCCCGCGAAACGCCGCCCCAAGGTCTTGCCGATTTTCAGTTCATCGGACCACGCGAGCGGGTACCATTGGTCGGGATGCGCGCCGATGCGCCGCAAATCGATCGAGTTGGGCGATGGCGGCGCGCGCAGGGCCGTTAAATTCGACACTTCCTCGGACATGGGCTTGGATTCTACCTGTTCCTGTCAGCGCGTTGGTGTGTGGAGGCTAAGGTCGGAATCGAACCGGCGTACACGGCTTTGCAGGCCGCTGCATGACCACTCTGCCACTTAGCCCAGCATCAAAAACAGCAAACCCCGGACTTGCCGGGGGTGCCGCAAGTTACTGGTCTGCCTCGAAATTGTCAATTTCTTATCGCATGCCAAGGTGCCGCGAAAAATTCGCGCCTCGAGCGTTCGCTGCCAAACAGACCGCACCTGCGTCGGTAGGTATCCTGCCGGCATGGGAATCTGATTTTATCGGGAGATTGATCATGAAATGGGCCGGCATGTATCTTCTTGGTTTCGTTGTGCTGATTGGTGGCCTCCTGGCCGCGCTCTGGAAATTGGGCATTTTGGAGCGCATCGGCACCGCGTGGACTTTGATCGGAGTCGCGATATTGATCGGCATCGGGATCATGATCTCAGTCACCAATAGCGGACGCAAAGACAACATTGAAATAGACAGCAAGTGACCCGTTCGAGTGCGACAGGAACTGACAGGTTCCGATAGCGGAAGGATGTTGCCGGCCAAGAGGGGCGTTGTGTGCTCCGCCCAGGCCTCAAACCCGGTCGGAACTCCGCTGCACGACGCGTAAAAGAAAATATTGGAGCGGGAAACGAGGCTCGAACTCGCGACCTCAACCTTGGCAAGGTTGCGCTCTACCAACTGAGCTATTCCCGCACTAAACAGACGCGCAATTGTAGGGCCGTAACGCTGGGAGTCAAGAAGAAGTCTGTGAAAAATGCAGCTAAGGCATTGAACTGGCCGAGAATTTCCGCCATCGATAGGCTGGCCACCGCTCCCCAGGTACTTGCGAGTCCCGCTTGATCCGCGATGTTCTCGCCGCGCGACGCTCGCGCGGCTACAGGCTCGAGCTGTCCCGCAATTCGGGCCATGCCAATCGCAGGTATAGGATCATGGACCACAGGGTCAACACCGCCGCCACGGCCGTGAGCACCAGCCCGAGCTTGTAGATGGGGATGCCTAGCAGATCGTGCCGAAACAGCATCATCGACAGCCCGGTGATTTGCATGATGGTCTTGTACTTTCCCAACATCGAGACCTTGATGCGGCCGCGGGCGCCGATCTCCGCCATCCACTCGCGCAGTGCGGAGACCGCGATTTCGCGGCCGATGATCACGGTCGCCATGATGGCGATGAACCAGCGGGGATCGGCGCTGACAATCAGCACCAGAGCTGCCGCGACGATCAATTTGTCGGCGACGGGATCTAAAAACGCACCGAGCCGCGAGGTCAACCCGAGCTTGCGCGCAAAATAGCCGTCCAAGGTATCGGTGATGCCCGCCAGCGCAAAGCCGACGCCCGCGGCCGGATGCGCCCACCAGAAAGGCAAGTAAAACAGCACCACCACGCCCGGGATCATCAGAATGCGCAACCACGTCAGCGTGTTTGGCAGGTTCCAATGAGACTTAGGCTTAGCGGCCGGGATGGAGGTGTTCATAAATTACCTGGGCAAGCTCCCGCCCAAGGCCGCGAACCTGGATGAAGTCATCGATGCCGGCACGAAGTATTCCTTGTAGGCCACCGAACTGCTTTAGGAGTTCGCGCCGTTTCACCGGCCCCAAACCCGGGATGGTTTCGAGTATCGACTGGCTGTGACGTTTGGCCCGTTTTCGGCGATGCCCCGCAATTGCGAAGCGATGCGCTTCGTCGCGCACGCGTTGAATCAGATGCAATGCACGCGAGTCCGGTGCCAGTATAGTGGGCGTATCCTGGCCCAACAAGAACAGTTGTTCCTGGCCGGCCCGCCGATCGACGCCCTTGGCGACGCCGATCAGAGTAATTCCCTCGACGCCCAATTCGTCGAGAACCTTGGCTGCTTCCGCCAACTGCCCTTTGCCGCCGTCGATCAAAAGCACATCCGGCTTGATGATTTCGCCGTCGCGGATCCGTTTATAGCGCCGCGTCAATGCCTGGTACATCGCCGCATAGTCATCGCCGGGTTGGATGCCGCTGATGTTGAAGCGGCGATAATCATTCTTCAGCGGCCCTTCCACGCCGAACACCACGCAGGATGCAACAGTATCCGTGCCCCCGGTGTGGCTGATGTCGAAGCACTCCAGGCGATTCGGCGCCTCCTCCAGATCGAAGGCGTCACGCAAGTCCTCGAGGCTTGACTCGATGCCGGCACGCGCCAGGCGCCGCATGGTGAGTGCCTGCTCCGCGTTGTTGCGCGTCATCTCCAGCCAGCGCGCGCGAATGCCGCGCACCGAAGCAGAAATTCGCACCTTGTGCGACAAGCGCTCCGCCAGCGTGGATTCCAGCAGCTGCATTTCATCGAAGTCTTGCTCCACGATGATCTCCGCCGGCGCGTCACGTTCCAGATAATACTGCATGACAAAGGCCGCAAGAACCTCCGGCAGCTCAGCAAACGGCGCCTTCGGGAAAAACGTGGTACTGCCCAAGCTGCGGCCCGCTCTCACGAACATCAGCGCCACGCAGTACTCGCCATTGGCGGCGGCGATGGCGATGACGTCCGCATCATGATCGGCGCCCGCGGTGACGATTTGTTGGGCTTGAATGACCTTGAGCTTCGCCAGTTGGTCGCGAATCTGCGCGGCCTCCTCGAATTCCAGCCGCTCGGCTGCGGCTTCCATCCTCCGGCCGAGATCTTCGCTCACCTCGTCGTTGCGGCCTTCCAGCACTTTGATCGCCGCGCCCACATCGCGCGCATAGTGCTCCTTGGACACGCGACCGACGCAAGGCGCGGTGCAGCGCTGGATCTGGTACTGCAGACAGGGCCTGGAGCGATTGGCGAAGTAGGTATCGTCGCAATTGCGTATGCGAAATAATTTCTGCAGCTGCTGCAGCGTATCGCGCACGGCACCGGCTGACGGGTACGGCCCGAAGTATTTGCCGGGCTCCTTGCGTGAACCACGGTAAAAGTTCAAGCGCGGAAACTCGTGGTTGGTCTCCAAATGCAGGTACGGAAAGCTCTTGTCATCGCGCAAAACCACGTTGAATCGCGGGCGATGCTTCTTGATCAAGTTGTATTCAAGCAGCAGCGCTTCGGTTTCGGAGTTCGTGATCGTCACTTCCATGTTCACGGTCTTTGCGATCAGCGCCTGCACCTTGGGTTGAACATTGCTCGGCTGAAAATATGAAGCGACCCGGGCCTTGAGGTTGCGGGCCTTGCCGACATAGAGAATCTGCCCCTCCCCGTCCAGCATTCGGTAAACGCCGGGGCGCCCCGGAAGGCTATCGACGAACACCTTGGCGTCGAAGCGCACCTGCGGCGTGGACAGTTCGGTACTCACGGCGTGAGCGCCAGATCCCGCGCCCTTTGAATCACCGCCTCGAACATGTCCGTGGTGAGGCGCCGTGTTTGCGTGTTGTAGCGGCTGCAATGATAGGAGTCGAGCAACACCCGCCCCGCGCCCAAGTCGTGCTCGGCCGCATGCGCAAATCGGAATGCCGCGGGCGGCAGGTCGAATACCCGAAGTACTGCCGCGTGCGCAATCGCGCCGAGCGCCAAAATCACCCGGGCGCTGCGGCTTTGCTGAAGCTCCGCCCGCAGGTAGGCGTTGCACTCCTTGACCTCCGCGGGGAGCGGCTTGTTGGCCGGCGGCAAGCACTTTACCGAGTTGGTAATTCGCGCGTCCTTGAGCTCGAGCCCATCATCGGCAGTGATCGATTCGGGGCCCGAGGCCAGTCCAAACTTGTGCAGGGTGCGGTAAAGCAATATGCCGGCATGATCGCCTGTAAAGGGCCGGCCGGTCCGGTTGGCGCCATGCATGCCGGGCGCCAGGCCGACCAGAACGATGCGCGCGAGCGGGTCGCCGAACGGCGGCACCGGGCGGCAGTAGTAGTCGGGTTCTTCGGCGTGAACGGCATCGAGAAATGCCGCGAGACGCGGGCAGCGCCTGCAATCGGCGTCAAAAATAGGGTTCATGCTCGGGAAGATTACACAACGCGGTGCGTAGATGAAAAAACGGGCTACGCGGATCACCGCGTAGCCCGCCATCGATCGCGCTTGGACTTTGGACTAACCCGAGCGCAACTGAACCTGGCCAGTAGGCTTAGAACCCGTCAGACCCTCGCATCAGGGAAAAGATTCCTCGCAGTCAGCCAATTATTATTGTTGGCTGTCCCTGGCCTTAAGCGACCATTTGGCGCTTAAGGATCGGGCTGCGGGGAAGGTTCCGGATCCAGAATAGCACCTGCTGCCAGCGGGGCAAGCCGGGTTTTTAAAAATTGCCGCTCAGAAAAGACTGAAAATCGAGAAAAATAGCGTATATTTTTGATTTTACTATATTTTTTTAATTATGGCCCTGCCCTGGGCGTCAGCAGCATTTTCATTCCATGGCGAGCGCGCAGGGTGATCAAGCCTTGGGGCTCGACCGGGTGTCCCGGCACGACCCGTAGGCTGAAACGCTGCGCCAGAGTCGCGAGCAGAATGGTCGCTTCGGCCAGGGCGAATGCAGCGCCAATGCAAATCCGCTTGCCCCCGCCGAATGGGAGATAGGAAAAGCGCGCGCGGGTGGACGAGCGCTCCTGTGAGAAGCGTTCCGGATCGAATCGTCCCGGATTCTCCCAAAGCTTGACGTGTCGATGCAGCAGCCAGGGAACGATCATCACGGTCGAACCCTTCGGTATGCGCCGGCCCACGAGTGTGTCATCGGCCACCGCCTGCCGCGCCATGGTGTGCACCGGCGGATAAATCCGCATGGACTCTTCGACCACCATGCGCGTATAGGTCAGCTTGCTCAGATCGTCGTGATTCGGCACGCGGCCGCCGAGCACGGCATCCAACTCGGCGTGCAGCTTTGCTTCCTCGGCCGGATGCTGCGACAAGAGAAACCAAGTCCAGGTCATGGCCATGGCGGTGGTCTCGTGACCTGCCAAAAAGATCGTGATGACTTGGTCGCGTACTTCTTGAGCCGACATGCCTCCGCCGGTTTGCTCGTCGCGCGCCGCAATCAAGCGTGCCAGTAGATCTTTAGGCCCGCTGCCAGGATTGCGCGCGCGTTCTTCGATCAGTCGATCGATCACCCGGTCGAACTCACCCAGCGTCCTTTTGGCGACGCCGAAGCGCGGCAGCGCTGCCAGCCATTTCGGCCAACCCATCATATCCAGAATATTTGGGCGCATTTCCACCTGATAGCGCCCGGCACTGCGTCCCATGATGGTAACGATGTCGTCGGAGTCGCTGGAGAACATGGTGCGCGAAATGATGTTGAGCGTAACTTCCATCATCGCCGTGGACACGTCGATGCCCGTGCCGGCCGGCACCCTGCCCCACTCGGCAATGAGTTCCTCCGCGGCGCCGGTCATGACGGGC
This sequence comes from Steroidobacteraceae bacterium, assembly GCA_035318305.1. Lineage (GTDB taxonomy): Bacteria > Pseudomonadota > Gammaproteobacteria > Steroidobacterales > Steroidobacteraceae > Bog-1198. The sequence goes on along the minus strand of DATHFB010000266.1, from coordinate 2,556 downwards.
GTATAAGAAGCAATGCTGCGGTGATCAAAAGCCGGCGACATGGTGCGGCGGTGTTGCCGCCACGTCTCACCTTCCGAGGTAATCAGCCCCTTGCCAAGACCCGGTTCGAGAATCCGGCGCGTGATCTCGGTCTTTCGATAATTTGCCGCGTTGTCGATGAGAACGTACTTGATCGCGGCCAGATCGTTGACGACGAACAAACGACGCCCAAACATCTTCCTCTCGATGATGTCGCTTTCGTACGCCTCTTGTGCGAAAGAAGTGATCGCGCTGTCGCGCAGCGCCCGCACGAACTCGAAAAATGACAGGCGGCGTTGCTGCGGCACGGGCGCCGGCAACACGGGAGGTGCCACGGGACTGTCGAAGGCTGTCATTCCCGCAATTTAGCACGATGCCCAAAAAGACCCGGTACGGACTACCGTAATCTGTCAAATATCCGTACCACGGTTAATGGCGGGTTAATTCACGGTTAATTCTTGTTGATTCCGCCGCGCTCGCCTGATCGGGGGAGGATAATCAAGCCTATGAAAAACCAAACCGGTTTGCTGCCCTGGGTTTTAGGCGGACTATCGGTGGCGGCAGTCGCGGTCGTCATCACGGTTGCTTCCGCCGGCAAAACAGCGGCGCCCAGTTTGTCGCCAGAGGGAGCAGCAAGCGCGCGGGCGGCGGCGCCAAATTCACCGTCATTGCCTGCGGCCTCAAGCGCGGCAGCCGTTGCGACCGAGCCGGCCGTCGCAACCGTGGCGGCCGAGCCGGCCGTCGCAACCGTGGCGGCGGCGCCTGCAGTGGTGCCGACTTCCGTATCGGACCCGGACACGGTGCCACCGCCGGCGGCCCAAGCGCAAGAACCTGCGGTGCAGAGCGGCCAGATTTGGCAATGCGTGACCAACGGCGTCAAGACCTTCTCCAATAACCCCTGCGGCGACAAGTCGTCCCTGCTCGAAGTGCGCTCGATCAACACCATGAACCCGACTCCGGTGGTTCGGTACGCACGCACCAATGCGCCGCCGCAGCAGTATTCACCGGCATACGCCGACCAAAATAGCTACTCCGACCAAGATGACTACGGCGAGCAAGGCGCCGACACCGCCGCCAACTCCTACACCGTCGTTCAAGGGGTTGCGTTCCTGCCGCGAAGAAGGCCTGACCATCCCCATCATCGGCCGCCCTTTCATCACAACCCTGGCGACAATACCGGTCACCACCCTGGTCACGACTCTGGTGATAATCCCGGTCGCAACCCTGGACACAACCCGCCGCGGAGAAACTAGGGTCGCTGAGCGGCGATCTCAACATTGACCTCCGCGTCGAATGTTGGGAACCTAGCCTTAAGGGAGGACCCGTGGATATACAGGCAATCGTGATGGGAAGCACAACTCGAAGCGCCGGAGCGCTGGCCGTGATGACACTGTCCATGCTGGCCCTCGGAGCTGCTGCGGATACGCCGCCGCCATCGGAACCGCCAAAAGCGAACATCGACTCGACAACGATTGAGGCGCCAAAAGACCGCGCGACCCTGGAGCGCCAGGTGAGGACGTTCGTCAATGCGATCGCCCTCAAGCCGGGCGGCGAATCCCTCGCGCGCTGGCAAACTCAAATTCCCCTGTGTCCCCTGGTCGCGGGCATGCCGAGCAAGGATGGCGAATACATTCTCTCGCGCGTGTCGAAAATCGCCGGTGCGGCCGGCGCGCCGCTGGCGCCGCAAAATTGCAAGGGCAATTTCTATGTCATCGTGACCTCGGATCCTGATGGCGTGGTCAAGGCTTGGAGTAAGCGAGACGTGCGAATGTTCGGCGATGAGGCTGATCAAGGTGGAACCAAGATCCGTCAATTCAACACATCGAACCCGATACGCGTCTGGTACAACACCGAGTTCTATAATCTGGACGGGACGCCGCTCGGCAACATGGAGGGCCGCACCACCACAATGGCCAGGGCGACGCAGCTCGAGACCAACAATTATCGCGCCCTGTCATCGATCATTGCCATTGTTGATACACGGCGCTTGAAGGACGTTTCCTTCGGCCAGGTGGCGGCCTATGTCGCCATGGTCGGCCTCGCACAAATTCGCCCGGAGGCGAATGTAACCGAAGCGCCCACCATCCTGAATCTATTCTCCGGGTCCGCCAAAGCGCCGCCCGGATTGACCGCGTGGGATGAATCCTTCCTCAAAGCGGTGTACCAAACGCGCAGCACCGACAGGGCTCAAATCTCAGCGATCAAGACTGCCATGGTGCAAGACGTCGCGCCCTAACCTCGCGGCCGTGGCGCTCGTGACCGGTGCTTCGCGCGGCATCGGTCGAGTCATCGCCATGCAGCTTGCACAACGCGGCGCGCGCGTCGCGGTTCATTACCGCAACAACCGCGATGCGGCTGAGGAGTGCCTGCAGGGTCTTGCCGGCAGCGGGCATGGCGTCTTCGCTGCCGATCTGTCGGATCCTAAATCGGCGCTGCTGCTCTGGCAGCGCGTTGTCGAGCAGCTCGGCGCGGTCGATGTCCTGGTCAACAACGCTGGGTTGTACATCGAGAATTCGCCGCTGAAAATCGACTACGCGG
>DATHFB010000265.1:0-3055 GCA_035318305.1 Steroidobacteraceae bacterium | reverse complement strand
TGGCATGCCAAAATGTCGCCGATACGCTGCGCGCGCTGAAAGCCGATGCCGATGCACTCGATGCCAGCGCCACGGCCGAGCGCGCGGCAAAAAAGACATTCGATCTGGCGCAAAAACAGCGGGCCCTGGGAACCATCAGCTTGGTAACCGTGCTCAACGCGGAGCAGGCCTACAACACGGCCGCATTGAGTTCGGTGCAGGCTCAAGCGAATCGGTACGCCGATACGGCAGCGTTGTTTCAGGCGCTTGGCGGCGGGTGGTGGAATCGTAAAGAGGAGGCGCGATGAGCGATCTAGTCCGAAGGGAGAATGACGGCGGCGCGGCAACGCTCATTCTGAACCGCCCCGAAAAGCTCAATGCGCTTTCCAAGGACATGTTCGAGGCGCTCGAAGAGCATGTCGATGCGATTGCGCGCGAGACCAAAACCATCGGACTCGTGATCCTGCGCGGTGCGGGCGCCAATTTCTCCGCGGGCTATGACATGAAGGAGGTCTTGGAGCACGTCAAGGCGCACGCCAAGCCCCACTTTCATTCGGAGGTCATTCAAAAAGTGGCGAATCTGCCGCAGCCGGTGATTTCCGCTGTGCAAGGCCACTGCTCCACCGGCTCACTGGAACTGGCGCTGGCGGCGGATCTCATCGTCGCGTCCGAGTCAGCGCAATTTTCAGACGTGTACGCCCGATGGGGCCTGACGCCGGTGTGGGGACTGAGCATGCGGCTGCCGCATCGCATCGGGAGACCGAAGGCCGCCGAAATGATGTTCAGCTGCCGCAACTATTCAGGCGCGCAGGCCGAGGCGATGCACCTGGCTAATTTCTGTTTTCCCGACGATAAGTTCGATGCGGAACTCGCCGCGCTCTGCACCGACATATTGAGCAACTCGTGGTACGCCAACCAGGTCAACAAGCGGGCGCTGATTGAAACCGATGGCTTGAGCCTGCACGACGCTCACGCGCTGGAGTTGTTCAAAAACGAAGGGCTGGCGCCGGACGCCGGCAAACGCCTGGCGAAGTTCTTCTTGCCCGCCTCTCAATGAGCCGCGAGCGCCGCTCCCGACGCCGCGGACTCGGCCGTGCCGGGCGCAACGCGAGCGACCAGCATGGACTTGGCGAACAGGGCATGCAGCTTGCCGACGCCGCGCGCCAGATGCATGAACGAGGTGAGCAACAGCACTCCCGCCACGCCCAGGATGGGAACGGCGATGCCGCTGTCGAACAGCCATTCGGGCTGGGCTTGGGAGAAGACCTCGACGCCGCCCATGCCGAACCAGCCGGCTTGGGCGCAGATCACCGTGATCGGCAACGCGATGAGCGCCAGACTCACGCATAGTCCCACCACGGCAATCACGAAGTAGAGGATGCCGATGGGCAGCATCAGTACGAAGTAGGCGATCGTGGTCCAGGTGCGCCGGTCGCGCAGCATCTCGCTGATGCGCGCCCAAAACGTAAGCGCGCTGCCCTGATACACCGGCCGCCGCGGCATGCGCACGCCCGTCATGGCTTCGATCAAGCGCCCTTCCGCCAGGGAGACCACGCGGCCCACGGCCACGAACATGAGAAAGAACGGCACGCCGATGATCAACACGGCGAATCCCGCGGACAGCGACAGGCCGACAACCGCGAACACGAAGTAAATGATGCCGGTAGCCAGGCACAACAGCATGAAGAACAACGAGGTATAGGCGCGAGGATCCAAGAACACGCCGAAGAACGCACCCAACTTGGACTTGGGCACTTTGCGCGGCGTCGCCATGGCGGCTTTCACCTTGACCTCGGTGTCGCGATACGCGCCGGCCACCTCATCGGGCGCGCCGTAGGTCGAGGCGATCAATTCGAGCACGTCGGACTCGGACTTATCCGGATGCGCCGCGACTTCCGCGCGCAGATATTCCTCCGCGTCGTACAGTGCGTCTTGAATGAGCGCCGCATCGGCGCCCGCGAGTTCTTCGCGTAGCTGCCGGAGGTACTGATCGATGGAGCGAGGCGCGCTGCGGTTCATGACGAATGTCCTATTCTTGAAGTTTCTGTTTCTGTAAATCGATCCACGAAGTCGCGGGTACCCCGCCAAATCAGTTTCCATTCAGCGAGCACGCCTCTGCCCTGCTCGGTGATGCGGTAGTAGCGGCGCGGCGGACCGGAGTAGGAAGGAACGATGCGGCTGGTCAGCAGGTCTCCCGCCGAAAGCGCCCGCAGCACGGGATAGATGGTGCCTTCCTTGAAAATGGACGTTCCGTCATTGGCATTCGCCAGCCGCTTGGCGATTTCGTAGCCGTACAGGTCTTCGTCCGATTCGGCGAGCACCGCGAGCAAAACCAGGCCTACCAGGCCTCCGTTGAGCTCTTTTTGAAATTTCCGTCCGTTGCTATCGTCCATAGGCTAATACTATATAGTTACTAATAGTACTTAGCAAACAATATTGCTTGCTATCCAGCAGCGGGTGGGAAGCCCTGGATTTCCTAAGCGTCTCGGGCACACTAGGCACCCCTTTATTTCAGGACCGTACCGACTATGTGTGGGATCGTGGGCGTGGTGGCGGAGCGCAGTGTGGTTCCCATTTTGATGGAGGGCTTGCGCCGACTTGAATACCGCGGCTACGACTCCGCCGGATTGGCCGTCCTAGACCACGGGAAATTGGACCGGCTGCGGACCGTCGGCAAGGTGAAGATTCTCCAGGACGCGCTGGACGCCAGCCCCATCCAGGGGTCGATCGGCATTGCGCATACCCGCTGGGCGACCCATGGCGTACCCACGACCGACAACGCGCATCCGCACATATCGCGCGGCAATATCGCGATCGTGCACAACGGCATCATCGAAAACCACGAGGTGCTGCGCGCGGAACTGAAGAGCTTGGGATACGCCTTTACCTCGGAAACCGACACCGAGGTCATCGCGCACCGCATTCATCATCATCTGGCCGCATCCCCCGATTTATTGACCGCGGTGCGCAAGACCGTGGCCGAGCTGCAGGGTGCCTACGCGCTCGCCGTCTTGAGCGAGACGGATCCTGAATGCATCGTGATGGCGCGCGAAGGCTGTCCGGCGGTCATCGGGTT
>DATHFB010000264.1:0-2761 GCA_035318305.1 Steroidobacteraceae bacterium | reverse complement strand
CGCCAAGTATCGGCCCGAGTTACGAGAGTCGGTCATGAAGGTCAGCCCTGTTCTTTGTGATAATTGCTTGAAATGCGAAGTGTATTACAGTCGCGTCAGCCGGTAGCAGACCTCTTGCAATTCGGTCAGCCCGCGCGCCTTGAGCCTGGGTTCGAGGTCCAATATTTCGTGCCGCGCTAGTTGCTCAATGGAATGATGAGCGGCGTATAGCTGGTGGACGTCATCGCCCGTCACGGGGAAAGGTGGGCCGCTCATTTGCGCTGGCGGATACTCCACAGCGATCAACAGGGTTTGGGTTCCGGGATTGGTGAGAGCCGTAGCATGCTCTACGTACGCTGCACGCAGCGCCGGTGTCCACGAGATCAGCGATGCGCGATCATAAACGCCGGACAGTTTTCCGAGCAGTGCAGGGGTGAGCTTGAAGAAATCTCCGAGGAAAAGCGTCAGCCGCTCGGCCTCATAGACATCGAAGTCGCCGAGTGAGCGGCGCCGGGCAGGAATCCCTTGCTCCATGCAGAACGCCTCCACGGCGACGGGGGAGAGCTCCACGCCAGACACCCGATAACCTTGATCGCGCAGCCAGAGCAAGTCGAGACTCTTGCCGCACAGCGGGACAAAAACGCGGCTATCGGCGGCGAGCTTCAGCGTTGGCCAGTAGGCCTGCAGATGCCGATCAACAGCCGCTTGATGAAAGCCGATTTGGGCCGTGCGCCAACGCTCCTGCCAGAACTCAGGCTGCACGCGCTAGGATTCCTCGGCAGAGTCCGAATGCATTTGATCTTCCGCAGTCCCGGGTTCGTCCGGGATCTTGTGCTGCTCGGTGAGCCAGGCGCCTAAATCGATGAGCCGGCAACGGTCGCTGCAGAACGGCCTGAATTGCGATGCCGGCGACCATTCCACATCGCGCCGGCACGTGGGACATTTGACTATCGCTACCATCGACCCTTGAATCCAATGTTTAAGCGCAGCAGGTCAATAGAAACGGCACATCGACCTCGATGTGCGCCGGACGCGCCGTGGCATCCAGCCAATTCAAAAAGCGAATGGTGCAGCGGTGCTGGCTGGCGCTCATCTCCGGAAACAAATCGGTATCGGCGGGCAACTCCACGCGAACCAACTGGCAGGGATTCTCGCGATCGAACTGCAACTGGAAAATCCCGCCGACGGCCACTTCTGATTTGCACTTGGCGTTCTGCCGGGTCAGCCATAACAACTCGACAATGCTGTCGCACAGCGGCCGGATCAGGGACAACCAGCTGTCGAATTCGACGGCGCGGACCTCCGCAGGCCGATTCAACCAATAAGAATAGTCCGGCAGGTCGAAATCGCAGGTGCCCCCGGGGATGGCGCTGCGGTGTTTCACCGCGCTCAAAAATTCAGAATCGCGCAGGGGCGCCATGAAGTTGCCGCCGATGGCCGACAGGTCGTTGCGCAGCTTGACCAGATTCGACATCAAGGACTTGAGCCGCGCCGGATCGACTCCGCTCTTGGTTTGGTATTCCTTGAGCACATTCACTTGGCGCTCGAGTTCCTTGAGCACATCGCCGCGTGAGTCGCCGCGCGCGGTGATCGCGAGGATCTCGAGCAGACTCGAGACGGCGGCGCGCGAACTCCAGGGACTGGGCGACTCGGTGTGATACGCGGCTTGGGTGTAGAGAAACTCGAGTCGCAGGAAAGTCCGCATGCGCTCGTTGAGGGGCTGCTCGTAAACGACGGGCGCCTCCTCAGGATCTACCTCGGGGGAAATGTCAGGGTAAGAGTTCATGCTCCTATTGTGAGCCAACCCAAGCCCCAGGGTAAACCTTCGATTTAGGTTAAATCTGTTCGGTAAGGTGAAGTTTGCGCCAAGTGTAAAAATTTCTCGTGCAAGCGATCGACCGCCTGACGCAGATCCGCGACGCTTCCGGAGTTTCGCAACACGTCATCTGCCGCCGCCAGACGGGCCTCGCGGCTGGCCTGCGAGGCGAGAATCGCGCGGGCTTGGTCCGCTGAGCAGCCATCGCGGGCTTGGACTCGCTGAATCTGCAGTGCCTCGTCAACATCCACCACCAGCACTCGATCCACGCGGTCGTATGCCCGCCCACCCTCGACCAGCAATGGGATGGCCATCACCAAGTAGGGCCCCGTCGCGGTAGCCGCTTGCTGTTCCATGTCGGCGCGAATCAGCGGATGCAGGATGGCATCCAGCGCTTGCCGCGAGCCGGAATCGTTGAAAATCAGCGCTCGCAGCGCCGGCCGATCGAGGTTGCCGTGCGCGTCGAGCACGCCGGGCCCGAAACGCCGCACTACTTGCTCAAGCCCCGGTTTGCCGCGCTCGACGACGCTTCGTGCCGCCACGTCGGCGTCGATAACGGGGACACCGAGCTCGGCGAAGCGCTGAGTGACGGTGCTCTTGCCGCTTGCGATGCCGCCGGTCAGGCCGATTCGCAGGCGTGGATTCATGACTTAATGTTTGAGGCCCGACACGCGCAGGTAGCCGTCGACCAATGAATCGCCGTACATCATGGCCAGCCAGCCGGCAGCGGCCAGGTAGGGGCCAAACGGCATCGGCGCGCTGCGGTCACGGCCGCGCAGCGCGATCATCAGGAGCCCGAGCACGGCCCCTGTGGCGGCGGACAAGATGATGACTAAAGGCAGCACCTTCCAGCCCAACCAGGCGCCCAGGGCGGCAAACAGCTTGAAGTCGCCGTAGCCCATGCCCTCTTTGCCGGTAACCAGCTTGAACGCGTGGAATACCAGCCAGAGACTCAAATAGCCCGCC
>DATHFB010000263.1:0-4688 GCA_035318305.1 Steroidobacteraceae bacterium | reverse complement strand
ACGTCCAAGTAGGCTCTGCCTCGATTCATGATGGCCGTGAACTCCGTCGCATTCTTGGTCTTCACTGTCGTTACCAAGCGCTCCACTGCCTTCTGCAGAGCCAGCAGCGATTCGTTGCCGTACGTATTCGAGCTCTGGATTTCGAAATACAGATCGGGGCTCTCCGCGGCGACGCGGCTGGCCACTTCCAGCTGCGAATCAAAGGTCGTGCTCGAGAGCTTCGCCAACCGCGGCGCCGCTTCGCCGCTGTCGGCCAGGGCCGTGAAGAAAGCGATATTGAGTGCATGCGACAGCCCCAGCACATAGGCGATCAGGCGATCATGTTCATCGAGATCCATGACGACCCGCTCGGCCATGGTGGGCGCGAACAATTCCTGAGCCTCGGCCAGGGCGTCGCTATTTCCGAGGTCGATGAAAATCACGTGCCGGCCCGACAACAGTTCGGTGTCCGGCCCGAACATGGGATGCACGGAGGTCACGCGGCAGCCGGCTTTGACCAGGGCACTCAAACCGGCTCGCAGCGGTGTTTTAAGAGAACCCAGGTCGAAAATCAGCCCTCGCGGCGCCCGGCGCGCCAAAACCTGAAGCAGGTCGGCCGTCGCGGACAGCGGTGTGGCGAGCACGATCAGATCGAAATCCAACGCATCGGTCTCCCAGTCCGCCACGACGTCAAAGCCCGCCAGGCTGCCCTTCGGGTCGGCAATGGCGACACGAAATCCCTGGGAGGCCAGGAATTCAGCGAACCAGCCGCCCATTTTGCCGTGGCCGCCAATGACCAAGGCGCGCTTGCCGCTGCCCTGCGCTTGCGCGGCCACGCGGGCCTGCTCCTGGGTGGCCAATGAGGATTGGATCAGCTGCCGCAACAGCGACTCGGCCAGATCCGGCGAAATCCCCAGCCGTTCGGCGGTGGTGCGGCCCCGCAATATCACTTCCCGCTCCCGGCCGAAGTCCCGGGTTGCACGCCCGGTGGCGCGTTTGACGGCCGCCACCTGCTCACTCAGCGCCTGGCGGTGTGCAACCAATTCAAGAAGTTGTCCATCGAGCGTCGTGAGTGCCGTACGCAATTCATCCAAATTCATATAAAAGAAAGCCCCATGTTTCCTATCGACACCGCTAACATTCTCGTATGAGTAGCAACAAAAAGACATTTTGGACCGAAACCCTGCCGGATCCCCTGCCGGCGAATCCGCTCGAAATCGCCGCACAGTGGTTGGCCCAGGCACAGCGCGATGCCGCGCAGCCCAATCCCGACTCCATGGTGTTGGCAACCGTCGACAGCCGCGGGCACCCCTCCGCACGCGTGGTGCTCTGCAAGGAAATTGCAGCGCAACAGGGCTACCTACTCTTCTATACCAACTATCGGTCGCGCAAGGGCAACGATCTGCAAGGCAACCCCCGGGCCGCCGTCGTATTCCACTGGGATCACCTGCATCGCCAGGTGCGCGCCGAGGGGCGGGTCGAGCCGCTGTCGGATCCTGAGAACGACGCCTATTTCCGAACCCGCACCTGGCAAAAGCAGGTGGGGGCCTGGGCCAGCCAGCAGAGCGAACCGGTGGACTCGCGGGCCGCACTCGCCGCAGCCGTGGCCCGTGAGGCGCGCCGCTTTGGCATCCCTTACGACGGTCCCGGTTCGGCGGAACCCGACAACATCTCCGCAGAGGTGCCCCGGCCGCCCAATTGGGGTGGATATCGCCTGAATGTCGACGCCGTGGAGTTGTGGGTCGAGGGGGAATATCGCATCCACGATCGCGCGCGCTGGACACGATCGCTGCCCGAGTCTCGCAGCAACGGCGCGATCAGATGGTCGGCAACGCGATTGCAGCCCTAAAAGTACGATGGAATATACTGACTTTCATGGCTGAACGTTCATTCGCAAAAGAGGTGCAGTCGTTGCGCCTGACTGAAGGCGCCGAGTTCGAAGGCGAAGGGATCCTGGCCGTCACCAAGGCGCTGCTGCAGTCGGGCGTTGGTTATGTGGGCGGCTATCAGGGCGCGCCGATCTCTCACTTGATGGATGTGCTGGCCGACGCCAGCGTCATCTTGAGCGAACTGGGCGTGCGCTTCGAATCCTCGGCGAGCGAGGCGACCGCGGCGGCGATGCTGGCCGCCTCGGTCAACTATCCGATTCGCGGGGCAGTCACTTGGAAATCCACCGTCGGCACGAATGTCGCTTCCGACGCATTATCCAACTTAGCCTCCGCGGGAGTGATCGGCGGCGCGCTGATCGTGCTGGGCGAGGACTACGGAGAAGGCGCCAGTATCATGCAAGAACGCACGCACGCGTTCGCCATGAAATCACAAATGTGGCTGCTCGATCCGCGGCCGAACCTGCCGTCCATCGTACAAGCCGTTGAGCAGGGCTTCGAGCTGTCCGAGGCCAGCAACTCGCCGGTCATGCTCATGCTGCGGATCCGCGCCTGCCACGTCGTGGGCCGGTTTCGGACGAAAGACAATCGCAGTCCGCCATTTACGCTGCAGCAAGCGATGGACAATCCCAGCCGCACGTTCGACAAGATCATTCTGCCGCCGTCGACGTACGCGCAGGAGCGCGCGAAAATCGAACAGCGCTGGCCGGCGGCCGTCAAATTCATTCGTGAACGCAAACTCAACGAGTACTTCGGCACCGAGAATCCTTGCGATGTGGGCATCGTGCTGCAAGGCGGCTTGTACAACACCGTGCTGCGCGCGCTCGAGCGCCTTCGCCTGGCCGACGTGTTCGGTGAATGTAAGATTCCGCTGTATGTCCTGAACGTCACCTATCCGCTGGTGCCCGAAGAATTCACCGCTTTTGCGGCAGGCAAGCAGGCCATTTTGATCATCGAAGAAGGCCAGCCCGAGTTCATCGAACAAGCGGCGAGCCTGTTCTTTCGGCAGGCGGATGTGCGGACCCGCATCGTCGGCAAAGGGCCGCTGCCGATGGCGGGTGAATATACCGGCGCCGTCGTCATTGCCGGCATCCGAAAATTTTTGTCCGAGTTCGGCCGATTGCCCGTCGCGGATGTCCCATTGCTGCCGGCAGCCCTGCTGGCGCGCAACGTGCCGACGCGCCCGTCGGGACTCTGTACGGGTTGCCCGGAGCGGCCGCTGTTCGCGTCCATGAAGCTGCTTGCGCGGGAAATGGGGCCGATGCAGGTGAGCGCCGATATCGGCTGCCATTCATTCTCGACCCTGCCGCCGTTCGATCTCGGCGGCACCATCATGGGCTATGGCTTGGGCGCAGCGGGCGGCGCTTCGTTCAACGTGCCGAATCCGCGCCGCGCGCTATCGATGATGGGCGACGGCGGCTTCTGGCACAACGGCCTGACCAGCGGCATCGGCAATGCCGTGTTCAATCGCCATGACGGTGTGACCATTATTGTCGACAACGGATACTCGGCCGCCACCGGCGGGCAATACATCCCCTCCTCTTCGGCCGAGATCAAAGGCCGCCGCGCGAGGAATCGCATCGAAACCGCCGTGCGCGGCGTCGGTGTCGAATGGGTGCGCACGATTCGCACCTACGACATGAAGCAGACGATGGGGGTTTTGCGGGAAGCGCTGCTCACGAAATTCACAGGTCCCAAGATCGTCATCGCGGAAGGCGAATGCCAACTGAATCGCCAGCGCCGCGTTGCGCCGGAAATCAAGAAAATGGTCAGCGACGGCAAACGCGTGGTGCGCGAGCGCTTCGGCATCGATGCGGACGTCTGTACCGGCGATCACTCCTGTATCCGGCTTTCCGGCTGTCCCTCGCTCACCGTCAAGAGCAATCCTGACCCGCTGCGGCGGGATCCGGTTGCCTATGTGGACAATAGCTGCGTGGGCTGCGGCGTGTGCGGCGAAGTTGCGCACGCCGCGGTTCTTTGCCCGTCTTTTTACCGCGCCGATGTCATCGTGAACCCGACCGCTTGGGACCGGCTCAAAGCGCGGGTGCGTTCGGCCGTCATCAGCCTGCTGGCTTGACGCAATCACGTCCCATCACCTTGACGATCGCAGCTTTGGGCGGCCAAGGCGGCGGCGTCGTGACCGACTGGCTCGTCATGGCGGCGCGAAGCGCCGGCTTCTTTGTTCAAGCAACCTCGGTTCCGGGAGTCGCGCAGCGCACCGGCGCAACCATCTATTACCTGGAGTTCTTTCGCCGCGCCGACGCACCCGAAGGCCGCGAACCGGTCATGGCGCTGATGCCGAATCCCGGCGACGTGGACATCGTGATCGCTTCGGAATGGATGGAAGCCGGCAGAGCGATCAATCGCGGGCTGGTCACCAAGGAACGCACGACGCTCATCGCGTCAACTCATCGTGATTACACGATCGGTGAAAAAATCGCTCTGGGCGAAGGCCGGGCCAGCTCTCGCGAATTGTTTGAAATCGCATCGGCGAACGCGGCGAAGTTGATTGGCTTCGACATGATGAAGGTGGCCGATGCCGCCGGAGGCAGAATCAGCGCCGTCATATTGGGCAGCATCGCCGGCGCCGGTGTGCTGCCTTGGGGCATCGAGGAATACCATCGCGCGATCAAGGAATCCGGCGTCGGCGTGGAAGCGAGTCTTGCGGCGTTCGAAGCCGGCCGGCAAGCCGTGATCGCCGCGCAAGCCAAGCCCTTGACCGCGGCAGCATGGCCCGGGAATCACGGCGCCATCGATTCCTCCGACTACACGCTCGAGGCGGTTGCAACCCGGCTGCGCGCTCGCATCGTGGATCGATTTCCC
>DATHFB010000262.1:0-5472 GCA_035318305.1 Steroidobacteraceae bacterium | reverse complement strand
TGCCAAGAACGTCAAGCCGGATCCGAACGGCTTGGCCCCGCATGAAGTTCAGGACCTCGCCTACGGCGACGTGCTGTTCTACTTCTTCGAGGATGACTATTTCGATTCGATCACGCGCCTGTTGGCCGCGCGCCAATTGGGACGCATCCCGCATACCCCCGAGGAAGCCGAATTGTTGCTGGGAGGTTTGTACCTATCCCTCGGCGAGCATGTCGAGGCCGGCAGAATTTTCGAGGCTTTGCTGAACCAGAACACCTCGGAGTTCGTGCGAAATAGGGCGTGGTTCTACCTTGGAAAGGTTTGGTATCAGCGTGGTTATCTCGAAGAGTCTGAGCGGGCGCTGCGCCAGGTGTCGGACAAGATGGATCCGCGCATCAACGCCGAGCGCTACATGCTGCTGGCGCAGCTCATGATGCGCCAGGGGCGCTACGACGAGGCCATCACGGCGCTCGGCAGCTGGCATGGCCCCCCCGACTGGACGGCCTATGCACAATTCAATTTGGGGGTGGCCCTGGTGCGCAGGGACCGGCTGGCGGAAGCCATCACCTATCTGGATCGGATCGGCAACATGCAGACTCGCAGTGAGGAGTTGCTGGCGCTCAAAGACAAGGCGAATCTGGCGCTCGGCTTCGCGCTGTTGCAGGCGCAGCGCGCGGCCGAGGCAAAACCCATCTTGCAGCGAGTACGGCTCGAGGGTCCTTATTCGAGCAAGGCGCTGCTGGGAGTGGGATGGGCGGATGCCGGCATGGGCGACTTCAAGCGCGCTTTGGTGCCGTGGCTGGCGCTTCGCAAACGCAGCTTGCTCGACTCCGCGGTGCAAGAGTCCTTTCTCACCGTGCCCTACGCGTATGCACAGTTGTCGGCGATGGGCCAGGCCGCCGAATTCTATAATTCAGCCATTGAGTCATTCGACGGTGAACTCAAGCGTATCGACGATTCGATCGAAGGCATTCGCAGCGGCAAGCTGCTCGATCGTCTGTTGAATGACGACAAGAAGGACACGCTGACCTGGTATTGGCAGCTCACGACGGTGCCGAATGCGCCCGAGTCGCGCTATTTGTACGCGCTGCTGGCGAGCAATGAATTTCAAGAAGGCCTGAAGAATTACCGCGAACTCAATTTCATGAGCCGCAATTTGGACGACTGGCGCGGCGATGTCTCGGCTTACGATGACATGATCGATACCCGCCAGGAAGCCTACAACCGGCGCGTGCCCAAAGCCGATGCCGTCCTGGCCGCGACCGATCTTGACGGGTTGACTCAAAAACGCGTGGATTTTGAATCGCGCATCAATGAGATCGAGAAATCCAACGACGTGGCTGCCTTGGGTACCCCCGAGGAGCAGCAGACTTGGGCACGCTTGAAACGCATCGAGGAAAATCTGGCGGCGCATCCGGATGATCCTGATTTGAGCGATATGCGGGAAACGCATCGCCTCATGAAGGGAGTCATGTACTGGCGCCTGTCGGAGAGTTTCAAGGCCAGACTGTGGAATGAACGGCGTTCGGTCAAGGAACTCGAAGGCCTGCTCAAGGAGACGCAGAAGCGCGCCGTCTTGGTCAGGCAGGCGCGCGCAGGAACGCCGCTGACGACGGGCGGGTACGCGTCGCGCGTAGCGGCCGTGCGCGCGCGCATCGATCAATTGCTCGAGCACATGGCCGATGTTTCGGAGCGCCAGAATCTATTCCTGCAATCGCTTGCCATCCACGAACTCGAAGGCCAGAAGCAGCGCATTGAGACCTACGAGTTGCAGGCGCGCTATGAACTGGCGGCGATTTATGATCGCACGTCGAACGGACCGTCGAATGCGCCGCCAAAAACGGCGCCGGACGTGCCGCCGAACTCGGCGCCGACCGTGCCGCCGAACACGGTGCCGAACGTGCCGCCAGACGCGCCGCCGCAGGCCAAGCCATGAAGGTTTTGGTCTCACGACTGACATGTATCGCCGCCATACTGGCTGCCATGGCACTCGGCCCTGCGATGAGCGTCGCTGCGCCCAAAAAACCGGCGACGATCAAGGATCTCGACAATCAGCAGGTCGATATCAGCCCCGATCCTCCGCGTAACGTGGATTCGGCCAAGACCATGGACAGCTACAAGCGCTTTCTGGACTTGAACGCGGGTGATGCGGCATTGCGCTCCGAGGCACTGCGTCGACTCGGCGATTTGAACTTGGAAAGTTCGGAATCCGAACGCATCGAGCGCGAGTTGGCGACCAACGAAGGATTGCGGGCCACCGAGGCCATTCATTTGTACTCTGCGCTGCTGAAGACGTATCCCAAATATGAGCGCAATGATTCGGTGCTGTACCAGCTGGCTCGAGCCTACGAGCTGAACGCGCAGCCCGACCGGGCGCTGGCCTCCCTGGACCGGCTCGTGGCGCAGTACCCGAACAGCCACTTGATCGATGAGGCGCAATTTCGCCGCGGCGAGCTGCTGTTTTCGGAAAAGGCTTATCCGAAGTCGCAGGCCGCCTACGAGGCCGTGATCAAGGTCGGTGCCTCATCTGCTTTCTACAATCAGAGTTTGTACAAGCACGGTTGGTCGCTGTTCAAGCAGGGCGATAATGAACGCAGCCTGGATTCCTTCGCCGGCGTTCTCGATTCAGTGCTGATTTCCAAGCGTGACGCTTCATTGATCGAGATCGACACGTTGAGCCGCGCCAATCGGGAATTGGTTGAAGACACTTTCAGAGTGATGTCGATCACCTTCTCCTATCTCGATGGACCGAAGTCCGTCGCCGACTTCGTGAAGCGGCGCACGCCGCCGGGGCGGCCGCCGCGGCCCTATTCGTATCTGATGTATGCGCGCTTGGGTGATCTGTACATGGAGAAGGAGCGCTACACGGATGCGGCCGACAGCTATCGCGCCTTTGTTTCGCAGGATCGCAACAACGAGAAAGCTCCACTGCTCGAAATGCAGGCGATCGAGGCGTATTCAAAAGGCGGCTTCCCGCAATTGGTGCTGCAGGGCAAGAAGGAGTTCGTGGAAAATTACAGCTTCGGCACGGCGTACTGGCAGGGACGCGACCCGAAGGGTGAACCGAAAGTGGTGGCGGAGCTGAAGACCAATCTCAAGGATGTGGCGCAGTACTACCACGCCCAGGCGCAACGCACCAAGGACGTCGCAGACTATCAAGAAGCGGCAAAATGGTATCGCAGCTACTTGAGTTCATTCCCGGACGATCCGGGTTCTGCCGTCACCAATTACCTGCTGGCCGACACGCTGTTCGAGAGCAAGCAATATCTGGACGCCGCCCGCGAATACGAGAATACGGCCTATCACTACGGCGATCATGAGAAGGCTGCGGCGGCGGGATATGCGGCGATTATCGCCTACGGTAAGCAGGAAGAGACGCTGTCGGGCGAACCCAAGGCGGCCTTGCACTTGAAGACCACCGACAGCTCATTGCAGTTTGCGCAAACATTTCCTGCGCATCCGGAAAGCGCACAAGTCCTGACGCGCGCCGCCACGGAACTCTATGGCGCGAAGGATTATCTGCGGGCGGTCGCCGCCTCGGAGGCACTTCTGGCCAAGCAGCCTGCGGTGGACGTCGCCAAACAACGTATTGCGTGGACGGTCATCGGCAATTCGAACTTCGATCAAGGCGCCTTCGACAAGGCCGAGGCCGCCTATGCGCACGCGCAGGCATTGATGCCGCCGAATGATCCGGAGCGCGGGGCCATTGTCGAGCGTCTTGCCGCTTCGATCTACAAGCAGGGAGAGCAAAAGAGCAAGTCCGGCGACAGTGCCGCTGCCGTCGAAGATTTCTTGCGCGTGTCGGCTCTTGCGCCCTCATCCAAAGTCCGCGCGAATGCGGATTTCGATGCAGCCGCGCTCCTCGTCACGCAAAAACAATGGGACCGCGCCATCGTCGTTTTGGAAGGGTTCCGCCGTAATTTCCCGCAGAGCCCGCTGCAGGCGGACGTAACCCGCAAT
The DNA here is from genome assembly GCA_035318305.1 of Steroidobacteraceae bacterium. Lineage (GTDB taxonomy): Bacteria > Pseudomonadota > Gammaproteobacteria > Steroidobacterales > Steroidobacteraceae > Bog-1198. The sequence continues at coordinate 1,533 of DATHFB010000262.1, read as the reverse complement.
CTCGCCGTGGCTTATTCCGAATCGAACAAACCCGGCCAGGCGGCCGTTGAATTCGAGCAGATGGCGCAATCGCCGAAAGAGACGCCGGAGGTGCAGCGGGAAGCCACCCTGCAGGCGGCGGATTTGTACGACAAGGCCGGCAACTCGGCGAAGTCGCGCAGCATGCTCGAGGCGTTCGTCAAGCACTTCCCGCAACCCATGGGCCCGGCCATGGAAGCGCGCAATAAGCTCAGCGTGATTGCCGCAAAGGCCGGCGATTTCAGCGGACGTGACTACTGGCTCAAGGACATCATTGCCGCCGACCGTTCGGCCGGCGCGGCGCGCAACGATCGCAGCCGGGCACTGGCAGCCAACGCGACCCTGACCCTCGCGGCTCCGGTTCGCGAACAGTTCAGGAACATCAAGCTGGTCGTGCCGTTGAAGAAATCTCTCGCCGAGAAGCGCAAGGCGATGGAGGCGGCGCTCAAGGCCTATGAGGCCGCGGCCGACTATCAGGTGGCCGATGTCACCACGGCCGCAACTTTCGAGAGTGCGGAACTGTATAGACAGCTGGGCAAGGATCTGATGAGCTCGGAGCGCCCGAAGAATCTCAAGAAGGACGAACTGGAGCAATACGATGTGTTGCTCGAAGAGCAGGCTTTCCCGTTCGAGGAGAAGGCCATCAAATTGCACGAAGTCAACGCCGCGCGAACCAAGGACGGCACCTACGATGAGTGGGTGCAGAAGAGTTTTGCAGCACTCGCGCAGCTCAATCCAGGCCGCTACGGCAAGGTGGAAATCGGTGAACAGCTGGTCGAATCAATTCGCTAGCCTGGGCGCGATGGCGCTGCTGGCAGGTTGTCAAGGCGCGCCGGTGAAAGCGCCGCCGCAGCCGGCTGCTCCCGTTGCAGCCGCGGGCGCAGCGAGCCCATCGAGCCCGGCGAGCCAAACGGCTCCAGCCCCCGCCAACGGCGTTAAGGGGCCGAATACCACGGGCCAAACCGGCAACCCCGCCGGCGCCTCCGGCGCTGCACAGCCAACGGCGCCGGGCGGCGCTGCGCCGCCTGAGCAGCTCGCGATCCCGTTTCGCGCCGCGCAACAGTACAGCCTAGCGCTGCAATTGATGAAGTCGGGCCGCAGCACGGACGCGGAACTCGAGTTCAAGCAGCTCATCGTTGCATACCCGCAATTCGCAGGGCCGCAATTGAATCTGGGGTTGCTGTACTTGCACGATTCGCGGCTGAACGAAGCGGAGGCCGCATTCAAGGCCGCACTGACGTTGACGCCGTCCAATCCGATCGCGGGCGATGAGCTCGGGATCGTCGAGCGCAAGCTCGGAAAGTTCAGCGATGCCGAGGCGGCTTACTTGCGTGCGATTAGCGCTGAACCAAACTACGCGCCGGCGCATCTCAATCTGGGCGTGCTCTATGATTTATACCTGGCAGAGCCGCAGAAGGCGCTCGAACAATTTGAGCGCTACATCGAAATCGCCGGCGAAAACAAACAAGTTGCCGGCTGGCTGGTCGAATTGCGCAAGCGCGTCGGTGCGCCGGC
>DATHFB010000261.1:0-2240 GCA_035318305.1 Steroidobacteraceae bacterium | reverse complement strand
GTCGGCGAATCCGTCGAACTTTCCCTCTTCCTGGATGAGTTTGGCGGCGCGCATGAATCCGCCCCAGGCGGCGCGCGCCAACGCCCCGCCCACGCTGACGCGCCGCACGCCCAGTGCCGCGATTTTCTCCAGGGTCACGTCGGCGTTGAAGCCCACGAGTAGATTGACCGGCTTCGGCGCAACCGCGGCGATTACGGCAGCGATGTGTTCCACGGAACGAATTCCGGGCGCGTACAAACAGTCGGCGCCCGCATTCGCGTAGGCCTCGAGTCTCGCGATGACTTGTTCGATGTCCGGCTGCCCGACGAGAAAGCCCTCGGCCCGGCCAATCAACATGGTGTCGGCCCCGGCTTTGTCGATGGCGCCGCGCGCCGCGCGAATTCGTTCGATCGCCGTATCGGTGTCGAACAGGGGCTTGGACGCCTGGCCGGTTGAATCCTCGATGGAGAGTCCCGCAACGCCGGTTTCCACCGCCAAGCGCACGCTTTCGGCGACTCCCGCAGCATCGGGTGCGAAACCATGCTCGAAGTCGGCGTTGATCGGCAGGTCGGTGGCCTCAACCATTTCCGTCAGATGATCCAGCACGCGATCCCGGGACATGCCGCCATCGCGGTGGCCATGCGACCAGGCGAAGCCGGAGCTGGTGGTGGCCAATGCCTTGAACCCCAAACTCTGCAGATAGCGCGCACTACCCACATCCCACGGGTTGGGAATCACGAAGCAACCGTGCTGGTGCAGTCGAAGGAAGGTGCGCCGCTTGTCGGCGATGCTGGGACGAGTGTGCGGCATGTGAAGCTCCTGGCTGTGATTGATACCGCGTCACTCGCGCTCGATCGCGCGGTAGCCGATATCCAGCCGGTATTGAACTAGATTCCAGTGAATGGTATGCACGAGATTGTATGCTTGATGCTGCGCGGCACCGACGCTGTCTCCCAATCCTACTGCGCACAGCACGCGCCCGCCGGCCGTCACGATTTTCGTGCCTTCGGCCCGCGTGCCGGCATGAAACACTTTTCCCGGCAGGGCCGCGGCGGCATCGAGTCCGCTGATCGGGTCGCCTTTGCGGTAGGCATCCGGATAGCCGCCGGCGGCCATGACCACGCCGAGCGCGGCGCGCGAGTCCCATCGAACGTCGAGTCGTTCCAAGGCACCGTCGAGTGCCGCCTCGCACAAATCGATGAGATCGCTTTGCAACCGCATCAGGATCGGCTGCGTTTCAGGGTCGCCGAGCCGGCAATTGAACTCCAATACCTTGGGCGTGCCGTCCGCAGCGATCATCAACCCTGCATACAGGAAACCGAGATAGGGACTGCCGTCGGTGGCGAGACCCTTTAAAGTCGGCTCAATCACGTCGCGCATGATGCGCTGATGCAGTTGCAGCGTAACGATGGGAGCCGGCGAATACGCGCCCATGCCGCCGGTGTTCGGCCCTTGATCGCCGTCGTCGCGGCGCTTGTGATCCTGCGATGTCGCCAGCGCAATTACCTGTAGATCTTTCGCGACCACGATGAAGCTGACTTCTTCGCCCTGCAGGAATTCCTCGATCACGATGGTGTTGCCGGCGGCGCCGAAACTTCCACCGAGCATGTCGCGGGATGCTGCTATGGCCGATTCGTGCGTCTCGCAAATCACCACGCCTTTGCCGGCCGCCAATCCATCCGCCTTGACGACCAGCGGCAGGCGCTGTGCCCTGACATAGGCCTCGTCAAAATCCGCCGCCCCGAACGTGGCGAAGCCGGCGGTCGGTATCCGGTGGCGCTGCAGGAATTCCTTGGTGAAGGCCTTCGATCCTTCGAGGCGCGCGGCGTTGCGCGAGGGACCGAAACAGCGGCGATCGGCTGCCGCGAAGCGATCGGCGATACCGGCGACCAACGGACCTTCGGGACCAATGATGGTGAGATCGACATCCTCGCCGATCGCAAATCGCAGCAGTGCATCGATGTCATCCGCTGCGATATCGATGTTGCTCACGTTTGATTCCAGCGCCGTGCCGGCGTTGCCGGGTGCAACGAAGACATGTTGCACGCGCGGCGACTGCGCGCACTTCCACGCCAGCGCATGCTCGCGACCGCCGCCGCCGACAATCAGAATTTTCATGAGTCTAGTGGCGGAAATGGCGCATGCCGGTGAACACCATGGCGATGCCGTGCTCGTCGGCGGCCGCGATTACTTCGGCGTCGCGGCGTGAGCCGCCGGGCTGAATGACCGCCTTGATCCCGAATTCAGCCAAGGCGTCCAAG
>DATHFB010000260.1:0-18517 GCA_035318305.1 Steroidobacteraceae bacterium | reverse complement strand
CGCCCCGCCGAGATGGCATTTTTACTTTAAAAACCATTAGTTACGCCCAGGAAGCTGTGCCACAATTTCTCGACTTACGCGCTCGTAAGCCTCTGAATCAATGGGTACCGACTCGACTCAATGGCACAAGGGCAGCTGGATCACGCGCGGCTTAAGGACTTCATTTCGGTAAGCCCGCGCGTCAAAGACTGCCGCTCAAGTCGAACGCGGTGAAACGGCCGTAACGAGATGCAATGGGCCGGGTACCAGAAATCATTCTGTCTGCGCCAGAGTATGATGCACCTCATGGCTGCACCATCGTCCCGGCGACTGGAAGCAGGGCTCCTGAGCGTTGCCTGTCTGACAGTCTGCATTGATATCGGCCTGGCGGCCGACTCCTATCAGAGCCTGCGTCGCAGCTTGCTCGAGGAGATTGCCGAAGATGTACGCAACACGGCGGCGTACTTGAACAAGCGCGCGCTCGATGAACGCGTGATGGCAGCGATAGCAGCGGTGCCGCGCCACGAATTCGTGCCGGAAACAGAGCGGCGCCACGCCTACGAGAATCGCCCGCTGCCCATCGGTCACGGCCAGACCATTTCGCAACCGTATATTGTGGCCGTGATGACCGATCTGCTCGAGCCTAAGCCGGGCTGCCGTGCGCTGGAAGTGGGCACCGGCTCGGGCTACCAGGCCGCGGTCCTTAGCCACCTGTGCGCCGAGGTTTACACCATCGAGATCATCGATGCCCTGGGCATTACCGCGCGTGAACGCCTGCAACGGCTCGCTTATCAGAACGTCTTCGTCAGACTCGGCGATGGTTACTACGGTTGGCGCGAGCACGCGCCCTTCGATGTCATTGTTATGACGGCCGTCGCCTCCCACGTCCCGCCGCCGCTACTGGCGCAATTGAAGCCCGGCGGCCGGATGGTGCTACCGGTCGGCTCGCGCTTCACGACGCAGCAACTGATCGTCCTGCGCAAAGGCGATGATGGCCGCATCAAGACGCGCCAGACTCTCCCCGTTACCTTTGTACCACTCACCGGCGGCCATGAATGATGCGGTGCCCAAGCGCTTGGTGTTATCCGTAGCTACGCTGTCCGGCGGCGTCCTGGCGAATGAAATCCTGCTCACGCGGCTGTTCGCAATAATCCACTCGTATCACTTCGCCTCGATGATGATCAGTCTTGCGCTGCTCGGCTTCGGCATGAGCGGCACCTGTCTGGCGCTGGGACGTCGCTGGCTCATGCCACGCTTTGGAGTGGCTTATCTTGCCAACACCCTGCTGTTCAGCGTGCTCGCGATTGCTGCGCCGCTGCTCGCCCGCTCGCTGCCTTTCAATGCCGAAGAGCTACTGTGGAATCCGGCGGAGCCGTTGTGGCTATTGCTTATCTACCTGGTGCTCACACTACCGTTTTTTTGCGCTGCGAACGCCATCGGACTCGCGCTGATCGTGTATCGAGTAAGGGCGGGTCGGATTTATGCAGCGGATCTGGCCGGCGCGGGAATCGGGAGCGCAGTGCTGCTCGGGCTGCTGTATCTGGTGCCGCCGGAAAGCGCGCTGCGTGTTGTCGCTGGCTCAGGGTTGGCGGCCGCACTGCTCGCGGCTGGCGTGTTGGCGGCATCCGCGATCAGGTGGCACGTCGCCAGTCTCGCCGGCATCGGCTTGCTGATCCTCCTGCCCGGCAAGTGGCTGCATATCGAGCCCGGGCCGTACAAGCCCCTGAGTCAGGCACTGCAGGTGCAGGGCGCCCGGCTTATCGCCGAACGCAGCAGCCCGATGGGCCGCATCTCCATACTCGAGAGCGCGCGCGTGCCGTTGCGTTATGCGCCAGGTTTGAGCCTGCATTCCACGGCCGAACCACCCGCGCAGCTGGGAGTCTTCACCGATGGCGATAACATGGACGCCATCACCGCCGCCACTGCGGATCCGCAGCGCCTCGAATTCCTCGAGCAGACGTCGGCCGCCCTCGCATACTCGATCGCATCGCCGCAGTCCGTGTTGATAGTCGGCGCCGGAGGCGGTCTGGAGATTTTGCGCGCACTGCGATTCCGCGCCACACACATCGATGCCATCGAGATGAACGCGCAGCACTGGCAGCTGTTGCGTCAGGAGTTTCGTGACTATAGCGGTCGGCTGCTGGAACAGCCGGGCGTTGCCACCTATGTGGGCGATGCACGCGGATTCGTCAGCGCGAGCCATCGCTATTATGACTTGATACAGCTCTCGCTCGCGGGCTCGGCCGGCGCAGGCGGTGGTCTCGGCAGCCTCAATGAGAACTACCTGCATACGGTCGAAGCTTTCAGGCTTTATCTCGCACACCTCGAGCCGGGCGGCTGGCTCTCGATCACGCGTTGGGTGCAAGTGCCACCGCGTGACGCTTTGAAACTCATCGCCACGATGGTACGCGCGCTGAAACAGGCCGGCGTGCGCGATCCCGCCCAGCGCTTGCTGATGATTCGCAGCTGGCAGACCACCACACTGTTGGTCCGGAACGGCGCAGTAACTACGGTCGACATCGCGCGTCTGCGCGCCTTCAGCGATGCCCAGGGCTTCGATCTCGTATGGTATCCAGGCATGGTTGCGGCGGAAGCAAATCGCTATGACGAGCTGTCGCAGCCTTGGTTTTACGAAGGCGCGCGCGCCCTCTTGGGCACGGACTGGACAGGCTTTGTGGCCGCGTATCCCTTCGACATTCGGCCGGCGACAGACGATCGGCCCTACTTCCAGAATTTTTTCCGCTGGTCTTCATTGGCCGAGGCCTGGAGGTCAAGAGGTCGCGGCGGCATGGCGCTGCTCGAAGTGGGTTACTTGGTGCTGGCTGCGACCATCGTCCAGGCGTTGGCGGCCGGCATCGCATTGGTCGTACTCCCGTTGCTCGTCCTGCGAAGCCAGAGGCACGCACGCCGCGCACAGCTGGGGCGCGTGCTGGCTTACTTCGGCGCCATCGGGCTTGGCTTCCTGTTCATCGAGATCGTTTTTCTGCAAAAGGTTCTGCTGTTCGTACACCAACCGACCGTGGCCTTAGGCCTGGTGCTCGCCGTATTTTTGGTAGCCGGTGGCGCCGGCAGTGCCTGGGCGGGGCGCAGCCCTTTGGGGCCGGCCGCGCGCCGACGCCTAATGCTCGCTGTGAGCGCCATCCTGGTGCTTGGCACCGTGTACGCGCTGACGTATTCGGCACTGCTGGAGGCGTTGGTGGGCAGTGCGCTATTGCTCAAGGCGTGCCTTGCCGCTTTGCTGCTGGCGCCGCTGGCATTTTTTATGGGTGCGCCATTTCCGCTTGCGATGCGCGAACTGGATGAAGCGCTCGCTGCATGGGGCTGGGGGATCAATGGCTGCGCTTCGGTGGTTAGCGCACCCCTGGCCACTCTACTGGCTATCGATTGCGGGCTCACTGCCGTGCTGGGAATAGCGCTGGCTTTGTATGCCGGCGTACTGATGTTGTTTCCAATGACCCGCAGCAGCGCCGATGAGCCGAAGGCCGCGTGCGCGCGCTGATATCTGGGCGATGCCTCGCGCCACGCCAGGACAGTGATCCCGTCTCTATCGCAGAGCAACACCAAGACGCGGGGCTCGCCCTCGCGCGTTACGAGCGGGAGCCGGTCGGTGCTCCCGACTCTGCCCGCACCCCGCGCATCGCGTGCCAGCTTGTCATTCCGGGCACCTAGCGGAGCAGTAGGAACAACCGCACAACATCACGTGTGTATTGATAGTTGAATTTTTAAGTTAGGTGTTGCGTCATTGCAGGGGCGCCGTGGCGAATTGCGGCCGTTGCGCGGGATGAAGGCACGGGCGCGGGCCGAGGTCGCGCCCGAGTACTGATCTACAGCGAGGGAGGAAATATCATGCGTGTTTCCATCGTGATGATCTGCGGCCTGCTGTTGGTGGGGACGGGTACGGCCGAGGCACAACAGCCGCGCCCCCCGGATACAAAGAGTACGGTGGATGCAACCATCGGCAACTCCATTCTCCAAGTGCGCTACCTGTCCGAGTCGCCGTTCGGGCCGGCGCGGTCGGACCTGGATTACGGCTTATTGTTGAGCGAAGACAATGACGTCATCGGTTCCGTGGCGATGATGTTCGATACGAATCTGGATTTGTTGCCGCGCTTGCGGTTCCGCATCGGGCCACAGGCCTACCTGGCGCGTCTCACGGCCCCGACGAAGACCGACTTCTTTGCACTCGCGGCCGGCGCGAATGCCAGTTACGAGATCGTCGAGCGCCTGGGGTTATCGGTCTTCGGCAGTGCATTCTATTCGCCGGGCGTGCTGACCTTCGGCTCAGCGCACAACCTGTATGATTTTACGGCCGGCGCGGAGATCAAGTTCACCTCGCGGCTGAGCGGGATGGCCGGTTACCGTTGGCTGAAGGTCACAGTCGTCACCCAGCCCGACATCCGGGTACAGAATGAAGTCTTTGCCGGCCTGAGGTGGCAGCTCGATTGATAACTTGCGCTGGGGGCGCATGCGACTGTGGCGCCTACTGGATTTAGGTGCGCGCGGTCGTCTTTGCCAATGCTTCCTGCTTCATGGCCAGATTGGCGTCGAGATAGATCTGTGCGGGACGCGTGCTGCATTCGCATTTCCCGACGGCTTGTCGAATTCCGGTCTGGCCGTTCGTCGTTGTATGGTTAGAGAACCCCCCCGCCTGAAGGACTATTACAGGAGACGACATGCCGCAATATCTTGTTACCATTCAACACCCCGAAAACTACGACCCGTCGCTGGAAGGTGAAGCGATGATTCGCGACATCGGCGCACTAAACGAAGAGATGGATGCCGCAGGAGCCAGGTTCTTCGCTGGCGGTCTGGAATCGGCAAGCCACGCTAAATCGCTGCGCAAGCAGCCCGACGGCAACGTCTCCATCACCGACGGCCCCTACATCGAAACCAAAGAACACATCGGCGGCTTCTGGATCCTCGAGTGCGCCGACATGGACGAAGCGCTGGCCTGGGGACGCAAAGCCGTCGTCGCCTGCCGGGTTCCTGTCGAGGTGCGAGCGTTCCTCAGAATCCGGCCGAATAGAAAATCACTTAGCTAGCCACGGAGACTCGCGATGAGAGAGCTCAAAATCATTGAACATATCTCGCTGGACGGCGTGATCAGTTCTGGTGCAGTGGCGGCTGAGATTCATCGATAGCTACGGCTTTGACTCCGACGGCTCGAATATCAGGATGCGTGCGACAGGTCGGCCGTCCTCTTCCTGCTCTGGAGCGTAGACACGATGCGTGGCAGTGTCCACCGTGAGGCTGTGCACGAGCCGCTGTGTGGGAAAGTCCTCCAACTTGCGGAAATGAGTCGGATCGTCCTCCTGGACAACTGAAATGAATCCACTCGAACACGCTGCGTATGCCCGGCCGAGGCCGGGGTCGAACTTCACCACATCTGCGCCCTGCGGAATTGGAAAGTGAGCAATCGACTGGTGAGTATCCAACGCGTAAACGGTGAGCGTGCGATTTGCACCACACAACAGAAACGCCCGGTGATGCTGCGAATCGATCGCCATTCCGTGATTGTATTGGCATCCGCTAACCGGATAGATGCCAACGACCGTGTCGGTCGCCGGATCAATCTCCGCAATCTCATTCGTGCTGCGTAGGTTGACGTAAATCTTCTTGGCGACGTTATCGTACTGAGGCATTCCCGTTTCGCTCTTGAACTGAAGTGTCTTGACGATCACGTCCGCGTCCACATCGACGATCGCGAGTGCCTTGCCGTTGGTATCCGAGACATAGACCTTGCGGTATTCGACCGCGTAAGCACTGCCGTTCGGTTTCTCCGCAGTCGGCAGCCGCTTGATGACCTCCATGCGCCGAAGATCAACTACCCCAATCTTCTCCTCGCCCCAATCCGACGTGTACACTTTGTGAAGGCCGGGCACGTACTCCAGTCCCGTGATACCCGGTACGCCGTGGATGGCGCGCACCAGAGTATTGGTTCGCACATCGATGACATAGAGAGTCCCCGCACCTAAATGCGCTGAAAGCAGGTAGTGATCCTCATCGTCCATCGTCAAGTAATCGAATCGCTGCCCTTTGGGGCCTGGAAGCTCGATCACGCCAATGGGCTTCAAACTTTGGCCCGCGCTCTCGCGGGCCACGATGACGCTCAAGCCCAAGAGCGCTACGGCGACGGCCTTCATCACGGCTTAAACCCCCATGCGATTAACCGGAATGTTTATGGTCCGGGTTTAAAGATCCAAATAGCGGCAGGCTCATGGCCGCTGGCGCGCACCGCCAAAAACAACCGATCTAGTTCCGGCACGAACAGCGCCGTTCGCGCGCCACTTATTGTCGCGAGCTTCGCTTCTTTGGCGTAGTGATTGCCTTGGTCCGCGATGACTTCTATGGAGCCTTCACCGCAGCTGACGTAGGCTCTCGACCGCATCGAATCGAAAAACACGTCGTCTGAGTCGCCACAGGTGTCAATCGAATAGAGCTTTTTACCACTCCGTATATCGAAGGCCGCCAAATTCGTCGGATGGCGAAATACCACGTGAATCCGGCTCCCGGTCATATCGAGAGTCATCGGATAATTGGCGCGCAATTCCTCAGTACCCCAAGCGCCCGTCTGCTCGCTTTGGCCAAAGTTAACAGCCGCGATCTCGTGAGCATCCGGAACGTTGACAAATCCTTGACTACCATCCGGTGTGATCTGAAAGCTTTCAGGATGCCCTTTGAGTTTGATGTTGCCGATCTTCTTGCGGCTCACGGGATCGATGACTGCAAGGGCGCCCTTGCCATACCCGACGATTACTCGATGGGACTTCGGATCGATGCGTACATTGTCCGCGTCATCGCTCAGATCAATGCGCCCCACCGGAGCCAGACCAGGCCCTTGGAAGAGCTGAACCACTCCATCGCCGGCATTGGCGACATACAGGGTGTCAGTCGTCGGCTCGTATCCAATTCCTTGCGGCTCGTGCAGTCCGCTGAGAGTTTGCAGCACTACGTGATGGACAAGATCCACTACACCTACCGTGTCATTGCCCAATTCAGCAACAAACAAGCGCTGGTGCGCCACATCGACAGCCAAGTGATCAATTCGGCCCCGCACCTGGCCCAGCGGAACCTTGGCCTCTAACACCAGGGGCGATTCAGCACCCATCGCGTACGTGACCCAGATCACCCCGACCACGAAAGCGGCGATCGCGGAGGGAATTTTCACTCTAAAGACTCAGACACGGATTTGAACTGCGCCATGATTTATACCTCGTAAAATAATGAGAAATTGTTTATCAGTGCACCATGACCCACGCCGGGCGCAGTAACGGATAGGCGATAAGTCCAACTATCGCGGCCGCTGCCATCAATTGCGGATTGCTGACCTTCCACCGAAACAGCACCACCAAAGACACCAAACCAATGAGAATTGTCAGCCAGTCTCCAATCGCGATCCGGCCCAAGAGCACGCTAGCGCCCAAGATGGTGCCGATGGCAGCGGCGTAGGCGCCTTTGACGAAGCCTTGTACATTGCGATTCGCGCGATGGCGCCTCAACATCGGTGCGGCGATGAGAATCAGCAAGAATGAGGGCAAGAAAATGCCGACCGTCGCGGCAACCGCGCCCCAGAATCCAGCGACCAAATACCCCACAAAGGTCGCCGTGATCACTACGGGTCCTGGGCTGATCATGCCAATGGCAACCGCGACTAGAAATTCACGTTCACCCATCCAGTTGTGCTCCTGGACTACGCCTTGCTGCAAGAAGGGCACTATGACTAGGCCGCTGCCGAAGGTGAGCGCACCCGCCTTTAAGAAGAACAACAACAGCTTGCCCAAAACAGTACTGTTGACGACGGGCACTATTGGAACTGCAACCAGCAGCGTGGTGCTCTTCGGAGGTCGGCGCCACAGGGTGCCGTAAACTAATACACCCACCACACCGGCGGCGATAAAGAGGACGGCAACTTCTGCCTTGAGGACGATGGTCACGACAAAGCAGGCGGCTGCAATCCCCCACTGCAGGGTATCTTCCATGCCAAGTTTTGCGAGTCGATAACAGGAATGCAGGATCAACGCGATCACGACCGGACTCACGCCGTAGAAAATGGCCGTGACCGGCTGCAGAGCGCCGAAATGTACGTAAAGCGCGCCTAAGGCGGCGACGATGAGAAAGTTAGGCAGGATGAATCCCCAGCCGCCGGCCCACGCGCCCCAAAATCCGCCGCGCAAATAGGAGATAAAGATGCCGACTTGAATGGCGAGCGGTCCGGGGAGCGATTGGCACACGGCAATCACCTCTCGCATCTCATCCTTGGTGAGCCAGCCGCGCTCGGTCACGAGCTCACGCTCCATCTGTCCCACGAGCGCAACCGGACCGCCGAAGCCTAGTGTCCCCAAGCGCAGGAAATAGCGCACAAGCTCAGCGATCGGACGTTCCGATTGCTCGATCATGGTCCGCCTTGCTTGGCAAGTTCATCGATCAACGCTAAGTCCCGTGCTTCACGTTCGTGAGATCGAGCGCCGCGCGCAGGCCGTGAGTTAGTTTGCCGAGATCGGCATTGGCCCAAAAGTGCATGAAAAACAGATGTGGGGAATCATCGATCATGTGACTGTGGAGCGCCGTTACTTCGATGCCGTTGTCCCGCATGGCCTTCAGCACCGGGTTGACTTCCTTGCCCAGCAACACGAAATCACCGGTGATGGCTGCTTTGCCGCTGCCTGTGGGTTGAAAATTGATCGCAATCGCCGTGCCCATCGAGGGCGGGACTGCCATGCCGGCTTCGGTAATGGACTCCGCGCGCGGAATATTGAATTGATACACGCCGCCGTTGATCGCGCCTTTGGCGTTGAGCGCCGCATCGATCGCGGCCGTATCCAAATCGATGGTTGGAGGTGCGGTCGCGGGGGCTGCGACGGCGAAAGGCGTTTGACTCAAGGCCAATCCAGCGTGCAACGTCTGCGCTAGTTTTACCGGATCCCCGTGGCCGCCGACGTGCATATAAAATACCGCCGGCGAGGTGCGTAGCAGATGGTTGTGGACGGCCGTGATCTCAACGCCGTCGTCAGTGAGTCGTTTCATCACTGGACTGATCTCCGTATCGGTTAACACGAGATCCCCCATGAACATCGCGCCGCTGCCTTCAGGGATGAAGGCAATCCACGAACCGAGCGCAAGTGTGGGCTTGATGGCCACTCCATCGACCGTAATTTTAAGATCCGATCGCGGCAGGCCGTACTTGTGCACACCGCCGGGCTGATTGGTGCCCGGTTTGCCCAAGGCCTGATCGACCTTGCTCCAATCGATGTCGGCGGCACCGGCCGCAACGCTGATTGCTATCCCCGTAAACCCTGCGATGAGGGGCGCGAAACGATGCATAGAAATCTCCTTAAAGAGTTAAAACGATTGAGAACTAAAACGCTCAAGAGGCGAGCGAAAACCCGGCCGGCGGCCATCGGTGGGTTTCGTGTTGAAGTGACTTGCACCACGCGTACAAGGCGTCGTACATCACGAGACCCTGGCGCAGCATCTCGTGATCGTCAGGGAAGGTGGCGGAGAGTCCGAGCGAGATCGCGTAAAGACCCGCCGACTGAGGCGCCAGATCCAGGCGCGAGGTGTCGGCGCCGCGCACGATGACGGCAAGCCTTGATACGCCTACGTCATCGATCTGGTACTTCTTTATAAACGCATCGAAACTGCAAAACTCGCCGACGTGGGTCAGTTCGACACCGGGTATGTCGTAAGGGACTGCTCCAATTTCTTCTGCCATCGCGATGACATTATCGGCGGGGGCATAGTAGAACTCGGATTGCGCGTCAATGAACCGCAAAATCAGCCACGGACATGCAATGCGATCGATCTTGGGACGCTCACGCGTGATCCATTTCATGATGAACCCCTGTTTGCCATCGCCTAGTGGGCCCGCTCAAAGGAGTGATACAAGTCATCGAAGAGATTCGTGGCGCGCTCGATCCGGCCGTCGTCCGAGGGCTGGCTTGAGACAATGCCGGACAAGAGCTGCTGAACGCCGGCGGTTTCCTTGCGGCCAAACTTCTGGTCTTTGAGATCCAAATCGTGAATGATTTCGGCGATCGCGCTCAAGGCCGCGTCCTTCAGTTCGAGTCGGCCGAGGAGCACTTCGAAGGTGCATTGATCCCCTTCGTGCGTGAATTCCGCCTGGTACATATCGAAGCGGATCTCCAAGGCCTCCGGCCGATAGTTACGATCGGCAACCCATTTGAACTTAGCGTCGGGATCGACCCAACGGCGGATGAGCCAGGCACTTGCCATGCGATCGACATGCACATTGGCACGCGTGACCCAGGTCCGTCCTTTGAGCGAGGCTTGTTTTTCGGTTTGCATGGAGGGTTCTGCTCCCAACGTATCGACGCTGATGTTTCGCGGCTCAAGCTCGCGCAGCAATGCACGGACTTGTTCACGGCCATTGGCCTGAAAAAAATCAATCGCCTCGATGGCGCTGATGCGGCCATGGAATCGGGCATGTTGGGTAGCCGTTTCCTCGGCGCTCGGCGGATCGCGTTTGCGCTCAAATCGGGCAGAAAACGCACGAATCTCCTCGGCAATGGCGCGGTATTGCTCCTCGCGCGCGGCGTCGAAGATCGCGATGATCTCATCATCGGTAAACCCCTGCACGGCGCGAGCATCAAGGATCAAACCCTCGCCGCCGGCGTCTCGAACCTCGCGTAGCGTCCATTCGAAGTCCTCCAAGGCCTCATCGGTCGCCGGCATCAGATACAGCGCGTTCTTGAATGAGGCAGCACCTACCGCCTGCAGGCGCCGCCAAATCTTGACTCGCGCGTACGCGGGCTGGGCGGGTAGCTGGAAAGCCAGTACCCACCATTGGCGCGCTGCGCCGTTCTCGGGAAAGGAAGAGCTCATCGCTGGAATATATCACCATTCGATAAATAGATGATACACTTGTATCAATTACAATCGGAGGCTGTCATGACGCGACGCGACTTGGGCCGACTGATGACCGGTGCTCTCGCAGCAGCGGCGACAAGTTCGCAGGCGGTCGGGTTACCGGGATCTCAGGCCGTTGCAGAGCGCTGGCGCCAAGACTTCCCGGCGCTGCGGCACTCCAAGGGAAAAGAAATGCACATCTACCTCGACAGCGCAGCGACCGCTCAGCGGCCGACTGCGGTGATCAATGCGCTGCGGGTATTTTATGAGCGCGATAACGCCAATCCGGGAAAGACTCAACACGCGATGGCGCGACGGGCTTATGAGCAGTATCAAAAGGCGCGCCAAACACTCGCTCGCTTCATCAATGCGCCCAGTGCCGATGAAATTACGTGGGTGCGTGGAACCACTGAGGGGGTCAATCTTGTGGCGAGCGCGTGGGCGCGCAGCGTGCTTCGCCCAGGCGATGAAATTCTCCTGACGATTGCCGAGCACGCCTCGAATCTGCTGCCGTGGCGATTGGCGGCCGAACAGACCGGCGCGCGGGTCGGTTTCGTCGCCGTTGACGACGACGGCCGAGTCTCACTCGAGGATCTGGATCGAAAGCTCTCCACGCGCACTCGGCTCGTAGCCTTTAGTCACGTTTCGAACGTGGCGGGGTATGTGAATCCAGCTTCCGAGATTTGTGCGCGTTCGCGGCACGCCGGTGCGCGAACATTCGTGGATGCGGCCCAATCTGCGCCGCATATTCCGCTGGATGTGCGGGCCATCGGCTGCGACTTTCTCGCCTTTTCGAGTCACAAGATCGCAGGTCCCATGGGCGCCGGTGTTCTATGGGCCTCCACGGAGCTGCTCGACTCGATGGCACCGTACCAATCCGGATCCAACATGGCCCACGCCGTCGACCTCGACGGCCAGCAATTCGAGAAGGGCGCCTACAAATTCGGCGCGGGTACGCCGAATGCCGCCGATGCGATCGGCATGGCCGCCGCGGTCGATTATCTCGAGTCGCTGGGCCGGGATGCTGTTCAAGCTCACGAAGAGCAGATAACGAACTACGCGCTCGAGCGATTGGCAAACATTCCGAACCTTCGAGTACTTGGGCCGCGACAATTCGAGGATCGAATACCGGTGTTCGCCTTTGACGTTGCGGGGATCGCGGCCGAATCGCTCATGCAGGACTTGGACGCTCGGGGCGTAGGAATTCGTGCCGGGGACCTATCAGCTCTGCCGCTGTTAAATCACTTTGGAGTTCGAGAAGCCGCGCGAGCCTCGTGTTTTCTCTACACCACTAAGGCCGAGATCGACGCATTCATCGAGGCATTGGATCAATCCATTGCAAAGAGATCCAGTTCCATTCATCGAAAAGCGTGATTTCGTCAAATCGCCGCCCCTACTGCAGCGCCCTATGAATTCGGGCAGCAAGCGCTGCACGATTTGTTTAGTTTTGCTCCGTGCATGGAGTGCGCTGGATAGCTTTGCGCGATAAAGTGCCGATGTGACTGTCTACATTCCGCTTGACCGCGATCAAACTTCTGGTTCAACGTTACAACGTTTCTGCGCGAGGGGCCTATGGGCGATCGTCTTGGCCGCCTGCTCCTTAGCAGAAGCGGCGGAGCAGTCGCCGCCCGCCCCAGCGGTAGAAACAATCGTCGTCAGTTCCGAGAAACTGCCCGTCGAGACCCTCATTGACCGCAAGGTCTACAGTGTAACCGCGGACGTCCAGAGCACGTTCGGCACGCTGAGCGACATCCTCAATGTGATCCCCTCCGTCGATGTAGATCCCGACGGGATCGTCTCGCTGCGCGGTGACACTCATGTTCTGATATTGATCGACGGCAAACCATCGACGCAGTTCTCGAGTGCCGCAGCGGGCGACAATCTACAATCGATCCCGGCCAAGGACATCGAGCGAATTGAAATCCTCACCACGCCTCCTGCGCAGTTTAAGGCCGAAGGCGCCGCCGGCGTGATCAACATCATTACGCGCAAAAAGCGAAAGCAAGGCGAAGCCGCATCGCTTCAGGCCAGCTTCGGCAGCGGCGGCCGCTATGTTCTCGGAGCCGACGGCAGCTACAATTCCGCGCCGCTGACGGTGTCCGCGACCATTGGATATCGGCAGGACTATCGGCAACGGCTAATCCAGTCGGACGTAATGGCACCGGATCCGACGACGGGACTGCCCACCGACAGCCGCAGCTCGATCAACGAGAGGATTCGCCGCGAGGTACCGACAGTAGGACTCTCTGCTGAATACGCGTTGAGTGATGCCCAGTCCATCACCGGGTCGGTGAAGTGGGCCGATCGTGGCGGTCTGCGCACTTACACCCAATTAAACGACTCCAGCACCGCGGGAGTCCCGACGAATTCGGCGCGGCGCTTGAGCTCAGGGCACGATCCCGAAACCGACTACGATGAAAGACTGGGATTTTCGCAACAGCTTGGCCGGCCGGGCGAAACTCTCGAACTGTCGCTGCATCGGTCCACATCTTCACAACACGAACACTACGACTACACCAATGACTCTTTCATTCCCCCGGCCTCAACGTTCTTCAACAATCTGACGTTTCAGGAAGATCACGCGACAACCGAGTTTGGCGCCGACTATGCGCTGCCGGTATCGAGGACGCGCTCTCTTCGATTTGGCTATTCCTTTGAGCAGGACGACTATAAGTTCGCGAATACCGGCGCCAATGTCGATCCCGCCACCGGCGCACAGCTGATTGATCCTACACTCACCAACGATTTCAAGTTTCGACAGCAGATCAATGCGGTGTACGCGAGCTATCAAGCGAGCGTCGGCGCGTGGAAATGGCTGGGAGGCTTGAGGGCTGAGCTCGCCCACACCGATGCTCAGCAGCGTACCGACGGTACCTCTACGCTCAGCAGCTACTTCGACTTCTATCCGAGCCTGCATATCGATCGCGCATTGTCGGACCAGTCGACGCTGTCATTCGGCGCAAGTCGCCGTGTGATGCGTCCTGATCCCAGCAATCTAAATCCCTACGTTGATCACGAGTACACGCCCAATTTGGCCGCCGGCAATCCAAACCTCAAACCGCAGTTCACCCAATCCTATGAATTCGGTTATGGGTTCGAGGGCCAGGGCCTGAGCTATGGTTTGACGGGGTACTATCGCCTCAACCGGGATAGCGTAACTGACCTGACTGAATATCTAGGTAACGGCTTCTCACTCACGACCAAGACCAATTTGCCGAGGAGTGACTCATCGGGACTCGAATTTACGTCCAACGGCCGCATCGTTCCGCAACTTACGTATAGCGTCAGCGGCAACTTGTTTCATAGCCAGATTGATGCGACGGCGCTCGGAATATCCGGACTGCAGTCCACCACGGGACTCAACGCAAAACTAAAACTTGATTATCGGCCAACGGCCGCCGACTCTGCGCAGTTCTCATTCACACGCACGGACAAGCGGCTCACTCCGCAGGGATATATCAGCGCACTTAATATCGTCAACCTCGGTTATCGACGCCAGCTAAAGCCGGAACTGACTGCGCTGGCCACGGTCTCGGACCTCTTCAACGGTCAGCACTATCAGAGATTCTTATCGACACCGACTTTTACAGAGCAATACCAGCGCGAAGTCCGAGGGCGGATTCTGTACGTCGGATTTGTCTATTCGTTTGGATTTACCCCGAAGGACGGCCAGCCGAACTTCGAGTATGAACAGCCTGGCTAAACGCAGCGTCAATTTCGCGCTAGCCGATCGCCGCGATCTGGTGGGCCGTGTAGCCACCACATTTACGTCATAAACTATTGATTTATAAATTAATAAAATCGCCCTGATTCGCTGATGCCCCCGGTCATGCCCCCGCCCCATTGTTCCAGTCCTCTGAGCAACGTCGAGCTCTCGTACGAATAAAACTCAAATGACTTCTGTAGCTTGTGCGCTCCCATGAGATGCAAAACTTTTAACGCCCCCGGTTGTTGACGAGTGCTCTGGAGGCCCGTCGAGGGTAGACAGAGTCCCGGCAAAACTTTGACTGTGAGGCATGCCCTGGTTCATGAGTAGCGCGTCACTGACATGTGGTCTGCCCGAGTTGGCGCCACAAATAGGTAAATTCCACCGCGCGGGCAGTCGACCTGCGATGCCAATCGCCCGGCGCCGGCCCTCCCGCAAGTTCCCAATAGTGCCCGCCCTGCCCATCCTCAAAGTACAGATTATCGTGTCCCTTCTCCGTGAGAAGGGCCGAAAACCGCCGCGCCTGCCCGGGCAACACGCGGTCATCATCCGTCGAGGTGATGATGAGAGCCGAAGGGTAGCGAACATTGGACGGCGCAATGTTTTGCATCGGTGAATAGGTGCTCAAGTATTGGTGCGCGACACTGTCGCGAGGATCACCATACTCAGCCGTCCAGGTGGAACCTGGCGGGAACTCGATGAAATTCAGCATGTCGGTCAGAGGTCCGCCGACGATGACGGCATTCATGAGCTCGGGATTGCGCTCCAGGACAGCTGCGGCCATCAGGCCACCATTGGAACGACCCAAGATTCCTGTGTGGCTCGGCTGAGTGATCCCGCGGCTGTGCAAGTCCTTGAGAACCGCAGCCATGTCATCGAACGCCAGATACCGCTTGTCTCGCATGATTCCCCAATGCCACTCGGGCGCGCGCTCGCCGCCGCCGCGAAGATAGGCATGCACATAGACGCCGCCGCGCTCCAGCCAGAGCTTTCCAAACAGCGGCTCGTAGCGGGGCGTCAGCGGAACGTCGTATCCCCCGTAGCCATAAACAAGGGTCGCCGAACAGTGGTCGAACTTGAGGTCGCGGCGGCGGGTGACGCTGTATGTGATGAGTGTGCCGTCGGAACTGCGCGCCTGGTTGTACTCAGTGAGGAGGTTGGACGCATCGAAAAATGCGGGTTGTTGATAAAGGGGCTGCTTTTCAGCTCCAGTTTGCGGATCAACCTGCACAATCCGATCAGGCAGGAGCGGGGACTGTTCATGCAGCAACAATTGGCCCTGCGCGAAATCCATTATCTGGATGTATCGTCCACCCGGCAATGGAATGGTCCGCGCCTCCCATGCGCCTGCCTTGCGCGGGGTCAGCTCAACCAGCCGGCTCGCGTAGTCGTGCAGCAGTTCAACAAACAGGCGTCCGTCGCTGGATCGGGTGCTGCGAATCGCATCATCGCCCGTGGGGGCATAGATCACTTCGACTGATGAAATCTTCCCCTCGCGCATCAGTGTGTTCAGATCGATCGCAGCCAAAGCCCCGTTGGGCACCACGACCCCGCTCTCCAAGGTCCAGTCCCGATTCGGACGGATCAACAGCTTGCCCTCGTGAACGCCCAGGACAGCCGCGGCTTCCGGCAAGGCAAGCGGACGCGATTTTCCATCGAGCGAGACCAGCTGATATTCGCGCCGCTCGAAGTCTTTGTGCCGAGCGGCGATGAAGTTGCCGGAGGCCGCTGCCTTGACCAGCTCGGCATTCACACCGGCGTCCGAGTCGCGGCCTTCAAACAACGTGCGTGACGATCCCAACGGGGTGCCACGCCGCCATACTCGGATCGTGCGCGCAGTCAGCCCTTCCGTCATTTCGCTGCGAACGAACGCCGGCGCGACGAGCAAAGTGTCCGCGTCATACCACCACGTCTCCGTCTTGCTTTCCGGGATGTGAAAGCCATTGCGGACGAACTGTTTGCTGTTCAGGTCGAATTCCCGCTGCTCGGCGGCGTCCTTTCCATTGCGAGACAGGGAGATGAGACAGCGGCTCTCAAGACAATCGGCACCGGCGAATATGAATCTGGCATGCTCCGCCACCGCGAGCGCCTGGACGTCGATGACGGTCTCCCAGTTCGGCGCTCCAGCGAGATAGTCACCTCGCCTGGTGCGCCGCCACACCCCGAACGGACTGTCACGAGTCTGCCAGTATTGGTAGACGTGGTCACCCATGAACGTTACCGGTGTGAGACGGCCAGGATCAGTCAGGATGTCGGCCGCCGCGCTCTCAAAGGTTGCGAAGCGCGGATCTGCTCGCAACTGCGTCAGGGTTTGCGAGTTCCGCTCCTCCAGCCACCTGATGGTCTGGGCACCGTGATCGTTGAGCCACGCAGGCCCATGCTCCGGCGCGCCGCGCGCAAAGGCTGCCAGCAGCACAAAAGACATAACCGACATTCGAGCAATGCCATTTAGGCGGATTTTCACGGGTATTATTCTTTATCTAAGAGTGCAGAATGTACGATACCGGCTCAAGGTGCGAATCGGGCCGCCGACGCAGACCAAGGACGCCTCCCTTCGAACCCCCTGTCAGATCATGGTAGGCGGATGCTACCGCATAGCAGCCATTCTCATGATGTTTGACGACTTATCCGGCAAATGGTCTATTGGCGAGACTCAACAAAAACTAACAGGGGTGCCACGATGGCCACGCGCCGTGAGCTTTTGATCGGAGGTGCAGCACTGGCTGCCTCTGCCGCAGCAAGAAGGGCCGGCGCGGCGACGACCGGCTTCAGTGATCAGGATTATCGTCGCGCCATCGTGATCGACGGCCTGGGAGGTGTCGACGATCCCTATAGCCCGCAGGAAGCGACAGTACTCGATCCCCGCGCGGTCGCAGACCTCAAGACCTCGGGTCTCACCATGTCGCATGTCACGGTAAACACGGTCGGCAACGGAGCTGACGTCTGGGAAAAGACCATCATCACCATCGCTCGGGTAGACCGGTGGATCACCGACAATCCTGAGGTCTTAGTCAAGGTGAGCACGACCGCCGATATCCGCCGCGCCAAGCGCGAAGGCAAGTCGGCCGTTCTTTACGGCACGCAGGACACCAGCCTCGTGGGCGCCGATCTCGATCGGCTTGCCCTACTGAGGGGATTAGGGGTCCGTAGCGTTCAACTCACCTACAATCTGCGCAACCTCTGCGGCGACGGTTCGCTCGAGCCCGACAATGCCGGGCTCTCCAAGCTCGGTTACGCGACCATCGCTCGGATCGAGAAGGAAAAGATGCTGGTGGATTTCAGCCACGGTGGACAACGCACGATCGCCGAGGGTATCGCCGCAACCACCCGCCCGCCCATAATCAGCCACACCGGATGCCGTGCGCTGCACGACAATCCCCGCAACGTTTGGGACGCCGAGATGAAGGCCTGCGCGGACAAGGGCGGAGTGGTCGGCATTTATTGGATGCCGTTTCTCGTGGCGAACAGCCGGCCAAGCAGCGCCGACCTCGTACGCCACATGGACCATGTGAAGAACCTTTGCGGCGAAGATCACGTAAGCATCGGCACAGACGGCAGTCTCAGCAAGACCGTCATCGACGACAAGTCGCGCGCCGCCCAGAAGAAGTTCTACGAAGACAGGGCTGCTCAAGGGATCGCAGCGCCAGGCGAAGGACCAGACATCTTCAACATCGTCGCCGACTGGGACGACATCATGCGCTACCGCCACCTTGCGGACGGTTTGTCGAAAGCCGGCTGGGCCACCGGACAAGTTGAAAAAGCGCTCGGTGGCAATTTGATGCGCGTTTATGCCCAGAGCTTTGGTTGATTACCAAGGAGTGAAGCGGACTTGATTGCGCTAGCCTGGTGCTCAATGGCACAGCGTCGCATTTGGAGACAGTCATTGGAACCATCCGCTTGGCCAACGCGGGTAGGGGAAGCGTGGGATCGTTCACCGGCGTACTCAATGTGACCGGCGCGCTAACT
>DATHFB010000259.1:0-2463 GCA_035318305.1 Steroidobacteraceae bacterium | reverse complement strand
CCCACCACGCCGACCAACCCCAGTTCCTCGGCCAGCACCGCGAACACGAAATCGGTATGCGCTTCCGGGAGGTAGAACAATTTTTGCACGCTGCTGCCCAGGCCCACGCCGAACCAGGAGCCGCGGCCGATGGCGATCAGGGATTGCGTGAGCTGAAAGCCGCCGTTGAACGGATCATCGAAGGGATGCAGGAAAATCAACAGGCGCTTCAATCGATAAGGGGACGTCAGCGCCAGCAGCATGAACGCCAGCACGGCGGTCGTTACCAGCAGCGCCACGTAGCGCAGACGCGCACCGGCGATGAACAGCACGGCGAATCCGGTGGCGAACAGCACGGTCGCGGCGCCGAAGTCCGGTTCGATCAGCAACAACACCGCCGTCACGGAGAGCAGCGCGAAGGGCTTCGCCAGGCCCGGCAGCGTGCTCTCCAGCTCCGCGCGCTTGCGCACGCAATAGCTGCACAGCCACGTCAGCACCAGCACCTTGGCCAGTTCGGACACCTGGAAATTCAGCACGCCGATCCTGAGCCAGCGGCGCGCGCCGTTGACGCGTGCGCCCAAGCCCGGAATCAGCACGAGAATCAGCAGCAGCAGGCCCAGCAGCAACAGCACCAGACCATACTTGTCCCACAGCTCAGTCGGTACGCGCGTCACCATCCAGGCGAACGCCAGACCCGCCATGGTAAAAATGAATT
The DNA here is from genome assembly GCA_035318305.1 of Steroidobacteraceae bacterium. Classification (GTDB taxonomy): domain Bacteria; phylum Pseudomonadota; class Gammaproteobacteria; order Steroidobacterales; family Steroidobacteraceae; genus Bog-1198. The sequence continues at coordinate 1,769 of DATHFB010000259.1, read as the reverse complement.
GCCGCTCCAGAAAATAAAACGGATCGCCCATATCGCGGGCGGCGATCGACATGGATGCGGACGTGACCATGATCAGGCCCACCAGCAACAATGCGGCCACCAACCCCAACGTGACGTTGTCCCAGGCGAAGGGCATTCGCTCCCGCGCGCGCACGCCGTAGGACATGGTGGCGGTATTCATGGCGATGGCGCCTCGAGCTTCAGCACCGCCGCGGCAAACACATCGCCGCGATGACCGTAGTCGCGAAACATGTCGAAGCTCGCGCAGGCCGGCGACAACAGCACGGTATCGCCGGCGGCGGCGAGCCGATGTGCCGCGGCAACCGCCGCTTCCATCGATGCCGCGGTTTCGGTCTTGCACACCCCTTCGAGCGCGGCCGCAATGGCCGGCGCGTCCTTGCCGATCAACACCGCCGCCCGCACCTTGCCGCGAAAGGCGTCCGCCAGCAGCGTGAAGTCCTGTCCCTTCCCCTCGCCCCCGGCAATCATGACCAAGGGTCCGGCCATGCCGGCGACCGCGGCGATGGTCGCGCCGACGTTGGTGCCTTTGGAGTCATCGATGTAGCGCACGCCGCCGACATCGGCGACCCACGATGATCGATGCGACAGTCCGGGAAACTGCTCGAGCGCCTCGAGCATGGCGCGGTCCGGCAATCCCACCGCCTCGCCCAACGCCAGCGCCGCGAGCGCATTGGCCGCATTGTGCAAGCCGGAGATTTTCATGCGCCCGATATCGAGCAACCGCTCGCCGCGGCGCGCCAAAAAGATTTGCGTGCCGCTGCGCACCAGGGAGAAATCAGTATCCGTGCGCTGCGTGGAAAAGGTCACGGTGCGCGCCGCGCCGCCGTCGTATGCCTGGTCCCGCATGGCCAGCACCCACGGATCATCGGCGTTCAAGACCACCGTCGATGCCTTGGCAAGAATTCGTCCCTTGGCGCGCGCATACGCGGCGACCGACGCGTAGCGATCCAAGTGATCCGGCGTGACGTTGAGGACAACGGCTGCTTTGAGAGTCAGCGAAGAAGTGGTTTCCAATTGAAAGCTCGACAACTCGAGGACGTACAGCTCCGGCGTGGGCTGCTCGAGCAGATCGAGGGCGGGCTCGCCCAGGTTGCCGCCGGCGAGAACGCGTCGTCCCGCGGCGGCGGCCATGCGGGCCACCAGCGTGGTGACCGTGCTCTTGCCGTTGGTCCCGGTAACCCCGATGACCGGCGCGTGAACCTCGCGCGCGAACAGCTCCACGTCGCCCAACACGTCGATCCCGCGGGCGCGCGCGGCTTTGGCGATCGGCTCATCGAGGGACACGCCCGGCGACATCAGCACTTGCGACGCGCCCTCCAGCAGCGAAAGATCAAAACCGCCGAGCCGCAAGTCGACCGCTGCCGCGAGATCGCCCAACTCCTTGAGTCCCGGCGGCGCTGCGCGCGAATCCGTGGCGCTCACGCGGTCGCCGCGCCTCGTCAGGTAGCGCACGCATGAAGCGCCCGTCTTGCCCAACCCCACGACGACACTGTTCATCATCGGATCTTCAAGGTTGCAAGGCCCGCCAACACCAGCACGAAGCTGATGATCCAGAAACGCACGATGACTTTCGGTTCGGCCCATCCCTTGAGCTCGAAGTGGTGATGGATGGGTGCCATGCGAAATATTCGCTTGCCGGTCAATTTGAACGAAGCGACCTGCAGCACGACCGAGACGGTCTCGAGCACGAACACGCCGCCCATCACGAACAGCACCAATTCCTGGCGCACGATGACGGCGATCGTGCC
>DATHFB010000258.1:0-2524 GCA_035318305.1 Steroidobacteraceae bacterium | reverse complement strand
GGTAGGGCCGCGAATAAAAAGGTAGCTGGCCGGGATCGGAAACGCCGGCAATGTTGGGCGTCGCGGTATCCACGCCATCGACGTCGTACACACTGCTGATATCCAAGAGTCCGACACCGGCGGTGGCCATGGTGGCGGCTTGACCCGGTGCCGGTGCCGGATCGACCAGGGTTACCGGCGCCGGCTTTCTCGGCTGCAGAATGACCGGCTCGACCACCATGGTGCCCACATCGGCGCTCAAGACCGGACCCAAGGTCCCCTTGTCCAAGTCATAAATCCACAGCGTGTACTGCGGCGGCGCCAAGGTGGCGTTCGGGCCGGAGGTATTCGAAGCCGTGCAGAGGTTGGTCGCGTTGGGGGTCACGGTGGTATCGAGCACCAGGCAGGGAGACCAGCTCACCAGCATCCGGTTGGTGCCGTCGTAGAGCGGAAACACGGACGCAAATCGGCCGCCCAAGGAGGGCATGTTCGCATCCGTCGTGACGCCCAGAGTTGTGGCGCTGGTTTGCGCGGTGCCGGCGGCGCCCCCCGGCGTGGCCGGCTGATGGATCTCGACAAAGCCTGCGGCATTGATTTGAACGATATCCCCGCCCAGCTGGGTTCCGAGGAACGGCCGCACAATGGCGACCAACGTGCCATTGGCCAGCTCGCGAGCATTCAAGAATTGGATGACGTTGTCGTTGGTCCCGGCAATATTGGCGCCGGTGGCGTGGCTATTCGCGCCGTAGTAGAGCTCCAACCCGGAGCCGTTCGGATTGGCACGGTACAGACTGACCTGATCGCCGTTGGTCGATTCCCAGCGCGAGAAGATGAGCTGGCCGTTGCCCAAAACAGACGGTGCGAAATCGTGATTGGTGTTGAAGCTGATCTGGTGCTGATTGGTGCCGTCGCCGTTCATCACATGCAACAAGAATATGGACTGTTGGCGGTTGTCGGTCTGAGCCTGGTACTGCGGACGCCCCTCGTCCAGCAGGATGGATTGCGTCGCGAGCTGACGTGACGAGGAGAAGACGATTCTTCCGTCCGGCAGGTAGCGCGCACCCACATCGTGGCCCGCGGTGATGCCATCGTTGGTCAATTGAGTCACCGTCTTGGTCGTCGCGTCGTACTTGTAGATATGCCAGTTCGGCTGCGTGACATCCGTATTGGCTTTATTGGGATTGAGGGGAAGGCGCAATGAAAATACGATCGCGGTGCCGTCGGGCGATACGTCGAGATCGCGCACATCGCCCATGCCCTTGGTGATCGATCCGGTGACGTTGACTTCGGCGCCGGCCGCACTCGCCTGATCACGAATGTATAAATCCCCGCCCGTAATTGAGGTGATGAGATCGCGCACATCGACGTCCTTGGTCAGGACCGGGCGCTTGACGTAGGCGAGGGGAAAATTTGTGATTCCGGGAGTCAATGTTTGACCGCCCGCCACGCCGGGCGCATGACCGCTCGATGCGCTGTTGCATCCCACGATCCATAGCATCGGTAGCGCCAGCGCAGCGAGTTTGAGCAGACCGTGACGGTGTTCACGCTGTGTGAAAGTGTTCATATGTGGCTACTTATCCCATGGTTTCAGTTCTTCGATTTGCCGTCAGCGCGCAGGCGGCATCATTGAACTTAATTGGTCTCAATATGAGCATCTTCGTTCGATGTGCATACGCATACTGTTAACGCACGCACAGAAGAACTTCTCGATATCCGTTTCCCTGTGCACGCAGCGCTAGACCGTGCAGAAATCGAGGTCAGGATATAGGTGCGGTCTTAGCCCTCGGTACTGTCGCGAAACGCCGACGTCGTTCGGATGAGACATTACTGACACCTAATCTGCTGGGTATATTCGCCGCCAAGTGTAGACCCACAACTCTCGCGAGTGGATGTGAATATGAAGAACGGGATGGAGAAACCAATGATGCAGCCTGCACGCCGTAGAACAGCGACGCCGAATCTTGTTGCTCTTGCGGTACGCGCAACGGTGTGTGCCGGCGCCCTGACGCTGCTCGGCGCAAACGCGTTGGCAGCGAACCCTAACGCCGACCAAGCGACGCGAATTTACAATCGCATCGCGGGTATACCGCCCACGGCAGCTCAGCTCCAGCAAATGACGGCGACCGATGCGGTGAGCGCGGCGTTGATCGCGACCCAAGATCCCGCCTTTTACAACAACACGATCCGCAACATGGCGGCACCGTGGACCAACCGCGACCAATCGGTGTTCGTGCCGCTCAACGATTACACCGCCACGGTGGTCGGCATGGTGCGCGATGACGTGCCCTTCAATACCCTGCTCAGCGCCGATTTGGTGTACACCGCCGACTCGGCCTCCGGCGTCCCGGCGTATTCATCGTCCAATAACGCCATGTACGATGCGATGGACGCGAACAACGTCGACCTCAAGGCCCATCTGGTATCAACCACGCAGTCGGCCGTGAGCGGACTCCCGGCGGCCGCGACCGCCGGTGTGATGACCACGCGCGGCGCCGGCAGCGCCTTCTTCATCAACGGCACCAACCGGGCGATGTTCCGCTTCACC
>DATHFB010000257.1:0-10570 GCA_035318305.1 Steroidobacteraceae bacterium | reverse complement strand
AGCATGAGCATGACCGGAATCGGCTGCCACACCATGGTCAACTTCGTGCGGCCGGATGTCGCGTTGTTACCGACTCAAATGGGCGGGGAGGGCGGCAACTGGATCGGACTTGCACCCTTTACAGATACGCCGCATATCTTTCAGAACATGGGCGACGGTACCTACTACCACTCCGGATTGCTTGCCATACGAGCTGCAATCGCCGCCGGCGTGAACATCACCTACAAAATACTTTACAACGATGCCGTTGCCATGACCGGAGGGCAGCCGGTCGATGGGCCCGTTTCGGTGGCCAGCATCGCGAATCAGGTGATGCAAGAAGGCGTGAAACGCGTGGTGCTGCTCAGCGATGATCCCGACCGGCATCGTCGATCCAACGCTCTGCCACCGCAGGTCAGGATTGGTCATCGCGATTCACTGGATGAGGTCCAGCGCGAGTTGCGCGAAACGCCCGGATGCACGGTGCTGATCTACGAGCAGACATGCGCGGCCGAGAAGCGCCGCCGCCGCAAGCGCGGCAGCTACGCGGATCCGCCGAAGCGTCTCTTCATCGCCAAGGATGTGTGCGAGGGATGCGGGGACTGCTCAGTGCAGTCCACCTGTGTGAGCTTGATTCCCATAGAGACCCCACTCGGACGCAAGCGCGCCATCGATCAATCGAGCTGCAACAAGGACTACAGTTGCGTGAACGGCTTTTGTCCCGCCTTTCTCACGGTTCATGCCGGACTGCGCAAATCCGAGACTGTGGCGGCGGACGATGAGTTGTTTGCGGCGCTGCCCCCACCCACCCTCAAGCCGTTGGCCCAAAATGGCTTCAATCTCATGGTGAGCGGCATCGGCGGCACCGGCGTCATCACGGTTGGGGCGCTACTGGGCATGGCTGCCCATCTCGAGGGGCTCGCCATGTCATCGTTCGACATGACCGGACTCAGTCAAAAAAACGGCGCCGTCTACAGTCATGTCCGAATAGCGCGGCATAACGATGATTTGACCTCGCAGCGGCTGGGTCGCGGCGAAGCGGATTTGGTGCTCGCGTTCGATCTCGTCGCCGCGCTCGCCCCGGAGGCATTCGACACCCTGCGGCTTGGCCGGACCAAGGTGCTCGTCAACGCCGACGTATCGCCGACCGTCGCGCTGCAGTTCGATCGCGATTTCGCGGCGGACTTCAATCTGCTGCTGTCGCAACTCAAAGTGGGTGCGGGACCTGACGCGGTCGAGCCTGTCGGGGCTTCCAGTTTGGCGCTCGCTGTACTGGGCGACACCATCGGCGCCAATCTGCTGATGGTCGGAATCGCCCTGCAGCGCGGACTTTTGCCGGTGAGCGTCGCTGCACTCGAGCGCGCCATTGCCTTGAATGGCGTGGCGGTGTCCCTCAATCTCAAGGCGCTTCGGCTGGGACGGCTCTTTGCCGTCGACCCGGCTCGAGCGCTTCAACTCAACCAGAAGAGTGATCCCGCTCCGTCCACGTTAACCGAGGAGGTGGAGTTGCGGGCGGCTCACCTGACCGCTTATCAGGACGGCGCGCTGGCCGAGCGCTATCGACAGCTGGTCGATCGCGTGTCGGCGCGCGAAGCCGAGGTTATGGGGCAATCCGGCCCGCTGGCACGGGCCGCCGCGCGCGGGTACGCGAAGCTGCTCGCGTACAAGGATGAATACGAAGTGGCGCGGCTTCTAACCCGGCCCGCGCTCAAGCAGGAGATCGATCAGGTTTTTGCCGCGGGTGGGCGAGTCAGCTTCAATCTGGCACCGCCGTTCCTTGCAGGTCGCGGGATCAATGGCCGTCCTCGCAAGCGCGAGTTTGGCCCTTGGCTTCGGCCGGCGCTGCAGGTGCTCGCTCAGGGTCGCCGCCTGCGCGGCACCGTTTTCGATTTGTTCGGATACAGCGCCGAACGGCGCGCGGAGAGGGCGCTGATCGAGCAATATGAACAACTCGTCGCCCGCGTTCTCGCGGCCCTGACGGTGGCCAATCGCAACGCAGGGGTAGAACTCTTAACGCTTGCCGAAGACGTCCGCGGTTTTGGTCCCGTCAAGGAAGCGGCCATGCAACTCTACCGTGAACGCGCCAAATCGCTGGAACATGCCTTTCGAGTGGCTCAGGGGAGTCCTGCCAACTCCTAGGCCGCACCGCTGTTCGCGGGATGAGCGCGTGTGCGACACTGGGTCAATACCAACAGGGTTGTCAGGTTAGGTTCTCTCGGCGCGTCCGCAGGCCCGCGGCCTCTCGATCCCAAGTGTCACTCGTCACACCCTCCTTGCGCAGCTCAGTCTTGAGAACCTTTGCAGAGGGTGTCTTAGGCAGTTCGTCGAGAATACGTATGTAGCGCGGAACCATGAAGTAAGGCATCCGGCGCATCAAGAAGGTCGACAGGCTCATATGGTCGATCGAGCGCCCGGGAACTGCGGCAACCACGATCATCACTTCGTCCTCGGAGAGTTCGCTGGGCACCGCAATCGCGGCTGCTTCGCGCACATCAGGGTGGGCGCAGACCTCCGCTTCCACCTCGAAGGAAGAAATGTTTTCGCCGCGGCGGCGGATCGCATCCTTCATCCGGTCCACGAAGAAGAAATAGCCGTCTTGGTCCTGACGGAACCCATCGCCGGTATGGAACCAGCCGTTCTGCCACGCCTTGGCGGTGGCGGCCGGGTTGGCGTTGTAGCCGCTATTCATGGCCCATGGCCGGTCGCAGCGTACCAACATCTCACCGATGGTTCCGATGGGCACTTCGCAGTCGTGTTCATCGACCAACCGAACCTCCACACCGGGGCGCGCCCGGCCGCACGTACCCCGCTTCTTGGGATTCGGTTCCGAGACGATGGGTGAAGAGATCTCAGTCATGTTGAAAATCGTATATATATCGATGTTGAATCGTTCTTTGAATGCCTGCGCGTCATCCGTCAGCGGCACCATGAACGCGAGTCTGACTTTGTGCTGTCGATCCTCGGGAGTCGGCGGCCGTTTCAGCAAGAAAGTCGCCATGACGCCCAGCAAAAAGACGACGGTCGACTCGGTTTTTCGCACTACCTCCCAAAAGCGGTCCGTCGAGAACTGTTCCGCAACGGCGACCGAGGCTCCGCGGGCGAGCATGACGAATGGCGGGCCCATGCCGCCGATGTGGAAGATCGGTGCGACGGTGAGGTAGCGATCGTCTTTGCCAACCATCGGCCAGGACTCGGGTCCGGCGTTGGAGAACATGTGTAAGTAAGAGGACAGAACGCCCTTGGATGGACCGGTGGTTCCCGAGGTATAGATGATCGATTGGATGTCCCAGGGCTCGATTGGCCTGTCGAGGGGCGCAAGCGCTTCGGCCCCTCCGTCCAAATCGTCGAAGCGGGCGAAGGGCAATCCGACGTCGGGGGCTTCTCTTCGCGTGATGAGAACCAATGTCTCGAGCGCCGCCCGGTCTACTTCGACCAATCGGCCCACCAGATCGGGATGCGCGATCATGAGCTTGGCCGCCGAATTCGCTACCACATGCGCTAGTAGGTTTCCGCGATATGCCGTGTTGAACGGCACGAATACCGCGCCCAGGTAATTGATCGCGTAGAAGATGATCAGCGCATCACGGCCATTCGGCACCCAGACCGCGACTCGATCGCCCTGGCGCACGCCAAGCTTCTGCAAGCCGACGGCCTTGGCGATGGTTCGCCTGCGGACTTCAGCGAAACTCCACGCTTCACCGTCTTCGAAGATCAGGTGGGTCTTGCCGGGCGTTTCGCGCGCAAAGCGGTCCAGCAAGTACCGAAGTACGCAGACGTCACGATTGGGCACACGCGCATCAATAAAGTCTCGCACTCCAGCTCCCCTCCCGTGCCTCTCCCATTTCAGGGATTGAGGCGATCCTAGCCAAGGCCGATCAATCGCATGCAGGCATGGACAACTTGCTTTACGATGGCTTCCCGAGAGCGTTTGCTACCCGGTCCGTAGCAGTTGGGAATCCAGCTCAGCAAGCCGCCCATCCAAATTGCCATCTCAGGTGCATCGTCGAACTTCACGAAACCGTCTCGCTGGCACGCCTTGACCAGCTTGGCAACCCTGAGATCGAACTGATGCCGCAGGCGCAAGATGCGCCGCGCATCGTCTTCGTCCAGGTTCATCATTTCGCGCTGATAGATGGTGATGTATTCGTAACGGTCGATGATGATGTTCGCGACCGAAGCGAGCGCGGCCCACAGGCGATCGACTGCTGTGCCGGCTTTGCTGTCCAGCGTGTCCAGGGCCGCTAGCGACTCCTTGATGCCGACCTCGCAAATGGCGCTCAAGATGTGGCCTTTGTTGCGGTAGTAGGTGTAGAGAAAGGGCTTCGTGACACGCAAACGCTCGGCGAGCATGTCCAATGTGGCCGCCTCATAGCCCATGGTGAAAAAGAGCGATCCGGCTTCCTCCAGGATGCGTTCGCGCTTGTACGCAATGACGCTCGGTTTGAGCTCCCGTCCACTGGTTGGCTGCACGACAAGCTTCCTGCTGACATTATTCTTTGGCATTTGATCCTTCGATATGCGCTGACTCGAACGGGCGCGATCCGCCAGCCCTCGCCGAGGTGTTGGAATCAATTTGAGCGCCGAGGCGAAGATTTGGGCTCCCTCGATGCCGTTCACAATTTTTACCAGATAGTAGTTTACTTGTATATACGGTACGACATTGACAATGTCTTTGCGGCCGCTGCACCGCCCGATCGCAGGGATTTCAGCCGCTTGATACATAGATCGGTTTGAACGCGCTCATTTTCGACCGAGATGACTGCAGGCTTTTGGGATTGAAATGAGGGCAAAGCGATGTTGCAGCGCATTCCGCAGCGCCGCCTGGGCCGTCTGCAAGACTCGGATGGACCGCTTTTGTTGCTGGCATCGGACGCATCCGCCTATATGACGGGTAGCGTGGTCACGGTGGACGGCGGACATCTGATCAGCGGACTTTGAGGGCGGCAATCAGCGCGCCATGTTAGTGCGGTTGCATCTGGTACGTCGCCGCGCTGCGCGAATACCAAAGAGTATAATTTATGTAGCTATGGTAAGGTTTCGCCCGGACTGGTGACGCAAAGGCGGCGGGGCGGGAATGCCAACGCCATGAGGAGCTTTAGTTGAACGGTGTTATGGCAAACGCTTTACCGGGCCAGATCGACCTCGATAAATTGAGGCAGGGTGTCGAGCAAGCCAATATACCCACGCTCTTGATGGTTGTGGTACAGCTGACCGGTGATGAGAAATGGCTCCAGGAGCCCTATGTTCCGCGACGCGGAAAGGGCCTCGACGACAACGACACCGGTAACCTCCCCCTTAAGATCCAAAAGGAAATCCGATCCGCAGCGTGCGACGCGATCACAGGGTGGGCTCGCGGTGTGCCGGCGGTGCTTCCTCGCCCCGGCCGTGCATTTCTGGCTAGGATGCTCAGCGTCGCCATGGTGGAGGAAGTACCGGAGCAGTACGGCGACGTCATCGCCGCGGCGATGAAGCTCGATGAAGAGCCGCCGAAGGCGCGGGCTCCGGCGCACACCAAAGCGATCATCATCGGTGCCGGCGTCTCCGGAATATGCGCAGCCATCAGGCTTCGCGAGATGGGAGTCGAGTGCCAGATCTTCGAGAAGAACAAGGGTTTTGGCGGCACATGGTGGGAAAATCGCTACCCGGGCTGCGGCGTGGACACGCCCAATCTGACCTATACCTTTTCCTTTGCTGCCAACGACTGGTCGCGATACTTCCCTATGCAGAAGGAGATTCTCGGGTATTTGGAAAAGACGGCGAATCAGCACGAGTTGCGAAAGCACGTTGCGTTTGACACGAAAGTAGAGCGTGCCCGCTGGCGTGAAGAGGATGCAAAGTGGGAAGTGCAGGTCACCGACCGCGAGGGCAGAGGGCAAACCCATTGTTCGGATATCTTGATCAGCGCCACCGGTGTTCTCAACATCCCCTTAGTCCCGCATATCAAGGGAATGGACAGCTTCAAGGGGACGGTGGCTCACAGTTCTAGATGGCCGGAGGAACTGAACGTCGAGGGCAAGCGCGTGGCCGTCATCGGCAATGGCGCGTCGGCGATGCAGATCGTGCCCGCCATAGCGTCAAAGGTGTCTAAATTGACGATATTCGCTCGCTCCAAGCAGTGGGCAGCGCCTTTCCCTCAGTTTGGGAAGGAGGTGCCCGAGGCGATGCGCTACCTTCTCAACGTCATGCCTTTATACCGGGCCTGGTACGAACAAAGGCTTTCGTGGACATTCAACGATCGCGTCCATGAAACGCTATTCAAGGACCCGAAGTGGCGCGACCCGGCGCGCTCGGTGAATGCGGTCAACGATCGGCATCGCCGCTTTTTCACCAACTACGTCATTTCCGAGCTGGGCGATCGCCAGGATCTCCTGGAGCATGTGCTGCCGGATTACCCGCCGTTTGCAAAGAGAATGCTGCTCGACAATGGCTGGTACCGGGCGCTGCGGCGGGACAATGTGCGGCTGATTCCCCACAATCTGTCCGAGGTACACGACAACACGCTCACGGCCGGCAATGGCGAAACGATAGAGGCTGACGTGATCATCCTTGCGACGGGCTTCAAAGCGTCGGAGCTGCTGAGTTCGTACGAGATCATTGGTCGAAACGGCAGGGTCTTAAGGGATTTCTGGGAAAACGACAATGCGAGTGCCTATTTCGGAACCACGGTGCCGGGCTTTCCCAATTTTTTCATATTGCTTGGGCCCAATGTGGGTTCCGGCCACGGCGGCAGCATGATCAGGAATATCGAATGTCAGGCCAATTACGCAACCAGCGTTCTGCAGGAGATGTTCGACCAGCAAGCCTCGACGGCGGAAGTCCGCGAAGACATCTATCAGAACTACAGCAAGAAAATAGATGAGGCTCACGAAAAAATGGTCTGGACTCATCCGGGCGTCGATAACTGGTACCGCAACTCTCGAGGACGCGTCGTGGTGATCACACCGTGGCGAAACGATGCGTTTTGGAGGATGACGCGACAGGCAAATCCTGAAGAATATGAGTTCGGTGCGAAGCCTGCCGGACGCACAAAATGATGGGAGGCATGTGGGCGAACAAACGGTATTGCTCACGCATTTAGAGGAGAGGCGATGATGGATGCTGCAATCGTAGGCTGGGGTCATACCCGTTTCGGCAAAATGGATGCCCTGTCGATCGAGGAGTTGATCATTGCGGCTGCCCAGGAAGCCATCGGCGATGCCGGCATCTCGCCATCCGACATCGATGCCCTCTGGCTCGGCCAGTTTAATTCCGGGCTGATCCCCGATGGATTTTGCGCGCCGATGATTCTCGGCGCCGCTCCGGAGCTGCGGTTCAAGCCCGCCACCCGATGCGAAAATGCATGTGCTTCGGGCGCCACCGCCGTATACGCTGCGCTGGATGCCATCGAGTCGGGCCGCGCCAAAATAGCGTTGGTGGTTGGCGCCGAAAAGATGACCTCGCAGAACACTGAGGGCGTCACGCGTGCACTGGCCGGCGCCAGCTATCAACGCGAGGAGCAGGGCATTTCGTTCCCCGGGATCTTTGCGGGCATCGCCAAGTCCTATGCGGCGCATTACCAAGACCCGAGCGAAGCGCAAGCGCACATTGCCGCGAAGAATCACAAAAATGCAATGGACAATCCATTGGCACATTTCAATAGGCTGCTGAGCGTCGATTTCTGCCGCCAGGTTTCCGACAAAAATCCGCTCATTGCCGATCCTCTGAAGCTGAGTGATTGCTCGCCCATCTCGGACGGCGCTGCCGCTCTGATCTTGGTGCACAAGGATCTTCTCGGTAGCTTTCGCCGGGCCGTGGGATTTCGAGCGGTTCAGCACGTGACGGATCTGTTGCCCATTTCGCGCCGCGACATGTTGGCATTCGAGGGACCGCGTCGGGCCATCGAGCAGGCCTACACGCAGGCAGGAATAACCGTGGACGACCTCGATTTCGCCGAGGTCCACGACTGCTTCACGATCGCGGAGTTATTGATCACCGAAGCGCTGGGATTGGCCAAGCAGGGAGAGGGTAGCCAGGCGATTTGTGCCGGCGAGACCGGGGCTCAGGGACGACTACCCATCAATCGGTCGGGGGGTCTCAAAGCAAAGGGACACCCGGTCGGCGCGACGGGGGTGTCGATGCACGTCATGGCTGCTCGACAGTTGGTCGGCGAGGCCGGCGCTCTACAAATTCCGAACGCGGAGTTGGGACTGTGTTTCAACATGGGCGGGGCCGCAGTGGCAAACTTCGTGTCAGTGCTCGAGCCCATCAAGACTTAAGCGGACTGGCTCACGAACCATCGCCGTCGGCGACGGCTAGACAATGCCGGCGCTGCCCTCCGCTCGCGAGAATCAACAGGTTATCCTTCGATCTCCGACCGATGCCGCCCCGACGCGGGACGTGAGCGGGGCGCAGCTCCGTTCAATTCCCTCCCTGGGGATCTTCGACGCTGGCGCCAAGCTATCAGCAGACTGAGTGCCAACAGACTCGCTACGTTCAATGCTCCGCCGCCACCACCACTGTGACTGCTGCCGCCGCTCGCTTGCGCGGTGACGACGACAACCGCCATCGCTTGTACGGTCTCCGTTCCCGCGGAGCAGTTCACCGTATAGGTGTATGAACCTGCAGTCGCTTCGGTGACACTGGTACTTCCACTGGCGGCTTCGGAACCGGACCAGCCATCCCCGGTTGTGCCGCCGCTCGCGGTGCAACTGCTGGTCTCTGTTGAATTCCACGTGAGCGTGAATGACTGGCCTGTATTAACCGTGGTCGCGCTCGCCGACATGCTTGCCGTCGGCGCGGGATCGACGACGAGGACGGCTTGCGCCGTGACCGCGCCTCCACCCGTGCACGAGATGTCGAATGTGTACGAACCCGGCGTCGTCTCAAGAACTGCTTGACTACCGCTGCTCGGAATTGTGCCCTGCCAGCCGTCGGTGCCGCTGCCGCCCGAGGCCGTGCAGGACGTGACGCCGTTCGCGGCCCAATTTAAAGTGACGCTTTGATTCGCAAATGTCTGACCGGCTGCGAAACTCAACTGCACATTGGCCGGGGCCGGCGGCTGGGGTGCGACCGGAGCAGGATAGACCTCAATGCCCACCAGTGCCGGCGCCGAAATGCCGCAGCTGATTTCATATGCGTAGGGCCCCGTTACCAGCTCCGTGATTTGAGTGGTTCCCGATGGCGGACGGGGTCCGGCCCAACCATCGCCGGGTGCGCCCATCGTTGCGTTACAGGAACTACCGTCTGCAGAAGCCCAAGTCAACGAGAACGGTTGTCCCGCGGTTGCGTACGGCGATACGGTAAGTGTCGGCCGCGGTGGTCCTGTAAATGTGACCACGACCTGAGCCGTCGCGCTCGTTGTAAGACCGGTGCCGCACTGAAGGACATAAGTATGTTGGCCCGGCAGACCCTCGGTGATCGTCGTGGTGCCGGAGTTTGCCAGCGAGCTGTGCCAACCGCCTTCGCCATAGTCGCCGATCTGCAAGCACGGCGAAGTATTCGATTTCCATGTCAGCGTGACGGGCGTGCCTTCCGTGGCGCTTGTCGCGCTGCTGGTTAGCGTGGCAAATACCGGCCCGGGAGTGACTGTCAAGGTGGTCCGCGCTTGCACGGTCTGCGGACTGGTGCCGCAGGTAAGCGTGTATGAGTAGGTGCCGGGCTGGGTCTCGTTCACCGGCAAGAACGAGGCCACTTCCGTGGATGTGCCGGTCCAGCCGTCACCGGGTTGGCCCCCGCTGGCGGTGCAGGGTGTAACGTTGGTCGTCCAAGAGATTCCTTCCGGCGTTCCGATAACAATTGGAGAGTACCCCGCCGTCAGAGTCAGCTGCGGCGTACCTCCCCAATTCACGGTGCTGCTCGCGCTCGCGGTACTGGTCCCGGTTCCACACGTCACGGTATACGTGTAAGGGCCAATGACGTTTTCCGAATCATCGTAATAGGCCACATAGCTGTAGTTGCCCACGACGTGGCTTGCATAGCCGCTGACGCTCACGGAGCACGGCGCGACGCTTGCCACCCACGAAACGTGCACAAACGAGCTTCGGACGATCGGCGTACCGGGTGTCGTCGTCATAGTCACCATGGGCGGACCATTGGAGAAGGAGACCGTTACGCTCGCCGATACCGTGGTGGTTCCGACGGAGCAACTCAGCGTATAGGTATAGGTTCCGGGCGTGCTCTCGGTGAGGGTGAAGGTGCCGCCATTCGCGATTAAATTAGTGTTCAGCCAACCGTCGCCCGAGCTACCGCCGCTGTTCGCGCAGTTCGTTCCCGCACCCGAGCCGGTCAAGGTGATTGGCTGGCCAATATTGGCCGACGTGATGCCGCCGTCCTGCAGTGTTACGACCGGAGCGACAAAGGTCACTCGGAATTGCGCGGTTGCGGATCGTGAACCCGATCCGCAGGTGATGATGTAGGTATACGAACCTGCCGCAGTTTCGTTGACGGTCTGTGTGCCGTTGGCTGCAACAGTTCCCGTCCAACCGTCGCCGGTGTTGCCGCCGCTCGCGACGCAAGGTGATACGGTCGAGGACCAGGTCAGTTGTATCGGGTTGTTGACGAAGCCGTTGGATCCGGTCGCGACTTGAAGCGAGGCGGTGGGCGCGGCCAGTGT
>DATHFB010000256.1:0-2158 GCA_035318305.1 Steroidobacteraceae bacterium | reverse complement strand
GCGATGATGGATCCTGCCGTGATGCTGCTCGATGAACCGATGGCGGCGCTGGATCCCCTCATCCGGCGCAGCCTGCAGCGGGAACTGAAATCCATTTTTCAGCGCTTGGGCAAGACGGTGCTGTTGGTGACTCATGATCTCGGCGAGGCGGTCTATCTGGCCGAAGCCATCACGCTGCTGCACGAGGGCAGGGTCGTGCAAAGCGGCGCCTATCGGGATTTGCTGCGGCATCCCGCCGATCCCTTCGTGACGCAGTTCATCAATGCGCAGCGCACCTTGCCGGACGCGGCGGAGGTGGCGTGAAGAGCGCGCTGCTGGCCGGTTGTGTTGCGGCCATGTTCGGCCTGCTCCCCGCGGGTGTCGTTGCCGCCGATGCCATCGTCGTCGGTTCTAAGGCGTTCACGGAAGGCTATGTGTTGGGCGAGATCGCCGCGCAGACCATTGAGTCCGCATCAACCGTGCCGGTGAAACGCAAACTCGGCATGGGCAGCACCGGGATATTGTTCGAGGCCTTGAAAAGCGGCGGGATCGATGTGTATTCGGACTACACCGGCACGCTCGCGGAAGCCATCCTCAAGCGCCCGGACTTGAAATCCATCGAGGACATTCAGCAGGCATTGCTCGCCATGGATCTGGTGATGTCCGGGCCGCTGGGATTCGATGACACCTATGCCCTGGCCGTCAAGGAGTCCTTCGCCGAACGGCACCAACTGCACACCATCAGCGATCTGGCCGGGGTCGAAGACAAGGTCCGCGCGGCATTCAGTTATGAATTCATGGATCGCAAGGACGGGTTTCAAGGGATGGCCGCGAGCTATCATCTGCACTTTGCGCCGCGAAACGTGAGCCGCATGGAGCACAGTCTCACGTATCAGGCGATCGATGACGGCGCGGTCGACTTGATCGATCTGTATTCCACCGATGCCAAGATCGAGAAGTCGCAGTTGCGGGTGCTCAAGGATGATCGCGGCTACTTTCCGGTGTACCAGGCGGTTTGGGTGGCACGCAAAGCCTTCACCGAGCGGCGTCCGCTTGAATGGCAGGCGCTGCTCAATCTGCAAGGTTCGATCAGCGAGCGGGCCATGATCGACATGAACGCGCAGGCCGACATTCAGCACGTCAGCTTCGCGAAAATTGCCGCCGAGCATTTGGGATCCGAGGCGCCGCGTTCGCAGAGCCTGAAAAGCAATATTCTGCAGCGCACGCGCGAGCATTTATGGTTGGTGGGCATCGCGCTGCTGTTTTCCGTTGTCATCGGCATCCCATTGGGCCTGGTTGCCGTGCGCTTTCACGCCGCCGGACAGGCCATCCTCATCTTCAGTGCGTTGATTCAAACCGTGCCTTCGCTGGCGCTGCTGTGTTTTCTGATTCCGCTGTTCGGCGTCGGCATGAAACCGGCGCTGGCGGCGCTGTGCATGTACAGCTTGCTGCCCGTGGTGCTCAACACCTTCACCGGCATCCGCAGCATCGATCCCAAGCACGTGGAAAATGCGCGCGCGTTTGGCATGACGGGGCGGCAAATACTGCTGCGCATCGTGCTGCCGCTGGCGAGCCCGACCGTGCTCGCCGGCATCAAAACGGCCACCATTGTCAGCATCGGCACCGCGACGCTCGCGGCCTTGGTGGGGGCCGGGGGCTATGGCGCCCCGATCGTGTCCGGGCTTTCATTGAATGACGTGCCCACCATCCTCACCGGCGCCATTCCCGCCGCCCTAATGGCGCTCATCGCCTATGGCCTCTTCGAGGTCCTGGGTCTGCTGTTGATTCCAGCCGGTTTGCGCAAGCAGTCCTAATCGCCCGACAGGGCGCCCGGTAAGAGGATTTCTTGCCAATGAGCCTTTTGATACGACATGGGATAGTGTCTCAGTTTGGAATTGACATGCTTGAGCGGTCAAGTAGCGTCGGCTGACGTGCACTATAGTTTTCGGTGAGCTGCTGAAACCACTTAATTCCCTTTATAAACAAAGACTTAATCCTAGAAGAGATTAGTGCCGTTTCGGCTGCTAGAGGTCGAAGGTCTCCCATCGCAACTCTCCCGCAAAAGCGTGGCATCTCTTCCTCGAAACCGTTCGACATGTGACGGCGTCGCCGACCACTGAGTAACACGCGTGTTACTTGAGCGGGTTCGCGGCGACTCAGAAGCTGATCGGACCAGAGG
>DATHFB010000255.1:0-11218 GCA_035318305.1 Steroidobacteraceae bacterium | reverse complement strand
CGTCACACGTCACCCTGCGCTCAAGCGCAAACTGGCCTCGCCCGAGACAAATCGTTGCATGCGTTCCTTCGTTTCGAGCAACAGCGCTCCATCTGAATCCACGCCGCGGGCAATCCCGAAGATCGCCGCCCCTCCAACCACCACCTGCACCGCACGGTCCTTCAAACCGTCGAGTGCGGTCCACGCGTCCCGGAACGCAGAGAATCCCAAGCGCTCGTACTGCACCAGCATACTCAAAAGTTCGTCCAAGATGGCCCCGGCCACCAAATTACGCGATGGGAGCATTTTGCAGGCATCCGTCACAGCCGCCGCGGCCACGCCGCCGGCCTCAATTTCCCGGCGCGCCTCCTCAGGCAGCGACACATTGAGACCCACCCCGATCACCACATGGGCGGGGCCGCCCGCCTCGGCTCGCAACTCAATCAACACCCCGCCCAGCTTGCGGTCGCGGAACCAAATATCGTTGGGCCACTTCAGCGAAATCCCCTCGGCGCCGGCGCGCGCCAATGCTCGCGACACCGCCACACCGACCCCTAAACTCAAAGCAGGCAGGGTGCGCACCACATCACTGCAAGTCCAGCCCAGCGACATCGCGATGCCGCCGCCGAAGGGCGAAATCCAGCGGCGCCCCAGCCTCCCGCGGCCGGCGTGCTGCAATTCGCTGACGCACACATCGGCGGTGCCCGGCGGCGGCGGCGCAGCCTTGAGCAGGCGGGTGTTGGTTGAATCGACGTCGAATAGCAACTCCAGCGCGTGCAGGTGCGAACTGCACTCCCCGGTCAGCTCGGCTCGGATGCGCTGCGCATCCAGCAATTCCACGGGACCGGCAAGCCGGTAGCCGCGGCGCGCCAATGCCTGAACGTCGACGCCCATCGCGCGCAGGCGCTGCACGCCCTTCCAGACGGCAGCACGAGTTTGGCGCAGCTCCGTTGCCAGCCATTCGCCGGAGTGCACCTCGCCGTCCGCCAGCAGCACCAGCAGCGGCGGACGTTCTATACCGTTCGGGACCGAAACAGCCATAGCCGCCGTACACGATTCTCTTTGCCGGCACGCATGCGCGCGATGTTGCTGCGATGGGTGAAGATGACGAACATGGCAACCGCCGCGCAGAAGACGCAGAGCGGCACGTCATTGGGCTGCAGCAGCATGACCGTGACCGCCAACACGACGGTCGACAGCATGGTCGCGAGACCCACGTAGCCCGACAGCAGCAGCACGGCGATCCAACTCAAGAGCAGCGGCAGCAGCAGGCTCAGTTCCACCGCCGCAACCACACCGATCACGGTCGCGGCCCCCTTGCCGCCGCGAAATTCGAACCACACCGGATAGACATGTCCCACGATCACCGCGAAACCGCAGGCCAGCATCAGCCATTCGCGCGACACCTCAGGATCGATGCCGATACCCGGCAACACCGCCGACGGCAGCCACCACACCGCCACCATGCCCTTCGCGATGTCGATGATCAGCACCAGGAATCCGAACAGCTTGCCTTGTGTGCGCATGGCATTGGTCGCACCGGCATTGCCGCTTCCCATGCTGCGGATATCCACACCGCGCAGCCGGCCCAAGATCAGGCTGCCGAGCAAGGTGCCGAGCAGGTACGCGATGAGAAGTTTGACGCCGAGTTCCAGCATGGGGCGATTATGACTTAAGTGCGAAGATCCCCGTATCCCGTATCGCGCTTCGGCAAGTGGATTTCCGCCAGCATGCAGCGCACCCCGCCGCCGCCGACGCGTTCGATGGTGGGAATCGACACCGGCACCAAGGCCGCGTGAGACTCTAAAATGGCGCGTTGCGTGCGATTCAAACTGTCCAAGGCCGTCGTCGACAGCGCAATGAGCTTGGCCGCCGGCGACGCCAATTCCAGCACGTTGGCGGCGAACTGTGCCATCTGTTCGCGGGTGATATCGACGACGTTATGTCCGGTCGCGCGCAGCTTGGAAAATACGGCTGTGCGATGCGCCATGTTCGCGATCGAGTCCCCGCAGACCACCGCAAAGGCGGTGCCGATTGCCATCAATACATTGGTGTGATAAATCGCACGCCCGCTGCTGTCGGTGGCGTCGAAAGTCATCAAGTCATAGTCCAGCAGCTGCGCGAATTCGCCGAGGACATCAAGATCGGTACGCGGGGAAGAACAGGCGTAGGCCATCCGATGCACCCGGTCCAGCACCACGCTGCCGGTGCCTTCGAGGTATTTCTCTTCGGCTTCCCGGTGAGTCAGATCGACGGTTCGCGACACGCGAAACCCACCCTTGCGCACCACTTGTTCCAGGACCTCGTCCCGCCGCTCCCAACGCCGGTTGGGCGCCAACATGGGATACAGCGCCACCGTCCCGTCATGATGGAAACTCACCCAATTGTTGGGGAATATCGCATCCGGTTTGGCCGGCTGGTCGCTGTCGGGCGCGATCAGCACTTCCACACCGGCGCGATCCAAGGCTGTCGCCAGCTCATCGAACTCCTGCAGTGCTGCGGCCTGCAGGTCATTGCCCACAAGTGGCGTAGGATGCCGCTGAAAAGCATTGCTGGCGGCGGTCTGCGGATTGCAGGCGAATCGCGCCGGCCGCACCATGAGCACGGACCCGGCGCTTTGCGGCTCAAGGAGCCTGTCTGAGTATTTCACGTGGCCGCGAGCGTGACGGATTTGCCTTCAGTCGAGGCGGAGCCGACGCAGTTGGGTTTGATCCCAATGAGGAGGCGACAACGACGAATGAAGGCAAATCCGTCCGCTCCCGCAGGGTTGGCTCTGGAAGGGGCGTCTGCGGTGTTGCGCGGCTTGCCCGTGGAATCAACCACGGCCTGCGCCGCGCGCCTTGCATCCGCTCCCTTGCAGAGCCAACGCGGCTCACGTGAAATACTCAGACAGGCTCCAAAGCCAGGATGATCTGCGAGCGACATAGGGCAGGCACTATACTAGCTATTTTTTGGGGTACGTCTTGCCGGTATCGATTGCCAAATCCATGGGGGTGCTCGCGCTCGCCGTTATCGCCTTCCTGGCTCCGTACGCCCATGGGGCTGCGCCCGCGAAAGCTGCAAAGCCCCCCGCGAAGGCGGATGCAAAGCCTCCTGCAAAGCCGTCGCTCAGCTACCCGTTCTCTTTCGACACCTTGCTGGAGGACGCCAAACGCCGCGCTGCCGCGCCGTATGCGCCGCAACGCAACAGCTTGCCGGCCGTGCTGGATAAATTGAGTCCGGAGCAGTACCGCAGCATCCATTTCAATCCCGACGCCGGCATTTGGCGCTCGGAAAAACTGCCCTTTCGCCTCGAGCTGCTGCGGGCGGCCTACAATGCCGCGGCCGTAACGGTCTCGACGGTGCAGGACGGTGTCGCCACGGATGTGGTTGCAACGCCCGCGATGTTCCAGGTAACGGGCGCCTCGTCCGTCCAGCTTGCAAAGGTGTCATTGCCGCTGTCCGGATTTCGGATTCGCAGCCACATCAATTCGAACAAAGTCTGGGATGAGTTTTTGGTGTTCCAGGGCGCGAGCTACTTTCGCGCCGTCGCCAAGAATCTGTTGTACGGACTATCGGCGCGAGGCCTGGCCATCAATACCGGGGACCCTGCGGGCGAAGAATTTCCCGTGTTCACGCATTATTGGATCGAGCGCCCGGGCGCCAAGGCGAATTCCATCGTGGTCTACGCTCTATTGGAGAGCCAATCCACCACCGGCGCCTACAAGTTCACCGTGCAGCCGGGCGCGGAGACTCAAACCGACGTCGAGCTCACCCTGTTCCCGCGCGCCGAAATGCGCGTCGTCGGCATCGCGCCGTTGACCTCGATGTTTCTGTTCGATGAAACCAACCGCGGGCGTCTGGATGATTATCGGCCCGAGGTGCACGATTCGGACGGACTGCAGATCACGGCCAAAAACGGGGACCAACTATTTCGACCGCTCGCCAACCCGCTCAAACTGCAGGTTTCCACCTTCACCACGCAGCCGCCGCAAGGGTTTGGGCTGGTGCAAAGATCGCGACAGCAAAGTGATTTTCAGGATTTTGACGCGCAGTATGAAAGGCGGCCCAGCGCCTGGATCACCCCGCGGGGCGATTGGGGCAGCGGCGCGGTCGAGCTGGTGGAGATTCCATCGGGGCGGGAAACCAACGACAACATCGTCGCTTTCTGGCGTCCGACGCAGACTTTCACGCCGGGACGCCCGGCCCAATTCGCCTATAACATTACCTGGAGCGACGAACCCCCATTGCCCAAGGGCCTGGGCAAAGTTCTTGCCACGCGCTCCGGCGCCAGCATCGACCGCAAACGGCGCGTGTTTCTGCTGGATATCGTCGGCGCCGGCGAAAAACTCGATGGGCTGCGGCTCGATCTCGGCGCCTCCGCGGGCGCGATTTCGAACTCCAGCCTCGTGTCCAACGGCGAGTTGCACGGCCTGCGCGCCAGCTTTGAAATCGATCCGAAGGACGCCGACCTGATCGAGCTGCGGCTGCGTGTGATGCGCGGCGACACCCCCGTAACTGAAACCTGGCTGTATCGATGGACCTCCAGCTGACGCCCGCCGCTGACTTCGACGGCAGTGCCTCACCGGGCGGGATGCCGCCGGAGGCGCCGATGGGCATGCCGGCTCAGGATTTGAGCTACCTGCCATGGCGGCACGAGCGGCGCCTGATTTCCGGCGCGGTGCTGTATGCGCGCTTCATCCTGATAGCAGTCACCGTCGGCGTGACCACGTATGGGATCTATCAAATGCTGCAGGTTGTGCGCTTCGCCAGCATGACGTTCCTGCAGGGCACGATGATTGTTTTCTTCGCGGTATCGCTAGGCTGGATTGCGTTCGCGGCCGGCTCAGTGTTGGCGGGCGCCTCGAAACGCCGCGACCCGATTCCTTCGGATCAGCCGGCCGATGCGTCGCTCACCGCGCTGGTGATGCCGATCTACAATGAGGATCCGACGCGCACCACGGCGGGTCTGCAGGCGATGGGCGAAGCCCTGCTTGGGATCGATGCGCAGCGCGGTTTCGAGATCGTCGTTCTTTCCGACTCCACCAACGCCGATGCCTGGATCAACGAGACGATCAGCGTCGCCAGATTGCGCGCGGCGTTGAGCTCCATCATGCCGGTTTGGTATCGGCGCCGCTGGGTCAACATCGCGCGCAAATCCGGCAACATCGAAGACTTCGTCACGCGTTGGGGCGGCCGCTACGACCATATGATCGTGCTCGACGCGGACAGTTTGATCGATGCGCCGACCTTGAAGCGGCTGGTCCAGGCCATGCAGGCCGATCCAGAGCTGGGGATTTTGCAAACCGCGCCGCAACTCATCGGCGCGAAAACTTTTTTTGCCCGCTTGCAGCAATTCGCCGCATGCGTGTACGGCCCGGTGATCACCCGCGGTCTGTCGGCCTGGTCGGGCGACAGCGGCAACTACTGGGGGCACAACGCCATCATTCGCGTGTCGGCCTTCGCGCAGTACTGCGGCCTGCCGAAACTCAAGGGCCGCAAGCCCTTCGGCGGTTTCGTGCTGTCCCACGATTTCGTGGAAGCCGCCCTCATGCGCCGCGGCGGCTGGAAGGTGCGCATGGCCACCGATTGCGGCGGCTCGTGGGAAGAATCTCCGCCCACGCTGATCGACATCGCAGTTCGCGACCGCCGCTGGGCGCAGGGAAATTTGCAGCACATGAAGATCATCGGCAGCGCGGGCCTGAGGTTCGTCAGCCGCATGCACCTGGGCGTGGGCATTATGAGCTATTTGTCCTCGCCGCTGTGGCTGTTGATGATCACCATCGGCTTTGCGCTCGCGGTTCAATCGCGCCTGATCCGTCCTGAATATTTCAGCCACGATTTTCAGCTGTTTCCAACCTGGCCGCGGTTCGACGTGGCGCTCATGATGGCGCTGTTCTGGTTCAGCATGTTGGTGCTGTTGATTCCGAAGACGATCGGGCTCATTCGCGCATTGCTGTCGAAGCGCATCCGGCGCGGCGCCGGCGGCGTCATCGGCGTAACCGCGAGCTTTCTGCTGGAAGCGATTCTGTCGGCGTTGTACGCACCCATACTCATGGTGGTTCAGTGCCGGCACGTATTCGAGGTGTTCATGGGGCGCGATTCCGGATGGAAGCCGCAGCGGCGGGATTCCGTCGGCACGACATGGACCGATGCCTGGCACTTTCATCGGCGGCACATGCTGTTGAGCTGCGCCACGGCGGTGATCGTCTATTTCATCTCGCCGCCGTTGCTTGCCTGGGTATCGCCTGCACTCCTCGGCCTGTTTCTCGCGGTGCCTTTGTCGCGGCTCAGCGGCAGCGAGAGTCTGGGTAGATTCTTGTCGCGCCTGGCGCTGCTGCGCACGCCGGAAGAAGTTGAAACACCGGCATTGGTAGCCCGCCGCGAGGATCTGGTGCGCACCGGCGAAAACCTGCCCGGCGACGGATTGCGCTACTTGGCGCGTCATCGTGAAGCACGGCTTGCGCACATCAACGGCAACCTGCCGCGTCCCGCCGATCCGCGCGGCCAACCGGACCCGCACGCCTTTACCGCGGAGCAGAAGCTGATGGATGCGAGAACATTGGATGAGGCTCTGCAATGGTTGACGCCGGCCGAACGCGTCGAAGTCGCCAGCACGGCGCGCTTCCTCAATCAGCTCGCCCTGCTTCCCGACTCCGTGCAACCCACGTTCTCGATCTAGGAGACAGGCTCCTAAGGATGACAAACTCATGGTTCACCGACGCGAAATATTAAAAACTGCGCTGGTGCTGGCCGCCGGGCAGCTTTCCTATGCACCGCTCGCCGGCGCGGCGGCGCCGGCAGCCACCGCCGGCGGCACGGGGCCTGCAAAGGCTTTTGATTACGCGTGGCTCAAGGGTCAGGCGCGGTCTCTCGCCGACAACCTTTTTCAAGCGTCCAAGGACATCTTGCCGCCCGCCATGGGGGCCTTGAGCTACGATCAGTACCAATCGTTGCGATTTCGCACCGACCGGTCGCTCTGGGGCGATGCGGGATTGCCGTTCCGCCTGCAATTCTTCCACGTGGGCCGGGGCTTCGCCCAGGCGGTGCACTTGTTCGAAGTGATCGACGGTCAAGCCCGCGAAATCATCTACGACCCGTCGATGTTCGAGTTCGACAAGGCCGGCATCGATCCCGCCGTGATGCGCGATCACGCGGGATTTGCGGGATTTCGTGTGCAGTTCGTGACCGACTGGAAGGATGACATCGCCGCATTCCTGGGCGCTGCATACTTCCGCGCGGTGGGCGGCGATACCCGCCAATACGGATTGTCCGCGCGCGCTCTGGCGGTGGACACGGCATTCCCCCGGCCCGAGGAGTTTCCGCGCTTCACGTCCTTTTGGTTCGAGCGGCCGGCGAAGGGACAGGCATCGATCACGCTGTATGCGCTGATGGATTCGCCCAGCGTTGCCGGTGCGCTGCGTTTCCAGATCGCGCCGGGCGGCACGCAGGTGATGGACATCGACTCGGCGCTGTACCCGCGCAAGCCCATCGAGCGGCTGGGCATCGCGCCCCTCACCAGCATGTTTTTCTACGCCAAGAACGACCGGCGCGACGTGAATGACTGGCGGCCGGACATACACGACTCCGACGGCCTGTCGATTTGGACCGGCGCCGGCGAATGGATTTGGCGGCCGCTGACCAATCCTGCGCAAAATCACCTGAACTCGTTCTTCGATGAAAATCCGCGCGGTTTCGGCTTGCTGCAGCGGGATCGCAATTGGGATCACTACCAAGACGACGGTGTGTACTACGATCGGCGGCCGAGCCTGTGGGTCGAACCCAAATCCGGCCACGGCTGGGGCAAGGGCGCGGTGCAATTGTTTGAAATACCGACGGTCGACGAGACCTTCGACAATATCGTGGCGTTTTGGAATCCGGCTGAGAAGACCAAAGCCGGGCAAGAGATGCTGTTCAGTTATCGCCTGTACTGGGGCACGCGCATGCCCTACGCATCTCCCCTCGCGCAAACGATTGCCACGCGCACCGGCATCGGCGGCACCGTTGGCCAAAAGCGCCAATACTATTCCTGGCATTTCGCGGTGGATTTTGCAGGTGGTGAACTCGGAGCGCTGGCGAAGGATGCGAACGTCGAAGCGGTGATCAGCACCTCGAAAGGCGCCACCGAGCACGTCACGGCGCACTATGTCGACGAGATCAAAGGCTACCGCGCGCTATTCGATGTCAGACCGCCGGACGACAGCAACGACATCATCGACTTGCGCCTGTACCTGCGCATCGGCAGCCGGCCGCTGACGGAAACGTGGATTTATCAGTGGATGCCGCCGTCCGTGAAGGACCGCAAGGCGGCGTTGGGGTAGGGTAAATCACAGACTGAGGGAATCTCATGGACCAGAAGCCGATCGAGCAAAAATGGTGGTTCAGAGGCACCGTGGGAGTGCTGACGTTGCTCAGCGGAATCGGGCTATTTGCCGCCGCCGGCCTTGGGATCCATACGTTTGTATCGGCGCTGATCGCCTTTCTGTGCTTGATGGGTCTCGAGCGCTTGTTCTCGGGCCTACTGGGAATGATTATCTTTCTGGTGCGTTCGCGCCGATCCAACAGCGCGTAAGCAGCACTCCCGCCTTTACTTACCGCTCGGCTTTTGAGACTTGAGCTGCCGCATCTTCTGAGTATCGCCGGACGCACGGCGCAGCTCGCTCTCGCGCCGCAAGTACGGCAAGGACTGCTTCGGGTTCAAGATCACCCATCGCCATTCGCTGAGTTGTTGCTTGAGCAGCGGCAGCAGCGGGGGTTCGGCTTCGGGTTGCTCACCCGCCGTGGGAATCAGCGTCGAGCAGTACAGTTCGAAATACTCCGTGTACAGTGTTTCGTACTGCTGCATCGGATCGAGAAACGCGGGATCTTGGACCAGCTCGGTGCCGAGATGACTGGCGCATAAATAACTGCACGCCTTGCGCACGTAGACCGTGTGTTCGGCGACCACGGCATGCTCATAGACCAGCGTGCGATGAAAATGCTGGAGTATCTTGGCGCGCGCGCTGCCGCGCACGTTGTGTTTTTTCAGATACTCAAAAAGCGCCTTGCCGTGAATCAGGCGCAGCGACGCATGCCTGAGCGCCACCGCTTGATTGCGCAGGACGACGAAGTCGGCCACTTGGCGCATCAGGCCTGAGTGCTCGAGCTCCCACGCATGCCAGCACGCAGGCGTCGCCAGGACGCGCTGCGCGACCACGTGTTCTTTGGCGTCCTTGCTGCGCGCCGCACGTTCGACGCGGGCGGTGGACTCGCGCATCAGTCGTGCGTGGCTGAACGCGCTGCGTTGCACCAGTGGCCCCCTTTCGCGCCGCTCTGAAGAGCGAGATGAATATGTTGAATGATGAGCTTAGGCGGAATTGCGCACAACGGAATAGCGTCGCCAATACGCGACGCGGGACAAGCATTTGGACTAATCGTTTGTAGGACAAACGTTTGTAGGACTAATCGCTTGTAGGACAGGTCACTCGCAAGACAATGCGTAGGACAAATTATTTAGGCGAGTACCTGCGGCGCCAAATGGATCTGATTGCGGCCCGAGCGTTTTGCAACATACACGGCCGCATCGGCCTGGGCGAGCAGCAGTTCGCCCCAGATGCCCAAGGTGTCGCTGGTGGCAACGCCAATGCTGCACGTGACTCTGATCGGGCTGCCGAAACCGCTCACGCGCACGTCGGCCACGCGCTCGAGAATGCGCTGCGCGATGGGAGTCGCCGCTGCGGCATCGGCGCTGCTCAAGATCACGACGAACTCTTCGCCGCCGTAGCGGCCGATGACATCCGACTGGCGCAGCTCCGCGTGAATGGGCTCGATGATGGCGCGCAAGCACGCGTCTCCGGCCTGATGCCCGAAGGTGTCGTTGATCTGTTTGAAGTGATCGAGATCGATGAACAGCAGCGCGATCGGCAAACCGCGTGCCTTGGCGCGCGCGCAGGCCGCGTCGAGCCGCTCGATCAAGGAGCGCCGGTTCAGTACACCGGTCAGCGGGTCGGTCTGCGCGCGGCGCTCGGCGTCGGAGAGCGCGACGCGTTGCGCCCGTAGACGATCGGCGACACCCAATGCGACCAATATCGAGGCTGCCACCATCGACAACGGCAGTCCGTAGTAATACAGCGCGTCGTCATCCACCGTCGATGTCGCAAGAAAACGCAGCGCCGCGGTAATGGTGAAACCCTCGAGCAAACACCAGGCGATCAGGAACCAACCCGCCGCCCGATTGCCGCGCCGCCAGGCAAGCAAGCACACGATCACGGTGAAAACGGCAGCGATGACGAACATGACATTGCCGATGTCGTTCACCAGGCCAAGGAGTCCGACGAACTTCGCAACATTGGCGGCGGTAATCGCGATGAATGCAACCGCCATCCAGCCGAATACCTTGTAGACGCGCGGTGAGAAATGGCTCAGATCGGCGATCTCTCGAGTAAACAGGCACGCGACCGCGCCGCTCAAGCCCACCGGCACGTTCCACGCGAAGGATTCGATCGGGACGGCATAAGACAGCACCGGCCAATCAAAGCCCTGCCCCGACAGATACGCCACGTACAACGCCTCCAGAGTGAACATCGTTGCATACAGAATGAACAGCGGGTCCTTGAGCACAAACCAAATGAGCAGCGCTGCAATCGACACCGCCATGAGCGCGCCGAACGTCAGTGCAATCATGCGTGCCCGCTCTGAGCCCTGCGTGAGCGTGGCTTGCAGCGCGGATACCGAGAAGCTCAAAAACTGCTCCTGGCTGCTGTTGGATATGACGTGAGCGTAGAAGGGCTGCGCAGCGGAAATGCCTTCCGGCAGCAAATAAACATGATCATGCGTGCCGAGAAATCCCGAGAGACTGGTCGCCAACGGCAACGCGACCACCTTGCCGTCGCGATATGCGATGAGGTCGGCATTCAACGCCCGCGTCATGTTCACGATCACGACCGGGATGCCGTCCACGCTGGGAGGATCCTGGGGGCTGATGCGAAGCCAATAGTCCCGCCAGTAAGTGTGTCCCGGCGCCTTGGAGAACGGCTGGAATTGATCGTCGAGCGAGCCGCTGGCGATCGCTTCGGGCGCGGGATGCGTATCAGCCGGCGGCAGCGCTCGAAGTTTGATCGTCGTCGCGGCTGCCGCGCCTTGTGCCGGAACCAGGCTTCCGAGCCAGATCAGAAGGCCGGTTGCGAGGAGGGCACGCACCAAAAGCCGCGGTCAGTACTGGCGCGACAGGAGCCAGTGGGCCAGGGAGCGCAGTGCTTCCGCACGCTCGCCGAAGGGCGCA
>DATHFB010000254.1:0-4458 GCA_035318305.1 Steroidobacteraceae bacterium | reverse complement strand
TTCTTCCTGGCGTTGGAGCAGTCCGGTTGCGCCGCCGCCCGCACCGGCTGGATGCCTCGACATCTCATCATCGAGGACGCCAAAGGCGCGCCGGCGGCAGCCATGCCGCTGTTCCGCAAGGCGCACTCCCGCGGCGAGTTCGTCTTCGATTTTTCTTGGGCCGGCGCCTACGCACAACACGGCCTTAACTACTATCCGAAATTGCTGACGGCAGTGCCGTTCACGCCCGTTTCGGGCCCCCGCATCCTGGTGGCTCCCAACGTCGATGGCAGGGCCGTCACCAAGAGCGCGGTCCGCGCCGCGCTGGACTATGCGCGCAGCGAACAGCTGTCCTCCTGGCACGTGCTGTTTCCGACCGACGAAACCGCTGCCGATCTGGATCGGGCCGGACTGATACTGCGCCGCGACTGTCAGTTTCATTGGTACAACCATGGCTACGAATCCTTCGAATCGTTCCTGGCGACTTTCACCGCCGAGAAGCGCAAGAAGGCCAAACGCGAGCGTCGGCGCGTCGCCGAGGCCGGCATCGAATTCGACACCCTGCACGGCGGCGACATGACCGCCTCGCTGTGGGACATCGTCTATGAGTTCTATGCCGAGACGTTTCATCGTCACGGTCACGAGCCCTACCTGAACCTGGATTTTTTCAAGCGGGTGAGCGCCGCGATGCCCAACGAACTCATGCTCAAAGTGGCGCGCGTGGGAGCGGAACCGATTGCCGTGGCCATTTTCTTCGTGGGCAGCGAGGCGCTGTACGGACGCTACTGGGGCGCCGGCGGCAACTTCCACAGCTTGCATTTCGAGGCCTGCTACTACCAGGGGATCGAGTACTGCATCGAAAAGAAGCTGCAGCGCTTCGAGCCGGGAACTCAGGGCGAGCACAAAGTCCCGCGAGGATTCGTCCCCACCCTGACGCACTCCGCGCATTACATCGCCGATCCGCGATTTGCGGCGGCGATCCGCGACTACGCCCAGCGCGAAGCTCGCGGGGTCGACAACTACGCCGCTGCGGTCAATGAGCACGTGCCGTACCACCGCACGCCCGATGAGGAGCTGCGACTCTGAGCAGACTCGTTTGGCTGGGGGAGCAGGCGGATCCGAATTGGTTTCCGCCCTTGGACCAGGCCTTGCGCGAGCCGCCGGGACTGCTGGCCGCGGGCGGCGATTTGAGCCCGACCCGGCTGCTGGCGGCCTACGAGCGCGGCGTGTTTCCCTGGTATTCAGCGCAACAACCCATCCTGTGGTGGTCGCCGGATCCGCGCATGGTGCTGTTTCCCGCTGAATTCAAATGTTCAAGAAGCCTGAGCAAAACCTTGCGCCATGGGCCGTTCACGACCCGTGTCGATCTGGCGTTCGCGGCGACCATCCGCGGTTGCGCCGCGCCGCGCCGCTCAGGTCCCGAGACGTGGCTGAACGCGGAAATGATCGAGTCCTACGACCGGCTGCACGAACTCGGATTCGGACACTCGGTCGAGACCTATCGGGGTGATCGGCTGGCCGGGGGCTTGTACGGCATTCAGCTGGGGCAGGTATTCTTTGGTGAATCCATGTTCAGCCTCGAACGCGATGCCTCAAAAGTGGCCTTGGCTCGCCTGGTGGATGAGTGTCGCGCGCGCGACATCAAGCTGATCGACTGCCAGGTCGCCAGTGCGCATTTGGCGGGCTTCGGCGCCCGCGAGGTCTCGCGCAGCGAGTTTGCCCGGTTCCTGAGCCAGTACGCCAGCCGCGCGCCCCAGGGTAAATGGCCCAATGAACCCCAACTACCAGCCTCGAGTACTCCACGAGGCTAGTAAATTGAGGGTGCTTTATGCACAATGCGCCCGGTTTCACGCATACCACAAGGACGCATGTCAAAAGAAGAGGCCATTCAATTCGAGGGCGAGGTCGTTGAGACTTTGCCCAATACGACATTTCGCGTCAAACTCAAGACCGGCCATGTAGTTACCGCACATATCTCAGGCAAGATGCGCAAAAACTACATCCGAATCTTAACCGGCGACCAAGTCACCGTGGAGATGACTCCCTACGATTTAACCAAGGGCCGCATCGTCTACCGGGGCCGCTGAGCCTTTCTAGGCGCTGCGCGCCACCTTTCAACGGGGTCGAAGCGACCCCGCCCTTAGTTTGCCCTGCTAGGCGCTGTCCTGGTGCGACAGCAGCGCCGGCTTCGGGTCCGCGGCACGTGTTTCCAGCTTGAGCTTGTCGCCGTCCTCGCTCAGGGTCACCTCGACGTGGCCGCCATTCACGAGCTTGCCAAACAGCAGCTCTTCGGCCAGCGGACGCTTGATGAACTCCTGGATGATGCGCGCCATGGGCCGCGCACCCATCTTCGGATCGTAGCCGCGCTTCGCAATCCAGCGCCGCGCCGGCTCGTCCACGGAAATCGACACACCCTTCTGTTCGAGCTGAGCCTCCGCCTCGACCAGGATTTTGTCGACCACCCGCTCGATGGTGTCCTGATCCAGGCTGCCGAACTGAATGACGGCATCCAATCGATTGCGGAACTCCGGCGAAAACAGCCGGCGAATCGCCTCCATGCCATCGGCGCCCGAGTCCGACTGGGTGAATCCAATGCTCGGCCGGCTCATCTCGAATGCTCCCGCGTTCGTGGTCATCACAATGATGACGTGGCGGAAATCGGCCTTGCGGCCGTTGTTGTCGGTGAGCGTGCCATGATCCATCACTTGCAATAGCAGATTGAACACATCCGGATGGGCCTTCTCGATTTCATCGAGCAACAGCACGCAATGCGGATGCTTGGCGATCGCTTCGGTCAACAGGCCGCCCTGATCGAAACCGACGTAGCCCGGCGGCGCGCCGATCAAGCGCGACACGGTGTGGCGTTCCATGTACTCCGACATGTCGAAGCGCACGAATTCCACGCCCATGGCAATCGCCAGCTGACGAGTCACCTCGGTCTTGCCGACGCCCGTGGGACCGGAGAACAGGAATGAGCCCACCGGCCGCCGCTGATCGCCCAAGCCGGAGCGCGACATTTTAATGGCCGCCGACAACGCCTCGATGGCCTTGTCCTGGCCAAATATCGTCAGTTTCAAATTGCGCTCTAAATTCTTCAGCACGTCGCGATCGGACATCGACACATTCTTCGGCGGAATTCGCGCGATGCGCGCCACGACATTTTCAATTTGCGTCACGGTGACGGACTGCGCGCGCTTCTCGACCGGCTGCAGGCGCAGATTCGCTCCGGCTTCATCGACCACATCGATGGCCTTATCCGGCATGTGCCTATCGTTGATATGCCTGGCAGCCAGCTCCGCCGCCGCCCGCAGCGCATCATCCTCGTACTTGATGCCGTGATGCTCTTCGTAGCGCGATTTCAAGCCGCGCAGAATATCGACCGTGTCTTGCACGGACGGCTCTGTGATATCGATCTTCTGGAAGCGCCGCGCCAGAGCGTGATCCTTCTCGAATATCCCGCGGTACTCGTTGTACGTGGTCGATCCGATGCAGCGCAAATCGCCGTTGGCCAGCGCCGGCTTGATCAAATTGGAGGCATCCATCACGCCGCCGGAAGCCGCCCCTGCACCGATGACGGTGTGAATTTCATCAATGAATAGAATTGCGCCCGGCTGCTTCTTGACCTCGGCCAGCACGGCCTTCAGACGCTTCTCGAAATCGCCCCGGTACTTGGTTCCCGCCACCAGCGAGCCCATATCGAGCGAATAGATGGTGGCGTCCAACAGCACGTCCGGCACTTGATTCTCGACGATCATGCGGGCCAGTCCTTCCGCGATCGCCGTCTTGCCCACGCCGGCCTCACCCACGTAGAGCGGGTTGTTCTTGCGTCTACGGCACAGAATCTCGATGGTGCGTTCGACCTCGAGCTTGCGGCCGATCAAAGGATCGATCTTGCCCTTGCGCGCCGAGTCGTTCAGGTTCGTCGCATATTTCTCCAATGCATTGCCGTTGCCATCCCCCTCGCGCTCCGCGTCGGGTGAGGCCGAACTATCGTCCCGTTCACTGCGCTCCTCGCCGCCAGCCTTGGATAAGCCGTGCGCGATGAAATTGACCACGTCCAGACGCGAGACATCCTGCATGCTGAGCAGGTACGCCGCGTGGGATTGTTTTTCGCTGAAGATCGCCACCAGCACATTGGCCACTGTGACTTCTTTCTTGCCGCTCGATTGGACGTGAAACACGGCCCTTTGCAGGACCCGCTGAAAGCCCAGTGTGGGCTGCACGTCCCGGTCCTCGCCGGTGGGCAATCGCGGCGTGGTCTGGTCGATAAATTGTTTGAGTTCGGATTTGAGCTTGGCGGTGTCCGCGCCGCAAGACTTCAAGATTTCCCGTACCTTGGGGGTGTCTACGATCGCGAGCAGCAAGTGCTCCACGGTCATGAATTCATGCCGCGCCTCGCGCGCACCGGCAAACG
Source organism: Steroidobacteraceae bacterium (assembly GCA_035318305.1). Classification (GTDB taxonomy): domain Bacteria; phylum Pseudomonadota; class Gammaproteobacteria; order Steroidobacterales; family Steroidobacteraceae; genus Bog-1198. Next base: position 65 of record DATHFB010000254.1, on the reverse strand, counting down.
CATCATTCAAGCAAAATTCCAGTTCTTGACTTAGCACTTTACGCCTCTTCTAGCGTTGCCATCAG
>DATHFB010000253.1:0-7277 GCA_035318305.1 Steroidobacteraceae bacterium | reverse complement strand
TTCCGATACGGTGAGCGTGCCGAACACGGACGTCATGGTGTTTGCCGGCACTGCTGCAAGCTGTGCCAGGCCCGCGGTACCGGTCGATACAAAGCCATTGATCTCGTAGGTTGTCGTATTGCTCGGCTGCATCGAGAGCTGCCCGGGTCCGGCCACGGTGCCGTCAAAGGGTTGGATGCCCGTTGCGAAAAAGGCACCGTTCGCGCCCAGGAGAGGGCCGCTGACGCGGACCGTCTTGGCGTCGATCGGCAGCGTGCTCGCCGCCATCATCGGTGTAACGGTAATAGTCTTTGCGCTCAAGTTGACAACGTTTGACGCCGCCAGATTGAAATTTAACGCCAGCAGGCCTGCCTGCTTGGCAGCGCTTCGAAATGGAGCACTGGGATCCAGGGCGACCGCTACGGAAACGACTCCCAGCGCTCTGCCATTGGCACCCAGCGGCGTGAGTTCCACGCCGTCCAGACTGCCGTCGTCATAGATGATCTGCGCCGCACTGTAGTCGAGGGTGATCACGGCACCGGTGTAGGTGCCTTTTGCCACCGGCGCTGCGCCCAGTACCTCGCTGAGATCGGTCAGCTTTGTAAAATCTACCATGGTCTCGGTCGGCAAAACCGTCAAACCCGTTTTGCCGCTGGATGTTAGCAAGCGAATCGACGCCACTCCGACGCGGTAGGAGATAAAGGTGTCCGAAGATGGAGTTGCGGTCATGGTGACCACCGCGCTGCCGCTGCAGGCGGCCATTGCCAACAGCGCCAGACTCATTGGCACCGCGAACAGCTTCAAAATTGAGCCTCGCATGGCAGCTATTGTTGTGCGATTTTGGGCGTGTGAGAAGCGCCCAAGACGAAAAGATCTGTGAAGTCCTCTTCATGCTCCGCGATCGTCGCAGAGCGGCGACAGGAGCGGCCACAGGAGCGGCGGCTATTTCGCTCAAAGTGCACGCGAGATCAATTCCTTCATGATTTCGTTCGTGCCCCCGTAGATGCGCTGCACGCGCGCGTCGGCGAACAGGCGGCACACCAGGTACTCATTCATATAACCGTAGCCACCGTGCAATTGCACGCACTCATCGAGCACTTCTTGCTGCGTGTCCGTAACCCAATACTTGGCCATCGAGGCGGTAACGGTATCGAGAGTTCCGGCGACGACTTTGCCGATGACATCGTCGACGAACAGGCGGGCAATATGGGTCTTGGTGGCGAGTTCCGCCAGCTTGAACTTCGTATTCTGAAATTCAGCGATGGCTTTGCCGAAGGCCTTGCGATCCTTGACGTAACGAATGGTCTCGGCGAGCCCACCTTCCATCGCGGCCACGCCCGACACGGCAATGAGTGCGCGCTCATACGGCAAATCACCCATGAGTTGGTAAAACCCCTGGCCCTCGGTCCCTCCCAGGAGATTGGCGGCGGAAACGCGCACGTCTTCAAAAAATAGCTCGGACGTGTCCTGCGACTTCATACCCATCTTGTCGAGAATCCGGCCAACTCGAAAACCCTTCAAGTTTTCCGTTTCCACCATGATGATCGATGTGCCCTTGGCGCCCGCGCCGGCCTCAGTCTTGACCACCAAAGCAATCAATCCGGCAAGAAAGCCGTTGGTGATGAATATCTTTGAGCCATTGATGAGGTAGCTGTCGCCGTCGCGCACCGCGCGCGTGCGCAGTCCTTGCAAGTCAGAACCGGCCGCGGGTTCCGACATGCCAATGGCCCCAATCAGTTCACCGCTTGCCATGCGCGGCAGGAAGCGGCGCTTCTGTTCCTCGGTGCCGTGATTCTCAAGATAGTGCGCGCAAATGCTGTGCACGCCCTGGCCGAATCCGGAAATACCCCGCCTCGCGGTCTCTTCGTAGAGGATGGCTTCATGTCGAAAATCTCCGCCGACACCGCCGTAGTCGGCGGATATGTCGGTGCAGAGCAGGCCCATTTCGCCGGCCTTGCGCCAAATGTCCTTGCCAACGTGCTGCTGCTTTCGCCAGTGCTCATCGTTCGGCACCATTTCGGCTTCGACAAAGCGCGCGACCGCGTCCCGAAAGATCGAGAGTTCCTCGTCCATCCAGGGCGAGACGTACGTGTTCATTCGACCGGTTTGACGGGTGCCGGCTCGACAGGTACCTCGGGAACCGTGGAGCGCCTTTGCAGCTTGGCATCTTGCCGAGCTTTTCTGGCAGCTTCCTTCTGTTTTTTAGCGTGACGGTAGTTCGGCTTGGCCAAATGAATCTCCTCAATTTATTCGCTGATTTTTGATCTTACGGAAGCCTGCCCTGAAGCGCGGACCGCCAAATACGACCATTCTACTAATAAAATCAATCAATTACGTCTGCGGCTGGCTTCGACGTGCAATTATCAGGATCACTACTATACTTCGGCGTGGCCGAACAAAAACAAAAGTCATGGCTGGGATCCGCGAATTTTGGGCTGGCTGTTCTCGCCTTCATCAACTTGTTCAGCTACCTGGATCGCTATGTCGTCTCCGGAGTGCTCGAAAGCCTGAAGCATTCCGATCTCGGACTTTCCGACACCAACCTGGGGTCGCTCATGTCCGGCTTTCTGATCGTGTACACACTTCTGGCGCCCGTGTTCGGCGCGCTGGGAGATCGCCGCTCGCGGCCGCGGTTGATCGCACTCGGGGTCGCTTGCTGGAGTTTCGCGACGGCCATGTCCGGATTCGCCGTCAACTACCTGACTCTGTTTGCCGCGCGCGCGGCCGTGGGCGTGGGCGAAGCCGCGTATGTCACCATCGCCCCGAGTCTGCTGTCCGATTATTTTCCGGTCCGTCAACGCGGCCGCGTCATGGCGATTTTCTTTTGCGCGATACCCGTGGGATCGGCCTTGGGCTACGTGGTGGGCGGGCTGGTCGACAAGCATTACGGTTGGCGCGCAGCATTCTTTGTTGCCGGTGTTCCCGGATTGCTGCTGGCGGCCTTGGTCTTGCTGCTGCGCGACCCGCCCCGCGGCATCCAGGACCGTGCCGGCGCCGAAGGCGAAGCCGTGCCGAGTACGCCGCGCTCCAGCATCAGCCGTGAGGCCTGGCTGACTTATGGGCGACTGCTGCGCAACAAGCCGTATGCGCTTACCGTGCTGGGATACGCCGCTTACACCTTTGCCATCGGCGGCCTGGCCTACTGGATGCCGGCATTTCTCGAGCGCGCGCGCGGCATCCCGCGCAGCGAAGCCACCGTCAGTTTCGGCACCATCGTCGTCATTACCGGATTCATCGGCACCTTTGTCGGCGGCTGGATGGGCGACTATTTCGCCAAGAACTCGCGGCAGGCTTATTTGTGGTTATCAGCCATTGCCACGCTGATCGCGGCGCCGTTCGTGTGGCTGGCGCTCACGACAAATTCTCATTCCCTTTATGTGACCTACATGGTGACGGCGCAACTCTGCCTGTTCTTGTCCACCGGTCCGATCAATGCGGCCATCATCAATCTCGTCATTGCCAGCGAGCGCGCCACCGCCATAGCCCTGAGCGTCTTTGCCATTCATCTGCTCGGCGACGCGCTATCGCCCTTGATCGTCGGCGCATTATCGGATGCATTCTCGCTGCAACAGGCGATCGGCATCCTGCCGGTCGCGGTGCTGGTCGGCGGATTTGTCTGGATCTGGGCTGCGCGCGCGCAGGCGGCCTCGAAGCCCGTAGGCTAATCCGCGATCTTAGGCGTTAACTGCGATAATTCATTCTTGAAGTAGTAAGGGCTCGCACTTGTTGCGTGCTGCAGTCGCCAGCGACACGGCAAAAATCAGGAGCCCGGCAAGCGCCAGCAACGCGCCCACCCATCCAGTGGAGGCCCATCCCAAGCCACCGGCAATCGCGATCCCGCCCAACCACGCGCCAAGCGCGTTGGCGATGTTGAACGCGGAATGATTCAGCGCTGCCGCGAGCGTTTGCGCATCCTGGGCGACATCCATGAGCCGGATCTGCAGCGCGGGGACGATGGCGACACCGGTGCCGACCAACAGTACGACAATCGTGATCAGCCGCGCGTGGCCGGCAGTGATGCTGAACAATCCCAGAACAACGGCATTCCAAATCAAAAGACCACCGATGGTGCGCGTCAACGCACGATCCGCCAGCCACGCTCCGAGCAGATTGCCCAGGATCATGCCGACACCGAATACCGCGAGCACGTATGGTACGTACCGAAGCGGCAGTCCCGACACCTGGGTCAGCGTCGGCGTGATGTAGCTGTACACACAGAACAGCCCGCCGAAACCCACCGACCCTACACCGAGTGTCAGCCAGACCTGACCGCGGCCCAATGCGTTGAGCTCGCGCATGGGACTCGCTCCAGCGACGGGAGGAGCGCGCGGCACGAAGCGATAGATCGACACTACCGCCGCACAGCCGATCGCGGCGACCAGCACATAGGCAGCGCGCCAGCTGTGCGACTGTCCGATCCAAGTTGCCAATGGCACGCCCGCCAAAGTTGCCCCTGTCAGACCCAACATCATCCGACCGACCGCGCGAGCCCGCTCGCTCACCGGAACCAGGGACGCGGAAACAAGGGATGCCACGCCAAAATAGGCGCCGTGCGGGAGCCCCGCCAGAAAGCGAACCACCATCAGCGAAATATATGAGGGCGACAGAGCGCTTGCGACGTTGCCCACGACAAATAATGTCATCAACACCAGCAGCAACCGATGACGCGGCCAACGCGCGGCACTTACGGCGATGAGCGGTGCGCCGACCACAACACCCAGCGCATACGCACTGATGACATGTCCCGCAGTGGGTATGGAAATCCCGAAATTCTCGGCGACATGCGGCAGCAATCCCATCATGACGAACTCGCCCGTACCGATGCCGAAGCCGCCAAGGGCAAGAGCCAGCACCGCCCATCCGATTCGACCGCGCTGCGTTGGCAGCCGCTTCACGGCCGTGATTTCCGCACTTCGGTGCTGTAGTACGCCAGCGCGGCGACGACGAATAGCGTGCCGAGGCCACCGACAGCGGTCCAGCCTCGCAACGCATAAACAGCCGGCGCTGATCCAGAGCCGATAGCGCCGCCCAGGAACGCGAAAGCCACGAACAGCCCGTTGAGCCGGCCTCGCAGGGCCGGGGCGAGCGTGTAGATGCTGCGGAGACTCAGGACCTGGCACATCTGCACCGCAGCGTCCAAAAGCAACGCGGCGAGAATGAGGAACGCCAGGGAGTGCAAACGCCCTCCTGCAATGGCAAGGACGAAAGCAGCGACGGCCGCCACCAACGCAGCACCGGTCGCGGGCCGCGTCAGTCCGCGATCAGCGAGTCGCCCGGCAATCGGTGCGGCAAGCGCTCCGGCGGCGCCCGCCAACGTGAACAATGCGATGCCGCGCTGACTGAAGCCAAATTCATGAGCCAGGAACAATGGTGTCCCGATCCAGAAGACGTTGAACCCCGCGAACATCATTGCCTGGTAGAAAGCGCGGCGTCTCAGGGTCGGGGTACTTGCGACGATGGACGGCAGCGAGCGAAGAATCTGCGGATACGCGAGCTTCGCGCTCGGCCGACGCTGCGGCAGAGCCCGCAGAAGCAGCAGGATGAGGGTCAGCATCATTCCGGCAGAAATGTAGAACACCGCACGCCACCCGAGGGTCGAAGCGACATAGCTCGAGAACGGGCGCGCCAACATAACTCCACCGAGCAGCCCGGACATGACATTCCCGACTACTTTGCCGCGCGAAGCTTCCGGAGCAAGATGCGATGCGAATGGCACGAGGATCTGCGTAGCGGCCGCGAACACACCGACCACAAATGATGAGGCCATGAAAGTCGCCGCCGAGTTGGACACTGCAATTCCGAGCAGTCCGAGGACTACGGCGGAGAGCGCCCAAATCACGAGGCGGCGATTCTCGAGCACGTCGCTCAACGGTACCAGCAGCAAAAGCCCCGCCCCGTAACCCAGTTGCGTGAGCGTGACGATGAGACCGGCAAGCCCGGCATGCAGCCCCAAGGCGGGTCCAATGAGCCCGATGAGAGGTTGAGTGTAGAAAATATTGGCGACGGTGAGACCGCACGCGGCTGCGAAGATTGCGACCTGCACGGTACTGATGCCGTTGTGCGGCGCCTCATTGTCCCGGGTGGGATACAGTGCCGGCCAAACCTTAACTTCAGGAACTGTGCTCACCGATGCGCGCCGCCCGCTTTGAAAACAGCGCACTCGCGCCGACTACTCTATGGCTTGTAGATTGCGCGGCAGGCGTTGCGATGCCGTTTCAGCGAGGCGCTCCGGACATTACATTTGAAACACGGGCGCACATGGGAAATCGAGCCGCCGCCGATGGGCAGGTGGTGCACACGGCACTTGACCCGGATATCTAGTGACGCCTGCAATAGATTCCGGATCAATGCCGATGATCTGATCGATCGTTCCTCAGCTGGTGGGCTGCTGATCGCAGGACACCTGTGTGTTCCAATCCGCAAAACTACCTACGGGATTGTGCTCCCAGGCCCAAACATGCAATTCGTAAAACGCGGGTAACCCGTAGCGATTCGGCGCGCCAACGAAGTTCATCAAATGCCCTTCCAATGCGGGGGTGGCGGTGCTCCCTTGTGGAATCTGGGTTTGCCAAACGCTGGCGAGAATGATGAATTCCACCCCGACCAGGCGAAAGGCACCGTTCGGTAACGGCTCGTAGATCAGCGCTTCGGGTTCGGTTGCGTTTAGAGTGCCGGCATTGATTCGGGAGCCCAATACGAAGTGCACGCCCATCGCGCCGAAATCCGGACCGCTGACGCACGGCGTGGCCTGCACGAAGCCGGCGGCGAGCGCCGCATTGATGTCCCTGAACTGCGCCGTTGCTTTGTGAACCTTGTTGACCAGCGGCGAATTTTGATCGGCGCTCATCGTCATGGCATGCGGTGGGCCTTCTCCTGCGACGGCTATGAAAGGAACGGATAGAGACAACATGGTTAATATCAAGCGGCCTGTAATGTTCATCGATGATCTCCCTTTGGATTCGCTTATAGGCGAGTGGACAAAAAAGCTCTATTTGTAGAAGTACGGATCGAGAACACGAACCTCGGTGATTTGCGTGATTGGCAATTGGCTGCGAACTGCAGCGCGCCGCACAGCCTCCGGCGTCGGTCCGTCGTAAAGACAGAAGGTGCGTTTGCGATCGGGAGTTACATAGGAGTGCAGCCAAGTGACCCCGTCCTCCGCATTGCTATCGATGACATTTCGACACAACTGGGCGCCGCTTTCATCGAGAGGGATGTGAAGACCGTCTGGGAACTCTCGTTCGATCAAATACCGGGACATGTGGAAATCTCCAATGCAACCCAACCGTCGGGGATCA
>DATHFB010000252.1:0-6826 GCA_035318305.1 Steroidobacteraceae bacterium | reverse complement strand
ATCGCCGTGCGCGTCCAGGCGTCCGCGAACAAGTTCGAATCGCAGATAAATGAGGTAGGTATTCAGCACGTCGGTTTCGCAGTAGTCGCGGATGCGCGCCAAGCCGCCCTCGAGGTACGCCGGCCAGACATCGGCGCCGTTCATGCCCAATTTCCCGGGGAAACCGAGCAAGGAAGCAATGTCCTGCAGGCTCGCCCGGCCGCGGCCTTGAAATCCGGACAAGATGTCCATGAGATCCATGTGCCGCCAATGAAAACGGCTCAAGTAGTTGCTGAATCTGAAGCTCTGATCAGAATCGCCCAACTCCCAGTAACGCGCGGCCGGTACGCTGTGCAGGAGGCTGCGATAGTGCAGTACCGGGAGGTCGAAACCCGCGCCGTTCCAAGAAACCAAGTCCGGCGTGTATTTCTCCAGGCCGTCGAAGAACCGCTCGATCAGATGCTTCTCCGACGATGTTTCGTCTCCGAGACTCCACACTTTTAAGGATTCTCGCGAGCGCATGACCACCGAGATCGCCACGATGCGGTGCTGCTCATGCGATAGAAATTCGCTGCCGGTCTCTTGCCGGCGCTTCGTAAACATGATCTGCGCCACGTGCTCATCGGACAGGTCGCGCAAGTCATAGAGACGCCTGCCGAGCTCGGTATCCGGCACGGTCTCAATATCGAACACCAACGTGTTCAAGCGGCCTCGCGCCGCATGAGAATCGCCACGGCCACCACCAAGCCGGCTTCATCGGTCAAGGTCACGTGGCCCTCGCCGATGCCGAGGCCATCGCGAACCTTGGCGCCGCGCTCGGAATACACGACCTCGGGTTTGCCCCATGAGTTTTGTACGATGCCGACGTCGCGAATCCACACGCCGTGCGAGAAACCCGTGCCCATGCCCTTGACGATGGCTTCCTTGGCTGCAAAACGCATGGCAAGAAATCGCACGGGCCGCGCCGTGCGCTCGAGCTGCGCTCGCTCCTCGGGCAACAGCAGATGCCTGACGAAACGCTCGCCGTGTTTCTGATACACCCGCTCGACGCGATCAACTTGCAGAACATCGATGCCGATGCCGAAGATCATGAAATTCCCGTTCGAGCCCGGCGCATCAATGCCTTCATATCGCCCACGGCCTTGGCCAACCCATCGATGATGGAGCGCGCCACAATCGAATGACCGATGTTCAGTTCGATGATCTCCGGGATTGCGGCAATGGGCTCGACATTGTGATAGTTGAGGCCATGACCGGCGTTCACCGTCAGGCCCAGCGAGGCGGCCAACTTTGCCGCGCTGCGCAGGCGCTCGAATTCGCGGGCGCGCGCGCCGCCGGCCGCATCGGCATAGGCGCCGGTGTGCAGCTCGATGACGGGAGCGCCGACGCGCCGGGCCGCCTCGATTTGCGCCTGCTCCGGATCGATGAACAAAGAAACGCGGATTCCGGCGCCGGCGAGGGCCGTCACGGCGTCGCGCACGCGCGTGCTCTGGCCCAGGACATCCAACCCGCCCTCGGTCGTCACCTCCTGGCGGGACTCGGGCACCAAACAGGCATCCTGCGGCCGCACCTGCAGCGCAATTCGCACCATTTCGTCGGTCACCGCCATTTCCAGATTCATGCGCGTCTGCAGCGCCTGGCGCATGGCAAGCACATCCTGGTCCTGGATGTGGCGCCGGTCCTCGCGCAGGTGCAGCGTAATGCTGTCGGCACCGGCCTCCTCGGCGACCAGTGCCGCATACAGCGGGTCGGGATAGCGGGCGCGTCGCGCTTGGCGCAGCGTGGCCACGTGATCGATGTTCACACCCAGCGCGATGCCGGCATGAAGCACAGGCTCGCTCACGGCAGCTCCTGGGAGCCTGTCTGGCGCAGCGGCTCTCGATGACGCAATGCCAGCATCACCTCACGCGACTTCAAGGCGCGGCCGTCCAAACAGACATCGATCGCGGCGCGCAACACCCGTTTGGCGTCGCGCAGCGAGCGCGCGTCCTCGAAGGTCTCCGCCTGCAAATCCGCCAGCGAGCGCCCGTAAACCGCACCGGGCGCTTCAGCCACGCAGAGCTGCGGCCCGCTCTGCAGCGCAAATCGATAGTACTTATCCTGCTCCACCGGCAGCCCATCGCCGGTCTGGGTCAATTCCAATCCATAGCCCAGCTCGTTCAGCAATCGCTTCTCAAATCGCCGCAAGGTGGGCTCCTCAACCTCGCCGCCGCAAAGCGCCTGCATGCAGGAGGCGTATGAGAAAAAAATCTCCGGATGCGGATCGCGGCGTTCGGTCAGCTTCAACAGCAGTTCATTCAAATAAAACCCGCTCATGAGACGCTCGGGTTTCAGGCTGGTCATCAACCCATCGGTTTCCGCGGTCACGAGCTGACACGCCTCCGATGTGCCGGACCAGGAGACCAGCAATCGTTGAAAAGGCCGCAATATGCCCTTGAGCGCCGATTTCGGCCCGTTGGCGCCGCGCGCGAACAGCGTCAGCCGTCCATGCTCGCTGGTAAACACCTCCACGATTCGGCTGGTGTCCCGATAGGGGTACTGGTGCAACACGTAGGCTGGAGCCAGCCATACGCGCCGCCCGGCCGGCCCCCCCGCGCTCTTCACAGCGTGTCGTACCCAAATTGGCGCAATGCCATTTCGCTGTCGGCCCAATTTTCCTTGACCTTGACCCACAGCTCCAGATGCACCGAGCGCTGCCACAAGTCATTGAGCTCAATGCGCGCCAGGCGGCCGATTTCCTTCAGGCGCTCGCCGCCCTGGCCGATCACAATGGCCTTTTGACCGGCGCGTTCGACCCAAATGACGGCATTGATCATGATTCGATTGTCTTCATCCGCAAAACGCTCGATTTGCACGTTGATGCCATAAGGCAGCTCTTCGCGCAGCTTCAAGGTCAGTTTTTCGCGCACGATCTCGGCGGCATGAAACGGCTCATCGCGGTCGGTCACGACATCCGGAGCGAACAGCGGCGGCGATATCGGCAGCCGGGCCCCGACCAGATCAACCAACCGGTTGAGATTATCCGACTGCAACGCTGAAATGGGAATGATTTCCGAGGCCGGCACGCGCTGCGTCATCTCCTCCAGGAAGGGCAACATCTGATCCTTGGGGAACACCCGGTCGACCTTGTTGACGACCAGGAATAGCGGCTGCTTCAAGCCCCGCACCCGGTCCCACACCCAAAGGTCCTCGTCGGTGAAACGCATCGCTTCGATCACGAATAGGATGACATCGGCATCCTGCGAGGAAGAGATGGCCACGCGATTCATGTACTGATTCATGACGCGGCGCGTGGACTCATGCAGGCCCGGCGTGTCGACCAGCACCAGCTGGGCCCCGGGACGATTGACCACGCCCAGAATCCGGTGCCGTGTGGTCTGCGGCTTCGCGGTAACGATCGTCACCTTGCGGCCGACCAGCGCATTCACCAAGGTGGATTTGCCGACGTTGGGCCGCCCGACAATGGCGACGTGACCGGCGCGAAATTCAGGTTCGCTCATGCGTGCACGCGAATTTCGTCGGGCAGCAAGTCAATGACCTTCGCCGCGGCCAACTGCTCGGCGCGGCGGCGGCTGGCGCCCTCGCCCACCGCAGCGACGCCGAACACAGGAACATCGCAGGTGACGGTAAAGGATTGTGCATGCGGATCGCCCCCAACGGCGGTCAGGGTGTAGGTCGGCAAGGCGAGGCCGCGTGCCTGCAGCACTTCCTGCAAGCGAGTCTTGGGATCCTTGAGTGCGTCGGCAGCAGGCATATCAGACATTTTTGGACCCATGATTCGCGCGACCGCCGCGGCCGCAGCATCGAAACCCGCGTCCAGGAAAATGGCGCCCAGCATCGCCTCGAGCGCATCGGCCAGAATGGAGGCTCGGCGAAAACCGCCTGATTTCAGTTCGCCCTGCCCCAGGCGTAAGTACTCTCCCAAACCTAAATTGCCGGCGATCTGCGCCAAGGTATCGCCGCTCACCAAGGAAGCACGCAACCGGGACAAAGCGCCTTCGTCCGCAAGCGGGTGCGCATCGAAGAGCAGGCGCGCCACGGCGCAGTTGAGAATCGAATCGCCCAAAAACTCCAGCCGCTCGTTATGATCGGCGCCGGCACTGCGGTGCGTGACGGCCGTATGGCACAGCGCAGGCGTGTTGAAGACATGGCCGAACGTACGTTCGACCCAAGCAGAGAGATCGTCCGGTTTGCGCAGCGGATTCACCGCACCTTCACTATCTTGTCGAAATGCACACTGAGCGATACGTTCGCCACGTACGGTACGGTGTCGTCGTAAGTCACATGCATTTCAACACCGCCGCCCTCGTCCTTGGTGATCTCGATATCCTTCACGGTGACGATGCTCGGGTCTTCGATGTTGAAGTGCCGGTCGATCAAACTGCGGATTGCCTGCGGGTCGGGGTTGTCGCCCTTGACCTCGCTCGCCACGGATTCCATTGTGCGCGCGATTTTCATGTAATTGAGGTAGACGGGAGCCAGACGCACGCCTGCGTAGACGACCACGCCCGCCAAAGCGAGAATGCAAAGCAGTCCAATGAATGTCATGCCTTGCTGGTGCTTTTGCATAGATTCCTCCCTAAAAGAGCCCCTATTCAATCTTATTCCCGACCCTTCTCCAGAGAGGTCCGTCACGAGTATCAAGATTAAGCCAAATACGGACCGCTTTACCGACCAGATTCTGCTCCGGAACGAATCCCGGCGCATCCGGCTCGTCGAGCCAACGGCTGTCCTTGCTGTTGTTCCGGTTGTCTCCCATGAAGAAATAATGGCCCGCGGGGACCACCCATTCGCCCGTTTTGACGCTGCCATTGGAAAACATGATCTGATGGCGCTTGGCTTCCAATTGCTCGAAAGCCGTTGGGACGCCGGTGTAGTTCCATAGATCCTGCTTCGGTCCCGTGTAGATCGGACCGCGCGACTGCGGCATGGGCTTATCGTTGACGTAGAGCTGGTTGTTTTCATCGACTCGGATGCGATCTCCCGGCAGGCCGACCAGGCGCTTGATGTAGTTGATTTTCGGATTCGGCGGCAGCCGGAACACGATCACATCGCCCCGCTGCGGCGTGCCGGTCGCGAAAACCAGCGTGTTGGCAACCGGCAGCCGCAAACCATAGGAATACTTGCTGACGAAAATGAAATCGCCATCGAACAAGGTCGGCATCATGGAATCCGAGGGGATGCGGAAGGGCTCGAACAGAAACGAGCGGATGACCAGCACCAAGATGATGACCGGAAAAAACGAGCGTGCATATTCGACGGCGATCGGTTCGCGCACCCGCTCGGCGGGCGTGCCCGCCGATACGGCGGCCAGCTTGCGGCGGCGTGCGAACAGAAGCTGATCCGCAGCCCAAATGATCCCGGAAACCGCGCCGACGACCACCAGCATGAGGCTGAAATCCACCGCTTCGTACTTGAAAAGCCGCCACAGCATGCCTAAGGCCAGGCCCACCAGCGCATAGCCTGCCAATTTCGGCAGCATGGGTTCCTCGGCGCTCGACGCACCGGGGTCCCGCCTCGGCCTGAAGAACCAACCGTCGATCAGAATCACCAGAACGCAAACGGCGCCTGCGGACAGAAGCCCTATGAAAATACCATCGCCATCATTCACGAAATTCCTCCAAGGGTTTCAAAACCGCGGGCCATCGATCAATTGGCCTTCTTACCGACCTGCAGCACCGCGAGAAAAGCTTCTTGCGGGATCTCCACCTGGCCGACCTGCTTCATGCGCTTCTTGCCGGCCTTCTGCTTCTCGAGCAGCTTGCGCTTGCGCGTGATGTCGCCGCCATAGCATTTGGCCAGCACGTTCTTGCGCATCGCCTTGACGCTGGCGCGCGCAATGATATGGCTGCCGATGGCTGCCTGCACGGCAATGTCGAACATTTGCCGCGGTATCAGCTCCTGCATTTTATCGACCAGTTCCCGGCCGCGGTTGTAGGAGTTGTCGCGATGGACGATGAGCGACAGCGCATCGACCGGATCGCCGTTGATCAAGACGTCGAGTTTGACCAGCGGCGCCGCCTGAAAATGGCTGAATTCGTAGTCAAACGACGCGTAGCCGCGGCTCGAGGACTTCAAGCGATCGAAGAAATCCAGCACGATCTCGGCCAGCGGCAACTCGTACTGCAGCGATACCTGGCTGCCCAAGAACAGCATCTTTTTCTGCACGCCGCGCTTCTCACTGCACAGCGCGAGTACCGCGCCCACATGATCGGGAGGCACCAGAATACTGGCAATGATGATCGGTTCGCGAAGTTCCGAGACGCGATCCTGGGGCGGCAGCTTCGATGGGTTGTCGATATTGATGACCGATCCGTCAGTGAGCAGCACCTCGTAGATCACGGTCGGCGCGCTGGTGATCAGATTCAATCCGTACTCGCGCTCCAAGCGCTCCTGCACGATGTCCATGTGCAGCAGCCCGAGAAAACCGCAGCGAAATCCAAACCCCAATGCGGTCGAAACTTCCGGCTCGTAGTGCAAAGCGGAATCGTTGAGCTTCAGCTTCTTCAGAGCATCGCGGAATTGTTCGTAATCATCGGAACTCACGGGAAACAAGCCGGCGAAGACTCGCGGCTGCACCTGTTTGAAACCGGCCAGCGGCTCCTTGGCGGGATTTTTTTCCAGCGTGATGGTGTCGCCCACGGGGGCACCGTCGATCTCACGGATTCCGGCAATGACGAAACCCACCTCGCCGGTCTCGAGCGACCCCCGCGTCACCGGTTTGGGCGAAAAGCGGCCGAGTTTGTCGATCTGATGGCTGCGGCCCGTCGACATCACCCTGATCTTTTCCCCCGTGCGCAGCGCCCCGTTCATGACGCGCACCAAGGAAACCACGCCCACGTAGTTG
>DATHFB010000251.1:0-5745 GCA_035318305.1 Steroidobacteraceae bacterium | reverse complement strand
GGCGGCCGAGGCGCTGTGGAATGTCTTCTCGTCCGGACATCCGTGGCGCTGGATCATGCTGGCAACCCTGGGTGCCGCCCTGGCACTGATCGGGCCGGGCGCGTGGTCTATCGATGCACGCCTGTTTGGTTGGAGGCGACTCGAGATTCGCGATCGAAAGAGCCAGGACTCGCCTCCTTAGATGAGTGAGTTCCCACACCCTTAAGTGGGTATTCCTTGGCCCCAAAGAAGCCCATTCGCGGCTCAACAGAGGCCGTCTGTCATTCCGAAATGGCCGCAGCACCACTCGAATTGGGGCTGCGCGGTGGTGGCAACCGGTTCCACGATGCACTCCAAGACGACAAGCGTTAGCAACCAGCGGACAGGACCTTAAGTATGACAAGCGCAACTGCAAACGAAATTCCCGAACGATTCAGGGTCCATGTGCTGGGGCGCTTTCGCTTAACAAAGGGCGATATCCCTATCACCATCCCTCCACGCTTACGCAAGCCGCAGGAGCTGCTGCAGGCCCTGATCGCGTTTGGTGGAACGGAAGTGAACGCGGGCGTGCTGATCGATGCGCTGTGGCCGGATTCTGAGGGCGATGCCGCGTATCACGCGCTCGAAAGCGCCCTATATCGACTGCGCCACCTGCTCGGTGCACGCGACGCGGTACTCATGGAGGGCGGCAAGGTCAGCCTGAACCGGGATCAGTTGTGGGTCGACATGTGGGAGTTCGAGGAGGAGTTGCAGCCTCCACACGATCCCGAGGCCAATGGTCTCGAGAGGATCGGCCGTCTGCAGCGCCTCTATCAAGGGCATTTTCTCCAGCACGAGACCGAAAAGCCCTGGGTCTTGAAGGCGCGCCAGGAGTTGCGTGATCGTTGGCTGCGCGCCATCCGCGATGCGGCGCGTGAGTGCGAACGCACGCACCGTTGGGAGGATGCTGCGAACTTGTATCGATCCGGGATCGAGCTCGACTCGCTCAACGAGGGTTTGTATCGAGGCTTGATGCTCTGCCACCAGCAGCTCGGAGATCACGGCGAGGCGCTGCAGGCGTACAGGCGTTGTCGCGAGTTGCTGACGCGCTTCCTCGGCATACCGCCCAACGCCAAGACACAAGCCCTCTATCACAGCGTGCGCGAGCGCGCAGCCTACGCCCCGATCGGGAGCGCGCTATGAGCGCGTCCACGTAGGCCGCGGTGACGCCGCCATGCGTCTGTTCAAGCGAGGAGAGAACCATGACGTTAGTTTCTCAGGGTGTGAGCGTGTGCCATTTGGCCGGCAGCTCAGAGGCGACTGGCTTCTGGTCGGGGACCAAGAGCCCCCGTTGGGTTCGCACCTTGTCACGCCTCGGCGTGGCTATCTGCATCACGGCATCTACGCCGGTGCTCGCAAGGTCGTTCACTATTCGGGGCTCGCGCACGGTCTGCGCAGAGGACCGGTGGAAGAAGTTTCTTTCGCTCATTTCGCGCGCGCGCAGCGCATCTGGGTGAGATCGGACGCGCCATCCGATTTCGGCGTTCAAGAGGTCGTCCGCCGAGCTCGATCCCGAGTGGGGGAGAACCGCTATCGGCTGTTGACCAATAACTGTGAGCACTTCTGCGAATGGTGTCTGCACGGCACGGCTCGAAGCTTCCAGGTCGAGGCCTGGCTTGCGCGTCTCAGATTTACGCTGCGTGCAACACTTCGCCTGTTCGCCGGGCGCCACGCGGTAAGTCGTTGAAAATGCAACCACCGGCAACGGCGCGGGACGATCGCCGGGCATCATTTGCGAGCATTTGGCTATACTGACGTCCTCAATGCAGGAACTCGTCACCTGTCGCAGGAGAGCTTGTCGGACGTGACAGCCGCAGACCTCTCATCCCTCGAATTCTTGAGCAGCATGATGGACGGTTTGGCGGCCGGGACCGTGGCTCTGCCCGCCTTTCCGCAGGTCGTGATCAAAGTGCAGGAGGCCTTCAAGGACCCGGACTATACGCCGCAGAAGATTGCGCGCGTCATATCGACCGAGCGTACGCTCGCCGACCGGCTGCTCCAGATGGCTAACTCGACTGCCTTCAACGCGACGGGGAGGGTGATTATCGACCTGGGTGTCGCCATCAATCGCCTGGGCGCTCTGAAGGTCTACAGTGTCGTTCTCGGGCATGCCATAGGGCATATCCGGCAGAATCAATCACTGCGATCCATCGCCCCCCGGCTGGACGAGCTATGGTCCGAATGCGTCACGGTCGCTCATTTTTCCGAAGCGGTCGCCAAGCGAAGGTCGCTCCCGTTTCCAGGCGCCTTTGCGGCAGGTCTGCTGCACGGCATAGGACGCTTCTACATTTTGGCGCAAAGTGCGAGCCAGGGTACGTCGCGCCCGCAAGTTCTATTAAGCGCTGCGCTTATCGAGGCATGGCATCCAGCAATTGCCAAGGCCGTGCTCAAAAACTGGCAGATGGATGAGGCGGTTTGCGAAGCGGTCGGCGCGCAAGCGGACGTGCACATCGTACGAGCGGGTCCCCCGACACTGACTGACGTTTTGATCGCGAGTATTCGCCTCGCAACGCGAATGCAAAACAGCTACGACACCGCGAGCCTCAACGCGGGTGGAACTTTCGCACGGCTTGACCTAACAATTGAGGCCTGTAAAAGCCTCATCGCTCAAGCCAGTGAGGAAACTAGAGCGCTGCAGCGCGCCTTACGCCCGTAGAGAATCAAGGTGATTCGCTCCTTTTGACGGGATGCTCTGAGGTATTCTGATTCTGCGTGATCTACTGACCGCAATAGTCGCTAAAAACGCTGAACTTAACGTTCATATGGATTAAGCGTAAAAAGTTACCCATGGACTCCGACGGATTCCGCCCGATCGCAAAGAAATACCACATATATAAGGACACTCGTCATGGCTACTAACGCAAATTCGGCTCTCGGATCGATTGTTCTGGTGCACGGCGGATTCGTCGACGGTTCGGGTTGGGAAGACGTCTATCGGATCCTGAAGAAAGACGGCTACCGCGTCAGTATTGTGCAAAATCCGACCACTTCGCTCGCAGACGATGTGGCGGTAACCAAGCGCGTCATCGCCGAGCAGAAGGGGCCGGTCATTCTGGTGGGACATTCGTACGGTGGAGCGGTTATCACCGAGGCCGGCAATGACCCGAGAGTCACAGGCCTCGTGTACATCACCGCGTTTGCCCCAGACCGTGGTGAATCGGTCGCCTCGCTGATCAAGGATCCGCCGGCGGGCGCACCGGTTCCCCCGATCCTTCCGCCAACGGATGGTTTCTTGGCCCTCGATAAAACCCAATTTGCTGCCAGCTTTGCGGCCGATGTGGCGCCGGAGAAGGCTGATTTCATGGCTAACTCCCAAGTCCCTTGGGGTGTCGCCGCGCTCAGCGGCGCGATCACCGAACCCGCTTGGAGAGCCAAGCCGAGCTGGTACATGGTTGCCACTGACGATCGAATGATCCCGCCCGCCGCCCAACGTTTGATGTCAAAGCGTGCAGGCTCGAGCGTTGTCGAGGTGAAAGGCAGCCACGCGATCTATGTTTCGCAGCCAAAAGCGGTCGCCGATCTCATCGAGAAGGCGGCGAAGAGCCTCTCGGTCAAGTAGGTGTTACAGCGCCGGCAGGGTTCTGCCCTGCCGGCGCGCTTTGATGGAATGCACCGGGTTTGAGCTTCGTTCCTAAAGCTCGGCCAACCATGTTCGAGCTACTTCAGCGCTCTCGACTTGAGCAGCCATAATGGCGAGGTCGAGGGCTCGAGTTCCTCTCTCACCACCAAAACCAATGGGTCCTTACCGAGCACATCGGTAACGATTAACGATTTCCCGCAAACATGATCACGATCCTTGAGAGCCGTAACCTTAAGCTGCTCTGTCACCATCGTGTTGGTGACGCCTCGTATTAGGTATTAGGCTCCCCGGAACGCGCCACCCCTGAGCCCCTACGGTGAGGAAAAATAAGCCGCACTTTAGCGGCACGCAGAACTGCGGCACCTGCCAGTTGACCAATTGGCCTTGTATTTATGGGCTATTCGCGTAAAATTACCCGCCGCATAAATGCGGCACGCGAATGTGCGGCACTCGGAGGTGTCTTGAGCGAACGCAAGATCCCAGGGAATCCCTTCCGCTACGGGCGCGAGGCCGACGTCCTCGTGGACCGGGGCGACGAGCTCGCCCGCGTCGTCCGCGTCGGTGAGGAGTGTGGCACCCTGTTCCTGATCGGCCCGCGCCGGTTCGGGAAGACCTCGATCCTGCGGGCCGCTGAGGCCAAGCTCACCGATGTCGGTAAGGTCGTCCTTCGTTATGACGCCGAGGCCTTCGATGACATCGGCAGTCTTGCGGCGGCGCTCCTCGCTGGCGCCGTGCGCAAGTACTCCTCTGCCCTCGATCGGGCGCAGGCCATCGCCAAAAAGTTCTTCGTGGCGCTGAAGCCGAGCCTTACTCTCGATCCGTCAGACGGCAAGATCACCGTCGCCGTCGGCGTTGAGCCGGGAGCGCGCCTGGGTGCAGTCCCGCTTTTCACGGATGTCTTGAATGGCATCGAGCGGCTCGCGGCCGAAGACGGTCGCCCCGCCCTCGTTGTTGTGGATGAGTTCCAGCAGGTCGTCGCCGAGGCCGGCGAGAAGGCGGAGCGCCAGATCCGCGCCGCGGTGCAGAGGCACCGGGCGGTCGGCTACGTGTTCGCGGGCTCGAGCTCGCGGATGATGACGGAAATGGTCGCGACCTCGAATCGCGCGTTTTGGCAGCTCGGCGACCAGCTGCACCTGGGCCCCATCCCGCGCCCAGCCTTCGGGGATTTCCTGCGCAAGGGCTTCGAGTCTGCGGGGGCCACAATCGCAGCTGGTGCGATCGAGCACATCCTCGACGTCGGCGAGGACGTCCCCTACAACGTGCAGCAGCTTGCAAGCGAGTGCTGGGTGCTCATCACGGACAACCGGCGCAGGCACCTTACAACCGCGCTGGTAGACGAGGCGCTCGGCCACGTCGTCTCAATGCAGCACGTCAGCTACCTGCAGCGATGGCTCCTCCTGACGCGCGCCCAGAAGCAGACGCTTCGGATCGTGAGTGAGGAGCCGATCGGGTTCGAGCTTTCCGCGACGGCACTTCGGCAAGGGCTACCGCGTACCACGATGCAGCGGGCGCTCGAGGCGCTCGAACGCCAGCATTTCCTGCGCCAGGATCTCGCCGGGACTACGCCGACTTGGCGGTTCGAGGACCCGTTCATGCGGGCATGGCTCGCTACGCTTGAGAATCCGTGATCGCATCGGAGCTTTATTTTAGGCTTCCTTCAGGTCGCGCGAGTATGCAAGGCCGATTCCATGTCCGCCACAAGCTGCGTTCACTCAATTACGGGCCACGCTATTTGGGCATTGCGCATTCGGTCTGGAGAGATGAGTAACATTTCGCCAGCGGATACGTCCTCGTTGGCTGCAAGTTTTCTATCACGCTGTTGTGCTGCGTGTTTCATCTTCCAGAGCTGACCGCCGGAAACTACATGCCTAGCACGAACGGGAAATGGCAAGCCTCCTTGCTTGACGACCTGGCCTAGAAATATACGAACAACATCGCTTAACCCAAGGCCGCAAGATGCCAATACCGCAGAAGCTTCGGCCTTGAGGTCGTTATCAATCCTGGCTCTAACAACGCTTTGTTTCATGGTTTTACCGACTTGTCTCGGACCACTGACCAAGGCCATCTGACGATGCCGCGCAAAGTGATCTTGCAACACTCGGTCGTACAGGCGGAGTCGGGGAGCGCGAAGGGTGGCTGGCATGAGG
>DATHFB010000250.1:0-14311 GCA_035318305.1 Steroidobacteraceae bacterium | reverse complement strand
GAATCTCTCGTTGAAATTTCGCTTCACGCTCGCGCCGGGTCTCACCGCCGGCGACTATCCGTGGCCGGTGCGCTTGGCGGTCCGGCCGCTCGACTGATTAGTACGTCACCGTCACGGTGATCACGTCGCTGTAACTGCCGGGAGAAACATCCTGGGACGCGGGGATCAGGCCATAGAAGGTTTCAGTCACCACGTTGCTGCCGCCTGCGGCCACCAGAAATTGTCCCACACTGCCCGCGACAGAGCCGCCGCTGCCATCGCCAATGATCTGGTTGTAGGCCGTGCTCCAAAAAATGTTGTAGTTCAGCGTATTGACCCCTGAGAACATTTTTCGCGTCGAATAGGTGCCGCTCAAACCGCTGCTCAAGGTCACATCGAGGGTGACCGGAGTCTTGCCGTTGCCGGTGCCATTGCAGGTGACCTGCAGTGTTCCTGTCGATGCGTTGGCCACAGCGCTCAAGGGATTGTAAATGCCGAAGGCGATGCCGCCCGCGCTAGCCGTGCAGTTGACTGTGACGGCGGCGCGTGAGAAAGGCGCCAATATAGCCATCAGGCTCAACGCGAAGATTGAGTGCCAGGCTTTCATGGGTTACGCACTGCCGCGGTATCGGCGCCGGCATGGCACCGCACGGTACCCATGTCCGGCAGGGGATCGTCCGGCGGTGGCGGCTCCAAGCGGAAATGGCAGCGCCCGCCGCTCCAACTTGCCTCCGCGGCCATGCCATGGTCGTAACCGGTGACATACACCAGCCCGTTGAGCACCACCGGAAACTGCGCGCCCTTCAACGTCACCACCGCGCCCACGGGGACCGGCTTGCCGTCGTCGGTGACCAACCGAAAGGTGCCGCTGCGCACGCGCTCGACTGGGAAGCGCGCAATGACGCCGCTGCGATACGGCGGCGCCATGATGGTGCTGCTGGCGGCAATGCTGGTATCCAGCGGCAGATCTTCCGGCGTGATACTGATGCGATTGGCCTCATAGGGCCGTAGGTTGTAGAGCAAAGCCCTGCCGCTGCTGTCGGTGTGCGTGGTGAGTTGGTTCTCGACATACACCGGCACGTCGGCGAGACCTGCGACATCCACCATCGCGAAGCTGCCATTCACGGAACGCGTGGTATTCAACTGGCCGTCGAGAAAAGTCATCGCGCCGGACAGATAGGCGCTGCGGCCATCGAAGCCCTGATTCCGCGCCACTTCCAGCTCCAGATCGGCGCTGTGAAACTGCTGGCGCCAGTCCGCGTCGTAATTGCCCGCTGTCGAAGCGCTCAAGCGATAGCCGCTGCCCGGCCCCACCGGGGGACTTTGCGTCAGCGAAGCGACGGCCTCGTTGGCCGGCGCCCCGGTGCCGCTGCCGCCGACCGCTGCCAGCGTGGCCGCGCGACGGTCGCTCAAGGGCACCACAAATATCAAATAGGCGCTGGTCGAACTTTGCGCATTGCCCGAAAGATCCGCCGCGCTACGGATTCGGCTGAGCGTCAGATTGAGCGCACCGATTCGGCCGAAGCTGATGCTGTGAGTCAAACCCAGCGTCTGCTGCGTGGGCGAATCACGATAGGTTTGGCGCACGTAGGCGAGCGACAAGGACCCAAAGCGGCCCAACCCCATACCGGTCTGCAGCAGACTGCGTTGCCGCATGCGCATGGCCGGATTCAAGGGTTCGCCCACCTGCGAGAAATCACTCGTTGCCCACAGGCTGCTGGCGATGAAACTGGTGTTGGTGCCGCGATGTTCAATTCCCACCCCGGAGAGCCAGCCCGATCCGCTTGAATCCCCGCCATTGGCAGCCGTGAAGTTGATGACGCCGGTGCGCCCGACGCCGAATACCGCATTGACACCGGCCGCGTGCGAATCGCCCGCCAGATATTCGCCATGCCCTTCCAGCGTAAAGCTGTCGGTGATGCCGCGGCGATAGCTGACTTCGCCGAGCGTGGGCCCGTATTGATTGCTCTCCAAGGCATAGTCGTCGCGAATTTTGCCGAGATTGACCGAGTATTGGGTGAGCCCCTGCGCCAGCAGCGTGGTGCTCGAATAGAAGGATTGCGTGACGACTTGCTCGCGGCCGAGCGCATCGCGCACCACGACGCTGACATCGCCCGTGCCCGAAACCGTGGGCAGTCGATCTACGACAAAGGGCCCAGGCGGCAGCTGACTGCTGGTGACCAATTGGTTGTTGACGAAAACATCCACGGTCGACGGGACCGTGGCGCTGCCGGCGGTGGCGAGCAGCGGCGTCGTCAATAGATCCGGACGCAATCCGAAATTTCGGCTCCAGCGCACGCCCGCGTAGCGCAAGGCATAGCCCCAGCTGCCGCCGTCGCTGATGGCGTCGCCGAGATTCAAGGTCTCGAGCGTCGCCGGGAAATCCCGGGTGTAAGTCGTGTCCAGCCTGACCAATTGGTTGTCGGTGCTGCCGTAGCGGGCGACTGCGGTGCTCGTCAGTACGCCGGCTCCGGCAAAGACGCCCAGTTCTGCAAAGGCGCCTCCGATGTTTTGACCGTCGATTTGCTGCGCCGAGAGTTGATAGTTCAAGAACGCGCCCGGCGATGCCGGCGTGACGTCGGGCGAGCGCCGCTCCGCCGCGCTCAAGTGCGTCGTGTCCAACGACGATGTCGGTGCCCTAATGAGGACGCGCTGCGCGCTTTCGTCGATCGTCAGCGTACAGCCCTTGATGGCCCTCGGATCAAAAAAGCGCCGGCCCTCAAAAAGATAGGGTGCCGTTTGCGGTACGTGCAGGCGCAGGCGCGCGAAATCGCTTTCGTCCAAATACAGCCGGCCTTCCGGTCCGCGCACGACGACGATCATTTCCCCAGGCTCGGTATCGCTCAAAGTCACTTCCATTACGGCTTCCGTCAGTTCCGGCGCACTTGCCGCGATCGCCGGAGCGGCAAGACAGAGCATCAGCAGCAGCGCGCCAGAATATGTCTGCAGCGCGTACGCGATCCGGATGAGTCTTGTCATGGCCACGCGCCAATCCGCGGCCCTTAGAGGTCGCTGGGCGCAACGTCGGCTGTAAAATCCCCTTGATCGCTATGCCCGCGGATCGGGATTGCTCCCTGCCTGCTCGCATCCGCCGGCGGAGTCAGAGTCCAGCTCATGCGGCTGCCCGGCAGCACGTACTTGGAAGTCACGCCGCGCAGCGGCATCAATGAACCGGGAAACTGCGCCTCGAAATCGGTGATTTGCAAGTGTCCGCTGCCGCTGTTCGTCGCCGCGAGCTCGAGCTGGCCGTTGGGAAGCCAATGCGAGGCCCAGGCCACTTCTGCATTGGCCTTGCCATGCGCAGGCGCGACGAACACCGGGATGCTCAGGCGCAGCGCGACGCGCAGACCCGTGAAATCCTTCGGCGCTGCCTGCGGCACCTCCTCGAAGATGACGCGATACGTCAGCTCCTGGGCGGGATCCGGTTCGCGCCGCAACGCAACGCGAACGATTTGCTGACTGTTGGCGGCGATTTGCAGCACCGGCGGGGTCGCCAACAGTTCGCGCGTGTCTTCGAGTTGCTCCGCGCCGCTTTTTTGCGACCAGCTCACGACGCGGACTTGAACGACGACGGGACCATCCTCGGCGTTCGTGATGGTGAGTGCTTCGGTTCGATGGCCGTTCGTGAGCTGCGCTCGAATGGGCGAGATATTGAAAGTACTGGCGCTCGCCGGAGCCGCCGTTGCGGCACTCATCAGAACGGCGGCAAGTAGCGTGCGCATGAAATCCTCGGGTGCTAACTCAAAAACAATCGCCGGACTTCTTGCGGCGGCATCCAGCCGCCGCAAGACTCCTTTCATCAATACGAGACCGTGACCGTGATCAGGTCGCTGTAGCTGCCGGCAACTGCCGCTTGGTTCGTGGCGCTGTCGGGAAGCTGGCCGAAGACCTGCACGCCGGCTGCGGTGGCGACTCCCAATCCTGTGCCGGCAACCGTTGCCGAACCGAGCGTGCCGTCACCGAAGACCGTGGTGAGCGCGGCAGAGGTGTACAGGTTGTACTGCAGAGTATTGGCGCCCGAGGCCATCAAACGCTGCGCGAACGCGTCGCCTGTCGTGGAACCCGCATTGAGCAACACGGTGAAGGGGGTATTGTTCGTGCACTTGACGCTGATGGTGGTGCTGCCGAGCTGCGGGCCGCCGCCCGGAGTGTAGTTGGGGAATGCCAAGGGCACGGCGGTTGCCGAGCAGGTTGACAGCACGGTGGCGGTCACCGCAAAGGTCGTGGTGGTCGTCGCGGCTTGAGCGACGCCTGCAGCCAGTGATGCAGCTGCCAGAGTTGCGGTCAGAATCTTGCGCATGAAAAAACTCCTGAAAGGTTGTTGCTTAAGGTCATTGCCGGGAATCCCCGAGTGACGCTATTTTTGCCATAAGCACTCAATTCATTGTGACCGCCATCGCAGATCGGTCAGTTGAGGCTCAAGTTTTCGAGCAATCTGCCGGGCGCATCTCAATTTATGGGTGAATGGGATGAGGGTGGCGTCGCCGATGAGACGCGGCGCGCGCCGATTTGTGTGAAGCAATTCCGTATTGGCGCGCGCAGTGCTAGCATCCCTGCATCGTCCTTAAGGTGTGGCCTTTGGCAAGATTGAAGCATCGTCTGAAGCTGCGCTTCGCGGTCATCGCCGCCTTGGCGCTCGTCATTGCGCAACTCGGCGCGATGGCGCATGCCTATACGCACGTGCCGGGAACGCGAGCTGCTTCAACGCAGCAGACGAGTCCCAGCCTTCATGATTTTTGCAGCGATTGCTTAAACTTCGCACCCCTTCTGGCAGCTGCCGGCGCTCCGGCTGTGCTGCCCTTTGCCCTGCCGCAGGGCTGCTGTGTTGCGCCGCAATCGCAACTCGACTCTCTTCTCGATCGCAAACCCCTCCTCGCCTTTCGTTCCCGGGCACCTCCCGCCACACGCTGAATCTCTGGTGATTTTTCTGCCGCAGCTCGCTGCGGTTTAAACCTATTTGGCGTGGAGAGATCGATTCATGTTCAGTTTCAAATTATTCGGGGCGCCCGTGGCGCTCGCGATGGGTCTTGTGGTTTGCCTGCCGCGCATGGCGCAGGCGGATGTGTCTGAAACCCCAACTGCCGAGGCGGCCGGCAACGGTGGGCCGGCCGTCGACGAAGTCGTCGTGATCGCGCAGCGCTTGAATGAGGCGCGCAACGGCATTCAGACGCAAACCGGCGCGTCGATCTACACGATTAATGAAGCGGCGATCAACGCACAGCCGGGCGGCGATAATCAGCTGCTCAATCAAGTGATCATGCAAGCGCCCGAAGTCGCCCAGGATTCCTTCGGTCAATTTCATGTCCGGGGGGAACACAACGGCCTGCAATATCGCCTGAACGGCATCATCTTGCCGGAGGGCATCAGCGTATTCGGCCAATCGCTCGATCCACGCCTCATTTCCTCGATGACCCTCGTTACCGGCGCGCTGCCGGCCGAATACGGCCTGCGCACCGCCGGCATCATCGATTTGAAAACTAAAAGCGGTGTGATCGACCCGGGCGGCTCGATATCGATTTACGGCGGCAGCCACGGAACAGTCGAGCCGAGCTTCAATTACGGCGGCAGCGAGGGAAGATTCAACTATTTTGTTTCCGGGGACTTTCTGCGCAATGATCTCGGCATCGAGTCGCCCGACGGCCGCTCGAGTCCGGATCACGATCACACCACGCAGTATCACGAGTTTGCGTACTTGGAATACATTCTCGATGAGAACAACCGCTTGAGCGCTATTCTGTCGAGTTCAGCGGGCAAGTTTCAAATTCCGAATCGCGGCAACCAGGTCCCCGGCATTACCAACACGGACGGCACACCGCTCACGGTCAACGGTCAGACCACGTACCCAAGCGATGCGCTCAACGAAAATCAGCGCGAACTGAACCATTTTGCGATCTTGAGCTGGCAGCACTCGCAGGGCGCTTTTGACGTGCAGACCTCCTTGACGGCACGCTACTCGAGCTTGACGTTCGTGCCCGACGCACTTGGCGATCTTTTGTTCAACGGCATCGCGCAAAATGCCTATAAGCAGAACGTGGCCTACGCGCTGCAGTCCGATGCTTCGTACAAATTGGACGAGGCACACACGCTGCGTGCCGGCGTCTTTCTGCAAAGCGATCATTCCAAGAGCTTGACGAGTTCGGCCGTCATCGCGCTCGATGATGCCGGCAATCAAGTGAGCGACGTTCCGGTCAATATCGTCGACAACGGCGCAAAGACAGAATGGATCGAGAGCGTCTACCTGCAGGATGAATGGAAGATCATTCCGGCCGTGACCGTGAACTACGGGTTGCGTTTCGACAAATTTACCGCGTTTGCTTCGGGCCACCAGGTAAGCCCGCGCGTCAACATCGTTTGGCAGGCGCTCGACGACACCACCGTGCACGCCGGTTACTCTCGCTATCTTTCTCCGCCGCCGTTCGAGCTCGTCGGGACGGAGACCGTATCGAAGTTCGTCAATACGACTGCCGCGGCGGCAGTGCTGCAGGCGGACACGCCGCAAGCCGAGCAGGCCAATTACTACGACGTCGGCGTTCAGCAGAAAATTACCGATCAGATTACCGTTGGGCTCGATAGCTACTACAAGCAGTCGCACAATCTGATCGACGAGGGGCAGTTTGGCGCCCCCATCATTCTGACGCCTTTCAATTACTCTTACGGCAAGCAGTACGGCGTCGAATTAACCAGCAGCTATACCGCCGATGCCTTTACGGCGTATCTGAACCTTGCTTGGCAAAGCGCACGCGGCAAGAACATCGATTCGGCGCAATTCAATTTTGGCGCCGATGACCTGGCCTACATTGCCGAACACTACATCCACTTGGACCACGAACAGCGCGTTACCGCATCCGGGGGCGCGTCGTATCTCTGGGGTCATACGCGATTCAGCGCCGACTTCTTGGTCGGTTCCGGACTGCGGGCGGATCTAACCTTGCCGGACGGCAGCACCATTCCGAACGGCGCGCATTTGCCGTACTACGAGCAGGTGAATCTGGGTGCGAGTCATGTTTTCCACTTGGGCGACGATGCCGGCACGCTGACCACACGGTTTGACGTCATCAACGTGTTCGACAAGCGCTACGAAATTCGCGACGGAACGGGTGTCGGCGTGGGTGCGCCCCAATTCGGACCGCGGCGCGGACTGTTCTTCGGGATTTCAAAATCCATATAGACAGACATGGGCAAGGGCCCGAGCTTTGAGCTCGGGCCTATACCGTCTCCAGCGCGGCGCGCAGGTCTGCGATGAGATCGTCCGCATCCTCGATGCCGACCGAGATTCGAATCAACGCATCGGTTATCCCGAGCCTATCGCGCGTTTGCTTGGCGACGCCCGAATGCGTCGTGCTCGCCGGATGCGACATCAGAGTTTCAGTGCCGCCGAGGCTCACCGCCAGCTTGATGACTTGCAACGCGTCCAGCAGCCGAAACGCCTCCGGCTCGCCGCCCTTGACGGCGAAGCCGAAAGTCGAACCGGCGCTCTCGCACTGCCGCTTGAACACGGCGCTGCGCGGGTCATCGGCAGCCAGAAAACCGAGATAGTTCACCGCCGCAATCTTCGGGTGCTTGCGCAAAAAATTCGCCACCAAAGCGGCATTTTCCGCCGATTTGTGCATGCGCAGCGACAGCGTCTCCATGGAACGCATGATCATCCAGGCGGTGTTCGGATCAAGCTGAGTGCCGAGCGCTCCGCGTAATTTCTTCACCGGCCCAACCGCATCGCGCGAACCGACGACTCCGCCGGCGACCAGATCCGAATGGCCCCCCACGTACTTGGTGAGTGAATACATGACCAAGTCGACCCCATGCAGCAACGGGCGCTGAAAAACCGGCCCGAGAAAGGTGTTATCAACCGCCACCGGCGGCCTGCCTCCGCTCTGCCGCGAGCCGATCATTTCCGACACTTCGCGCATCAACTTCAGGTCGACCAGGCTGTTGGTCGGATTCGCCGGAGTCTCGACGATGATGAGACAGACGCGGCCCTTGGATTCGGCGGCTTTCTTGGTCGCCTGCGCGGCAGCGTCCAACACGGCGCTGCGATCGTGTCCCAGATTGAATCCGACTGCACTTACCCCGAAACCGGGCAGTGTCTTTTCGATGAGGGTCTCAGTGCCGCCGTACAGGGGCTGGCTCATCAGCACGACGTCGCCGGGGCGCACATGAGTCCAAATGACGGTTGAGATCGCCGACATGCCGCTGGAGAACACCGCCGCGGCCTCACCTTCCTCCCAGAGTGCCAAACGATCTTCGAGAACTTCCAGATTCGGGTTATTGAAGCGCGAGTAAACGAGACCCGATGATTGGCCTGCCAGAGGCTCGCGCCTGCCCGAGGTATAGTCGAAAAAATCCTTGCCGTCCTGAGCCGTTTTGAAGACAAAAGTCGATGTCAAGAAGATCGGCGGCTTCAGTGACCCTTCCGACAAGCTCGGGTCAAACCCAAATCCCATCATCTGGGTTTCAGGCTTGAGCACGTGATTGCCGATTTTGCGCTTATGATACGTGTCGTAACTCACGCTGCCCCCAAAAAGTTAAATCGTGGCCCGCAATATAACACCGTGTTACTCCTAGTCATCGCCGCCGGGACGTTCTTGAGCACGCTCATGGGCGGCCTGCTCGCACTGCGCCTGCGCGACCGGCTGCATCTCATCTTGGGTTTCAGCGCCGGCGCCGTCATCGGCGTTGCATTCTTTGATTTGTTGCCGGAAGCGGTCAATTTCGGCGTGAAATTCCACTCTTCAGCCACGATTCTATCGTGGTCTGCTCTGGGCTTTTTGTTCTACCTGGTGCTGGACCGGATTCTGCTGTTTCACGGCGATGCCGCGCCTCGGGGCCGATTCGCCGCCGCCGTCCTGTGTCTGCATAGTTTACTTGATGGCATCGCCATCGGCCTCGCCTTTCAGGCATCCCAAGGGGTGGGCATCGTTGTGGCGATTGCGGTATTGACCCACGACTTCTCCGATGGCATCAACACCATGAATATCGTGCTCAAGAGCCAGGGTAGCCGTTCTGCAGCGCTGCGCTGGCTGCTGCTCGACGCCGCGGCACCCGTGATTGGGGTGGCATCGACCAACTTCTTTACCCTTCCCGGCACGGCATTCGGCACGGTGCTCGCGCTATTTGCGGGGTTTTTTCTTTACATCGGTGCGAGCGACCTCATCCCCGAAAGCTATCATGCGCATCCGAAGTTTCTCACCACGGTCATGACTCTCGCCGGCGCCGCGGTACTCTATCTGGCGATCGCACTAATTGGTCAATAGATCGCGCGACGCCGCACTTCCGGCCGAAGCGGCAACGATGCTGGCAATGGCCGTCCATTGAACCAAAGTCAAACTCTCGTGCAGAAAAATCAGGCCCGCAACCGCGCCCAGCGCCGGGTTCAGGCTCATTAGCACGCCGAAAGTGCGAGTCGGTATTCGCGGCATGGCAAACATTTCCAGCGAATAGGGCAGCGCGCTCGAGAGCACCGCCACGCCGACGGCGATCGGCAGAATTGCCAAAGCGAACAGCTGCGTGCCACTGTGGGCAAACCCGATGGGCACGATGACGAAGGCGCCGATCACGGTTCCCAAGGAGGTGATTTGGCCGCCGTGTGCCGTGCCCGCTCTGCGCCCAAAGACGATGTACAGCGCCCAACATGCCCCGGCGGCGAGAGCGTAGGCGATACCGAGGCCCGACAGCGGCGCCCCGCCCAATCCCAAGGGCAGCAATGCCGCCAAGCCCAGTGTTGCCAGCAAAATCCACAGAAAATCGACGGCACGCCGCGATGCAAACAGTGCCACGCCCAAGGGGCCTGCAAATTCCAGCGCCATCGTGATGCCGAGGGGGATATAACTCAAGGCCAGGTAGAAGAAGAAGTTCATCAAGCCCATGGCAACGCCGTAGACGACGACGATGCTCAGCTGCCTTGGTGTAAAACGCATATGCCACGGGCGCCACACCGCGAGCAGGATGATCGAAGCGATCGCCAGCCGCAGTGCCGCGGTGCCCCCGGCACCGACGACCGGGAACAATCCCTTGGCGAGGGTTGCACCGAGCTGGAAGCACGCCATGGCGACCATCAACGCCGCGAGCGGCACGGCGATGGGAAAAATTTTGGACGGGGTCGTCAACTTCCGGCAGTGTCGTCCTGCGGATTTTCCGACAGATGCAGGTGCTTCATGACACGTTTGAGGTTCCGCCGTATCTCATTCAGATGGCCGATGCTCACCGCGGTTTTCAGCGCCTCTTTTAGCGGCTGCAAAGGATAGCCGCCGTAAGCGCCGGCGGTCGGTATGTCGTTGGTGACCGAAGACCTGCCGGAAAGTGCGACATTGTCGCCAACGGTGATGTGGGCGGTGACGACGGAATTGCCGCCCGTGACGAACTGCCGTCCGATTTTGGTCGATCCACCCATCATGAAGCCCGCCGTGAAAAAGCCGTTCTCGCCAAGGTCGCAGTTATGCGCAATATGACAGATATTGTCCAGCTTGGTCCCGGATCGAATATGAGTCGACGTCAAAGTCGCGCGATCGATCGCGCAATTGCTGCCGATTTCCACGCCGCTGCCGATTTTGACGTTGCCCAAATGCGCAATTTTTCGCGGCCTGCCGTCGGAATCCACCGCATAGCCAAAGCCGTCGCTGCCGATGCTGGTGTGCGGATGAATCTCGCAATCTTCCCCGAGCTCGCACGCCGCACCGATAAAAACGTGCGGGTGCAGGATGCTTCGCGCGCCGATCTTTGCCTTGCTCTCGACCACGCAGTGCGAACCGATCAGGCAGCCATCGCCGATATCCGCTCCTGCACCGATCACGCAATACGGTCCCAGGAACACACCCTTGCCGATGGTGGCGTCGCAATGCACGACCGCCGTGGGATGACATTCGCCCCATTGAGTGAATCGCCAGGGCTTGCTGTCGAAGTACCTCAGCAGTATCGCCATGCCCATGGAAATGTTCTTCACCGAAAAGCAGCAGCTGTCCGCGTCCTCGACGGCGCAAATGCGATCGGCCATATTCACATGGACGATGAGAATGGCCGGTTTGTGGCGCCGCGCCTCGGAAAGTTGCGCCACATCAGTGACATACACCAAGCTTTGCGGCAACGCTTCTTCCGGAACGTGGCAGTGCGTGGCCGCGATTTCCAGATTCCCGTGAAGAAATGTAAAGATATCCGAGTGGTGATTCTTGATGGACTGAGCGCTCAGCATGCTGCTTCTTCTGTTAAGAATCGTGGTGAATTGATCTCTCTATCGACAAAACAACCTTGGAGACTACCATCGTAGCCGAGCCTGCGCGCGAACTTAACCGATCGATCGAACGGATTTCGCGCAATAGTGTGCCGTCGGACACAGTTGAGCTGGCCCGAACTTTGCTTGGCAAAGTCCTGGTTCGTGAATTCGACGGCCGCATGGCGGCCGGCCGAATCGTGGAAACCGAGGCCTATTTGCAGCATGATCCCGCGTGTCACGCATTTCGCGGGATGACGGCGCGCAACCGCTCCTTGTTCCTCGAACACGGCTATGCCTATGTCTACCTGTGCTATGGGACCTCGTACATGCTGAACGTTTCGAGTGAAGCGGGTGGCATCGGCTCAGGTGTACTACTGCGCGCACTCGAACCTCTGTGCGGTACCGAACATATGCAGCGCAATGTCAGCCACATCAAGCCAAATGACTTGACGCGGGGCCCCGGCCGGCTGGCGGCCGCGCTGCGGGTCGACCGGCGCCATGACGGCCTGAATCTATTTACCAATCAGCAACTTTGGATCGGCAACGATGGTCACAACATCAAGTCCATCGGCGAAAGCGTGCGCATCGGCCTGACCAAGGCCGCTGACGAACGATTGCGTTACTTCGTCGCCGGCAGCCGTTATTTGAGCGGCCCACGCAAGCTCAATCAACCTACGGAGACGTGATGCGTGCATTCTTGATTGTCGGCGGGCTGATTTTGGCGTCGCTCAGCACCCTCAGCCATGGCGCCTGTCCTTCGCGGGTGAGCGCCGAGTTGAAGGTGAGCGGGTCCACCATCTGCGTGCTCATGGACGATTCTGCCCTGTCGAAGCAGCAACAGGTATTGCATACCTGGATCGACCGGTCCGCACGCATCGTCGCCGAGTACTACGGTATGTTCCCGGCGCCCTTGGTCGTGATCAGGCTGCAGGCGATGGATGGCAGCGGCGTGGGCGGCGGCCGCACCACCAATGATTCGGGCCTGATGATTCAAATGCGCGTTGGCCGCGAAACAACCGCGGATACGCTGGCGGCGGACTGGGTTCTGGTGCACGAAATGGTGCATCTGGCGCTGCCGGAAGTCGGCCGAAGGCACATCTGGCTGGCCGAAGGCTTGGCCACCTACGTCGAAGGCGTCGCGCGGGCTCAGTTCGGCAATCGCGACATCGCGGATGTATGGGCCGAGGACCGCCATTCCATGCCCATGGGGTTGCCCCGCGCCGGCGAAGGCGGCATGGATGAATCTCCCAGTTGGGGACGCACGTACTGGGGAGGCGCGCTGTACTGTCTTCAGGCGGACGTGGCCATACGCGAACAAACCGCCAACAGAGTCGGCCTGCAAACCGCACTTCGCGCCATTTTGAAAGAAACGGGAGGATATGCGTTCGACGGCGATATCGTTGATGTGCTGCGAATCGGCGACGCGGCGACCGGCACCCATGTCATGTACGGGTTGTACCAGCAAACCAGGACGACGCCGCAGACGCCTGATCTTGATTTGCTCTGGACCCTACTGGGGGTTCCAAATGACCCCAAAACCGAAGCATTCGATGATCACGCGCCGCTCGCCGCGATTCGTATCGCGATTACCGCGCGGCCGGTGAGCGGCGAGCCCGGGGGCCAGGCACCGGCTAATGTTCGGAAAAATTAGGCTCGCGCTTCTCGAAAAAAGCCCGCACGCCCTCGACGCAATCTTGCGTCTCCAAAGTCATCTCCTGCGCGCTACGCTCGGCGCGCAGTTGCTCTTGCAGCGAGTTATTAAAGGTCGATGCATGCAAGGTACGAATTTGCCCGAGTACCGCGCACGGACCGGTCGCGAGCCGGTGAGCGATTGTCTGCGCGCGGACGACCAGTTCTGCAGCAGGAACCACCGCATAGGCCAGGCCCCACTCGAGCGCGGTTTTCGCATCAATTCTTTCCGCGAGCATCAAAGAAGACAGCGAGCGGCCCGCACCTATGCGTCGCGCCAGGTGAAAAGTGATCCCCGCATCCGGCACGAGGCCGAGACGCGCGAATGACGGCAGGAAATAGGCACTATCGGCAGCGACGATGATGTCGCTGGCCAGCGCAAGACTCATGCCGGCGCCTACGGCGGCGCCATTGACCGCCGCGACGATCGGAAACCGAAATCCGCTCAAGCGCAGAATCAACGGGTCCATGAAGCGGCGCATCTCGAAATGTGCCCGCTGGCGTGCTTCCGCGGTTTTTAAATCGATGGAATGAAGGTCGAGGCCGCTGCAAAACACATCATTGCTGCCGGTGATCACCACCGCCTTTGCGCCGCCTTCGCCCTTTTGGATTTGATCGAGGGCGAGATGTACCGCACGAATAACGGTGATGTCGATCGCGTTGCTGCACGCCGAGCGTTGCAGTGCCAAGGTCGCGACTCCGTCAGAAACCGTGAACGACAATGAACCCATTCGTCTGTCCTCCTCGCTTTCAGCGCCAGCTAGCCGATGCCCTTGTAAATCATTGACTTATTTAGCAAAGACAACTTAAATCAGGTGTCCGTACCGTGATCATGCCCCCTACCAACCGTCACCGCAAGGAGACGGTGCTTGTAATAGCGCGGGGCCCGGCAGCCGCCATGGCGCGTCGCCGCAACCCTCTACGGAGGCCGCCGGTTCCATTCGTAGATGGCTAATGGTTGGGCTGCTAACGTTGCGTGCGGCCGTTTGATCCCGCAAGATTCGCGCTCCAAAACCCCTTCCTTTCCGGAGATCGCTGATGTCGACACGTTGTGGGCGCAGGAGCGCGCGATTCGTTATGCGCAGCGTGATGCTGCTGGTGGTTGCAGGTACGGTCCCGGCATTTTCCGATCCTACGCTGCCCAACGAAACGCCCGCCACATTCGTACCACGCGTCGATAGCTTCGACTACACCAAGCGCGAGGTCATGATTCCGATGCGCGACGGAATCAAGCTGCAGACTGTCATTCTGATTCCGCGGGGCGCGCATCGGGCGCCGATACTGCTGAGCCGCACGCCCTATGGTGCGACTTCCCGAATTGCCAAGAATGCCAGTGAGCATCTCGATGCTCTCCTCGACAACAATGACGTGGCCGATGTAGCAGTGCTCGACAGCGGCTACATTCGAGTGGTGCAGGACGTGCGCGGCAAGCACGGCTCG
>DATHFB010000249.1:0-3339 GCA_035318305.1 Steroidobacteraceae bacterium | reverse complement strand
CACTTTGCACCCAATTTACGAGGATTTTGCCAGGTGAGCGAACAGGGGGCCGTTCCGATGATCGTCCTGACGAGGTCCCAGGACCACGTCGAGGCGATTAACAGCACTCTGCGCAATGCGGGCCATCCGGTGCATTGCACCTGGCTGCCCGACGCCAGCGATCTCGGCGATGCCCTCACGCAGCTCAATCCGGAAATGCTGTTCGCGTTCGTCGAGGAACTCAGCGTCGATCTGGCCTCCATCATGAAGGTGAGGCAGCAGAGCGCGCCGGGCATGCCGGTGCTCGTCGTGCGCGAAAATGTCGATGAGGCGGCGATCGCCGAGGCGATGCTCCTGGGCTGCCAAGACGTGGTGACGCTGGTGAATCGCAGCCGCTTGCAGGCGGTCGTCACCCGCGAGCTGCGCGCCTTTCGCTTGGAACGCGCCCTGTCCACGACGCTGTCCTCGGCGCGCGAATATCGCGAACAGCTGCAGAATTTCCTGGAAGGCTCGGCCGATGCCATCACGCATGTGCAGGAAGGCATCATCGTGGATGCGAACCGCGCGTGGCTCGAATTGTTCGGCTATTCCGAAAACGACGCACTCAACGGCACGCCGCTCATGGACCTGTTCGACCAGGAAACCCACGCCGCGCTCAAAGGCGCATTGGTGGCATGCCTGCAGGGTAAGTGGAGCGGCCACCGCCTGAAAGTGCAGGCCCTGTTGTCGGATGGCTCCAGCCTGCCGCTCGAATTGGTGTTGCAGAGCGCCGACTACGAAAACGAGCCTGCGGTGCGCATCGCCATCTCAGCGCTGCACAAAAAGGCCGGCGATCTCGAAGTGCAGCTGGCGGGTGCCGTCAAGAACGACGCCACCACGCAATTCCTGCAGCAACGCTATCTGATCGCCGCGATGCGCGAGCGCGCGGCGCAGAGCATGAAAGGCGGCGTGCGCCAGGTTGCCCATTTAAAGCCCGATCGCTTCATTGATATCCAGCATTCCATCGGCGTGCTCGCCAGCGAAGACTTCATGGCGCAGCTCGCCGATTTGCTGCGCTCCCAATTGACCAGCACCGACCTGTGCGGCCGCTTCGGCGGCAACGGTATCTTGGTGATGCTCGACCGCGGCACCGCCAAAGATGTTGAGACCTGGGCAGAGAACATCGTCAAGCGCGTGCACGCCCATGTGTTCGTACTCGACGATAAGACCCTGTCGGCCACCGTCACCGTGGGCTTGGGACTGCTGCCGCCGGCCAATCCCGATCTGGGCGCCGCCATCACCGATGCCGTCAGCGCCACCCGCCGCGGCCGGGAATTGGGCGGCAATCAAATGTACGTCGTGGACAAATCGGACACCGATACGCGCGTGCAGGCCTACGACAAAATATGGGTGAAGCACATCAAGAGCGCCTTGATGGAGAATCGCTTCCGCTTGGTGCAGCAGCCGATCGCCAGCCTGCTCGGCGAGGACAAGGGTATGTTCGATGTGCTGGTCCGCATGCTGGACGAGCAGGGCAACGAGGTCCTGCCGGCCGAGTTCATCGCGGCTGCCGAACGCAACGACTTGATGAAGAACATCGATCGCTGGGTGGTCGGCGCCTCGATGTCGTTCGCCGCCAATCGCAAGGCGGCGTGTATTTTCGTGCGCCTGTCGAAGGACACGGTGCTGGACAAGAGCCTGCTGGCCTGGCTCGAGACACAATTGAAATCCCTGAAAATCGAACCCAAGCGCCTGTGCATGCAGGTCACCGAGGAGATGGCGAATCAGTACGTGCGGCAGACCAAGGAGCTGGCTGAGAGCTTGCGCAAGCTGGGCTTCCGCTTTGCCTTGGAGCATTTCGGCACGGGCCGCGATCCGCTCAAACTGTTGAACGATATCGAAATGAATTTCATCAAGGTGGACGGCTCCTTGATGCAGGGCCTGTCCACCAATCAGATCCAGCAGCAGCGCGTCAAGGGCCTGGTCGAGGCCGCGAAACGCAAGGGCATCGAAACGGTGGCCGAGCGCGTCGAAGATGCCAACACCATGGCGGTGCTATGGCAGCTGGGCATCGAGTTCATTCAAGGCTACTTCGTGAACGCGCCCGAGGATGTGACCATGTCGGGAGAGCGCTAAGCCGGCCCGCCCTCGCCAAACTGGCTCCCCCGCGCCAGGCTAACCCGCCCGCGCTAGGCCGCCGCCACTTCTAGCCGGTCGATCTGCTTGTAGGCGCGCGAGAACCGTTGGCGGCGCTGGCCCTTCTTGTCCTGGAACTGTTTGAGTTCTTCGAATTTGAGCTTCATCGGCGCACTGTTGCCGCTGTAGATCGTCAACACCTCACCGGGCGCCACCACCGCCATCGCGACCAGGTACTCGTCGCGCTCGGCAGATTTCTTGCCCGGAATACCGAACAGGTTTTGCCCCTTGCCGGCCGTCATTTCTTCGATTTGGCTCACAGGCAAGGCCAGAGCTTCGCCGTCGTTGTTCACGAAAACGGCGAGCGCCGCCGGACTGTTCAAGGGCTGGGCCGGCAGCACCAGCGCATTCTCGGGCACTTTCAGCACCGATTTGCCCTTCTTGTTGCGCGCATACATTTCGCGCAAGCGCACGGCAAACCCATAGCCCGCATCGCTCGCGAGCAGCCATAGATCGTCGGGTTCGCCGATCAGCACCGCCGCAAAGGTCGCGCCGTCCGGCGGATCCACGGTGCCCGACAACGGCTCGCCGTAGCCGCGCGCCGCGGGAAGCTGGTGCGCATCCAGACTGTAGGCGCGGCCGGTGGAGTCGATGAACACGGCCTGCTGCAGATTGCGGCCCTTGGCGGAGGCCTGGTATTCATCGCCGCCCTTGTAGCTCAAGGCGCGCACGTCGATGTCGTGCCCCTTGGCGGCTCGCACCCAGCCTAAGCGCGACAGCACCACCGTGGTGGGTTCGCTGGTCAACAGTTCCGTTTCGGAAATCGCCTGCGCGGCTTCGCGCTCCACCAGCTTCGTGCGGCGCTCGTCGCCGTATTCCTCGGCGTCGCTGATGAGTTCTTCACGCACCAGCTTGGTGAGCCGCGCCTTGCTCTTCAACGTTTTTTCGATATCGTCGCGCTCTTCCGCGAGCTTCTTCTGCTCGTCGCGGATTTTCATCTCCTCGAGCCGCGCCAGGTGGCGCAACTTGGTCTCGAGAATCGCCTCGGCTTGATCGTCGGAGAGTTTGAAGCGCTTGATCAGTACCGGCTTCGGCTGATCTTCGGTCCGCACGATGCGGATCACTTCGTCCAGGTTCAAAAACGCGATCAGCATGCCATCGAGGATGTGCAGCCGCGCGTTGAGCTTCTCGAATCGGTACTTCAGGCGCCGCGTGACCGTGCTCTTGCGAAACTCCAGCCACTCC
>DATHFB010000248.1:0-4483 GCA_035318305.1 Steroidobacteraceae bacterium | reverse complement strand
TCTCGCGGACCGACCTCGACAATTTCAATCTCGGAGATTTTCAATCTCAAACAACTTTAGGAGCCCCTGCACATGCGTTTCCGCCAGTCTAAATCAAACTAGAAATCACTTTAAGATTGGATCAATTTACGCAAGTAAAATTCACACAAATAAGTCTATATTACAATATGTTACAATCCATATATCATGTCCGTTATACATTCTTTTTACCGTAACCGCCGCCGCCCGGCGTACAGATCACCATCACATCGTCGAGCTGCACATCCGCTTGACCAATATGCGCCAACTTCTCCACCCGGCCATCCGCCCGCTCAATATAATTTTCGCCGACGGCGCCTGGCTCGCCGCCCGCCATGCCGAATGAGCCGACGGTGCGGCCGTTGCTCAAGATGGATGCCGTCATGGCCTCCAGAAAGCGCACGCGCCGGATACCGCCGTCGCCGCCCTTCCAGCGTCCGGCGCCGCCGGAACCTGCACGAA
Organism: Steroidobacteraceae bacterium; assembly: GCA_035318305.1. GTDB lineage: Bacteria > Pseudomonadota > Gammaproteobacteria > Steroidobacterales > Steroidobacteraceae > Bog-1198. The sequence continues at coordinate 4,003 of DATHFB010000248.1, read as the reverse complement.
TTTCATACGACTCCAGGCGCACGGGAAATCTAAATTCCAGAACCTCAGGATCCGTCAGCCGTGAATTGGTCATGTGAGTTTGGACCACGCTGGTGCCGTCGAATTCCGGTCCCGCGCCCGAACCCCCGGCAATGGTTTCGTAGTACTGGTACTCGCCGTTGCCGAAGGTGAAATTATTCATGGTGCATTGACTGGCGGCCATAGCTCCCAAAGCTCCATACAGCGCGTTGGTCACGCACATGGAGGTCTCGACGTTGCCGGCCACCACGGCCGAAGGCGGGTTGGGGTTGAGCATGCAGGCGTCCGGCAAAATGATTTGCAGCGGCTTCAAGCATCCCGCGTTGAGCGGAATGTCATCGTTCACCAGCGTGCGGAACACATAGAGCACCGCCGCCGTGGTCACGGCGCGCGGCGCATTGAAGTTATCCCGTAGTTGAGCGCTGGTGCCGGTGAAGTCGATGCACGCGCTGCGGTTTTCGGCATCGACGCGCACGGCCACTTCAATGCGCGAGCCGTTGTCGAGCGGCAGGATGAAGCGGCCGTCCTTGAGCGAGGTGATGACGCGGCGCACCGACTCCTCGGCATTGTCCTGCACGTGCTGCATGTAGGCGATCACGGTGTTCAGGCCGTATTGCGCCACCAGCGCCTTGAGCTCCGCACTGCCCTTGGCGTTGGCTGCGATCTGCGCGCGCATATCGGCAAGATTTTGCGCGGGGTTGCGCGCCGGGTGAGCGCCGCTCAGGAGCAGTTCGCGCATGGCCGCCTCGTGCAGCGTACCGCTCTGCACCAGCTTGAAGTTATCGATCAAAACGCCTTCTTCACCGATGAGTGCGGAAAACGGCGGCATCGATCCGGGCGTGATGCCGCCGATATCGGCATGGTGGCCGCGCGAGGCGACAAAGAAACTGGGCGTCGCGTCAGCGGCGCTCAAGTAAACCGGCGTCACGACGGTGATGTCGGGCAGGTGCGTGCCTCCGTGATAAGGATCATTCAGCACAAAGACATCGCCGCTGCGCATCTGCGGATTACGATCGATGACGGTGCGAATCGACTCGCTCATCGATCCCAAGTGCACCGGCATGTGCGGCGCATTTGCGATCAACGCTCCTCTGCCGTCGAACAGCGCACAACTGAAATCCAAACGCTCTTTGATATTCACCGAATAGGCCGTGTTCTGCAGACGCAGGCCCATTTGTTCGGCGATGTTCATGAATATATTGTTGAACAACTCCAACATGACAGGATCGACGTGCGGTCCCGCGGCGCGCTCGCCGCTTCGGCTCTGAACACGCTCGAGTTCAATGCAGCCGCCGGCAACCACCCGCGCTTCCCAGCCAGGTTCGACCACCGTCGTTGCATGGCGGTCGGCGAGGATGGCCGGGCCGCGAACCCGCGCACCGGGACGCAATGTTTCGGCGCGATAGAGCCGCGCGTCGCGCCAGCCGGCGGACTGCGTGTCAGCCAGGCAGTACATGGAAATGTCCGCGTCCGCCGCAGGCTCATAAGGCGTTGCCGTGGCGATGGGATCCGCTGCCGGCGTGTCTGCGCCCGGCGCGATGCATTCCACCGCTACCGACTCGATCACCAGCGCAGACCCTAAGACAATGAATTCGAACCGGCGCCGATAGCTGCGCTCAAACTCCTCGCGGACCCTGCGCACGCCCTCCGCCGGCGATACTTGCGCGGGGAGTGCGCAAGGCAGCGCGGTGTCGGTGCCTTGATAGCGCACCTGCACTCGCACCACGCTCTTGAGCGCATCGCCCGCCAGGCCCTGTTCTTTGAGCTCAGCCGCAGCCTCATCGAGCAGGCGGGCCGCGGTCGTCGTTGCCTGAGTGAAGGCTTCCTCGTTGAGCTCACGCTCCACCGCTGCTTCCCGCATGGCAATTTGATCGGCCAATCCCATGCCATACGCTGACAGCACGCCGGCCAAGGGGTGAATGAAGACCCGCGACATCCCCAGCGCATCGGCCACGAGACCGGCATGTTGACCACCCGCCCCGCCGAAGCACTGCAGGGTGTAGCCGGTGACATCATGACCGCGCATGACCGAGATCCGCTTTACGGCGTTGGCCATGCTGCCGACCGCGACTCTCAGGGCGCCGCCGGCAACTTCCTCGGCGCCAATCGAGCGCCCGGTCGCGCTCGTCATGCGCTTCGCCAGTTCGCCAAAGCGGCGGGCAACAATGTCCCCATCCAACGGCTCGTCGGCGGCAGGACCGAACACTCGTGGGAAAAACGCCGGCTGAATGCGCCCGAGCAATACATTGGCGTCGGTCACGGTGAGTGGGCCGTTGCGGCGGTAACACGCGGGACCGGGGCTGGCGCCTGCGGAATCGGGGCCCACCCGCAAGCGCGCGCCATCGAAGTGAATGATGGAACCGCCTCCGGCCGCGATACTGTGGATGCTCATCATCGGCGCGCGAACCCGAACGCCGCCGACCTCGGTGTCGAATGCGCGCTCGTACTCGCCGGCGAAGTGACTGACATCCGTCGACGTGCCGCCCATGTCAAAGCCGATCAATTTGGCATGCCCCCATGCCTGCGCCGTGCGCACCATGCCGACAATCCCGCCCGCAGGACCCGAGAGAATCGCGTCCTTGCCATGGAATCGATGCGCCTGGGTCAGGCCCCCTGAACTCTGCATGAAAAACAGCGGTACGCCGGGCATGAGCTCGGCAAGCTTGTCGCAGTAGCGCCGCAAAATGGGCGAGAGATAGGCATCCACCACCGTCGTGTCGCCACGCGGAACCAATTTCATCAACGGGCTCACGCGGTGCGAGACGGAAACCTGCGTAAATCCAATTTCTCGCGCAAGGCTCGCCGCGGCCAGCTCGTGATGGACGTACCGGTAGCCATGAAGAAAAACGATGGCGCAGGAGCGCAAGCCGTCGCCATGGGCTTGCTGCAATTGCGCGCTGAGCGCCGCGGTGTCCAACTTCGAGATGATTTCGCCGTGCGCAGCCACGCGCTCTCGAGCCTCGATCACCCGCTCATACAGCATTTCCGGCAGGACGATGCGGCGGTCAAACAAGCGTGGCCGGGCTTGAGTGGCAATTCTCAACGCATCGCGGAATCCACGAGTGATCACCAGAACGGTGCGCTCGCCCCTGCGTTCCAACAAGGCATTGGTGGCCACGGTCGTGCCCATTTTCACGCAAGCCACCCGCAGCGGCGTGATCGGTTCGCCGGGCGAAAGATCCAGCAATCGACGGATACCCTCCACCGCAGCATCCTCGTACTGCGCACTGTCGGATAGCAGCTTCAGGGTATGCAGCGACCCCGAAGGCGCGCGTCCAATCACGTCGGTGAAGGTGCCGCCCCGATCGATCCAAAATTCCCAGCGCATCATATTTCGGCGGGGCTGTCCGCAGTGAGCACGCGGCCGCGCGTTTCAGGAATAGCCCAGGCGGTCACAATGACCAGTGCATAGGCAACCACGGTGAATCCGGCAATGGCGTCCCCCAGGGGGAAGCGGGTGCTCAAGAGGCCAATCAAGGAGGGACAGAAGCCGCCGATTCCCCGTCCCACGCTATAAGTGAATCCCTGGCCCGAACCGCGCACGGCGCTGGGAAATAACTCCGCCAGGCAGGCGCCCATACCGGAAAATATTCCCAGGATGAAGAAGCCCAAGGGGAAACCGATCAGAAACATCCCGCCCGCCACGGGCAGCCGCACGTAAAGCAGGATCAATAAAATTGCGCAGCCCGCGAAAAGCATGAAGCCGCGGCGGCGCCCGATGGTATCCGTGAGCCAGGCGCTCACCAGGTATCCGGCCAAAGAGCCGGTAATCACCATCAACAAGTAGCCCGTGGTGCCGCCCACCGACAGATGGCGTTCGTTGGTCAGAAAAGTCGGCAACCACGTCGTGATCGAGTAATAGGCGCCCAGCATTCCCGTCGACAGCAAGGTTGCCAATACGGTCGTACCGAGGAGCGGCGGCCTGAAAATATCCATGAACTCTCCGCCGCGCCGCGCCGTTTTGTTCTGTTGAAGCGCGCGCTGC
>DATHFB010000247.1:0-9020 GCA_035318305.1 Steroidobacteraceae bacterium | reverse complement strand
GATCCTTCGGTGTGTGATCAAAGGGCGGCGTGAACAATTTCACGAGGCCATCGCTGCGGCTGACCAGCTGCGTGTTGACCGCGGACATGGCGCGAACCGCCCGGCCGCGCTCGGCGGCGCCGGATATCACCGCCCACGATTGCGCGATCGAATCGATCCTGCATTCATCGCTGGATACAGATCCTAAGACCGTGCCGTCATCGTAGTAACCGCGCCGATACCAGTCGCCGTCCCAGGCTTCGCGCTCGATAGCCTGCTGCAGCGCGAATGCGTGTTTGCGCCAGTTCGCCGCTTTGCCGGTCTCGCCGCGCGTTTCGGCGATGGGCGCAAAGCGCGTCAATGCGGCGTGCAGGAACCAGCCCATCCACACGCTTTCGCCGCGTCCCAAAACGCCGACCCGGTTCATGCCGTCATTCCAGTCACCGGTGCCGAACAGCGGCAGGCCATGCGCGCCGACACTCATGCTCGAATCCAGCGCGCGGACGCAATGTTCGTACAACGCCGCCGGAGCGACCGCCGGCGGAGACGAGAAACTCTCCAGCGCGTCCGGCGCCAGCGGACCCCCTCCCAAGAAAGGCACTTGCTCTTCCAGTACGGCGCTATCGCCGGTGACATCTAGATAGTGCGCCACGACGAAGGGCAGCCAAATTCGGCTATCCGACACCCGGTTCTTTATGCCCTGGCCGGAGGTGGGCAGCCACCAATGCTGCACGTCCCCTTCGGTGAACTGGCGCGCGGCAGCCCTCAAAATATGTTCGCGCGTGATGGCCGGCTGGGATACGCACAGCGCCATGACATCCTGCAGCTGATCGCGAAATCCGTAGGCGCCGCTCGATTGATAGAACGCCGTCCGTCCCCAGACGCGGCTGGCGAGCGTCTGATACAGCAGCCAGCCATTTACCAGTATGTCCATGGACCGGTCCGGCGTCTTGACTTGAATGACGCCCAGGGTGCGATCCCAAAAATCCGTCACAGCTTTGAGTGCGGCGTCGAGGTCCATGCCGCGGTAGCGCTCGATCAGGGCGGCCGCCGCCGCGGAGGAACTCTCCTCGCCGATCAGCAGCGTGAGATGCGCCGTTTCGCCGGGTTTCAAGGCGATTTTTGTTTGCATGGCGCCGCAGGGATCAAGACCTCCACCGGCCCGGGCGGACAGGGCTTGAGGTCCTAAAAGCGCGGCCGGTTCGGCGAGCGAGCCATGGCGCCCGATGAACTCGGTACGGTCGGCGGTGAAGCTCTGCTGCCGGCCCGCCATGTCCATGAATGCGACCCGCGACTGGAAATCCGCCGTCCAGGGATTGCGCGCCAGAAGCGCGTGCGTTTTCGGGTCGAGGGCCGTGATGATGAAGGGCGCCGCGCGGTTGTTCTGGTTTCCCAGCACCCAATCCAAGTAGTGAGTGATCGACAGCTGCCGAGGCTCATCGGAGGCATTGACAATTTTCAGCCGCGAAATCTTGATCGAATCCTCGAGCGGCACGAATTGCGTCAAGGTCAGCGAGATGCCGTGGGAAGTGTGCTCAGAGCGCGTGTAGCCGAAGCCATGGCGAACGACATAAACGGAAGAGCGCTCGCGAATGGGCAGCGGCGTCGCGCTCCATAGATCCCCGGAGTTCTCGTCGCGAATGTAGATCGCCTCCGCGGGCGTGTCGCTGACCGGATCATTGGACCAAGGCGTGATTTGGTTCTGCTGCGCGTTCAGCGACCAGGTGCTGCCGGCGCCGTCCGCGGATACGAGAAAACCGAATTGCGGATTGGCAATGACGTTGATCCAGGGTACCGGCGTCCATTGGCCGTCATCGAGCACCACGACATACTCGCGCGCTCCCGCATCGAAACCGCCGAGACCGTTGAAATATTCGAGTGTCGGCACCAGGTGCGGTGCATGCGTGCGCAGCTCCGCGCCGCGGTTTTCGCGGCGCAGACGCGCTACGGGCTCCCGTTCGGGAGATCTCGCGAGCTGCTCGCTCAACGATCCCTGTCCTGCACCGAATACCGCCCGCGCCGCAACCTGCAGAAAATTGCGGTGCTCATTCCCCAGTGCATCGGCGCGCAAGGGAATGACCGCGCCGCGACCCTTGGGGCTTTCATCGCGCGCTTTTTGCGATTCCCGCATGACCGCGTCCAACGCAGTTTGCACGGCCGCAACGCTCGCGGGTCCTGCCGCATTCAAAAGGACGAGATCCACCGCTAGATACTTCGATTGCCAGTAAGTGTGCGCGCGCAGCAGCTGTCTGACGGCATCGAGGTCGGCCTGACCGGCGACCACGCCCAACACGATCGGCAGATCACCGGACACGCCGTGAGCCCACAAGGCCGGCTGCCCGAGCTGATTGTTGTCGAGGAACTCACGGGATGCACGCAGCGACGCGTCGCAATACAGCACCGGTTGGGCGATCTCTTGAAATAACTGCGCCTCATCGCCGCCGATGCCCAGATCGCGAAGCTTTGCCTGCGCTTTGGCCCAAGACAGAGTCTTGGCGCGCTGAAACGCCGCCTCGCTGCCCAGCTTGTCGACCAGGCTCAAAGCCTGCGCGCGGTTCGCGGCGATGCCGGTCCAAAAGGCGACGTGGATGGTCTCGCCAGGATCGATTCGCACGCGGCGGCGCATCGCCAATACGGGATCGAGCACCGTACCCACGGTATTGGACAAGGGCCTCGCATCCATGATGGATAGCGCATTGCGAACGTCATTTCCCCTGCCGATGAAGCGCGCCCGATCGGTCTCGAACTGCAGGCCGCCGACCGCCTCGCCTTCCAACGAGCTGAAATGCACCATCCACGGTTGAGTCTGTCCGGCGTCGCGCGGCCGCCGCGTTGCAAGGAGCGCGCCGCGTTCCGCAACGAACTCAGTCTGCACGAACATTTTCGAAAATGCCGGATGCCCGGAATCCGCCGCGGGCTGGCTCAGTACCACTTCGGCGTAAGAGGTCAATTCGACCTCCCGTACGCCCCGGCCTTCGTTGGTCAGCGACAGGCGGCGTACTTCGGCATCGTCCTCGCTCGATACCAGAACTTGCATGACGGTGCGAATCGGTCCGTCTTTACGGCTGATTTCCGCGCGATCCTCGAAGAAGGCCACTTCGTAACTTTCCGCTTCGCGGCCGATGGGCTGGTATCCGGCGGACCATACATGGCCGTTGAAGACATCGCGCAAGAAAATGTAGTAGCCCCAGGGGTCGCAGGTGGGATCTTCCCGCCAGCGGGTGAGGGCAATGTCGCGCCATCGGCTGTAGCCGGATCCCGCCGCGGTCAACATCAGCGAATAGTTGCCGTTCGACAGCAGATGCGTGCGCGGGGTCGCGTGATGCGCAGAGCTGAACCGGCGGGATGGGTCTAGCGGCATGATGAGTCTAGCGGCATGAGTCTAGCGGCGGGATGGGAGTAGCGGCATGGCGAGGGCGCTGCGGCCGAGTACATCGCGCTTGATATCGCACGGGGTAGGGTGCTAATTCCAACTGACGCAAAATGTGCACTCAGCAGGCTTGGCAGAGTTTACTTTAGCCCCGGATTCTCGCGGTGATGTACTCGACGCAGCATGGGTAGATTGCTGCAAAATATTTATCCGCGCGATCGGTGCAGCGGCGCAAGACAACGTAATCCTATGCCTACAGGACGCCATCATCAGTTTAACTTCGCCATCATGGGTTTAACTTCCAGATTCCGAGATTGATCGCTGTCGCGAAACTGACCCACAGAAAATACGGCACCAAGATGACGGCCGCGCCGATCCGCACGCGCGCGAATTCACGCAGGGTCCAGCCGATGGCCAGCCACAGGGCAACGATGTCGAACAAGCCTGCGTCGATATTCTTCAAGCCAAAGAACAGCGGCGGCCACAGGGCATTGAGGAATAGCTGCACCGCGTAGGCGGCAATCGCCGTAGTGCGCCCGCGATGATAGCGCTCGCGCCAAATGAGCCATGCAGCGCTGCCCATCAGCACGTAGAGGGCTATCCACACGGGCGCAAACCAATTTTGCGGCGGCAGCCACCCGGGCTTGGCCAGCGCGGCATACCACTGCGTCGCCGACGCCGATATACCGGGCGAAAATACCGCGCCCAGCGCGCCCACGCCAAGGGCCAGCAGCACGAACAGCGTGAGTGCGGGTAAATTCGGCCGAGAATTGCGGCCGCGATAGCTGGTCGAACCCTCGATTGGAATTCTCATTCGATTCGCGGCCTGGACCTCAGTCTGACGAAGAGGAGGATGGCAGCGATCATCTGCAGCCCTCCAAACCACCGATATTGCGTGGTTTGGGCCAGCCAAATCAACCCGGATAGCCACAGCACCCCGGCAGCGATGGCCGTGTCGCGCCGCGCAGCCGCCCCGCGCATTTCGGCACGCAATTGCGCCAGCCCTGCTTCGACGGACGGTGCGGTGCCTTCCGCCGCCTCGCGCACCGCGGTCTGCAAGATCTGGGGTACCTGCCGCAAGCTCATCAGGGCGTCGGGCAGGTGAGCGCGAATTTCCTTGAGGATGGTGCGCGGGCGAGTGCGCTCGCGCATCCACTCGCTCAAGACCGGCTGGGCCGTCTTCCATAGATCGAGCTCGGGGTACAACTGCCTGCCCAAGCCTTCGATATTGAACAAGGTCTTCTGCAACAAAATGAGCTGCGGTTGCACCTGCATGTCGAAACGCCGCGCGGTCTCGAACAGCCGCAGCAGCACTTGCGCGAAAGAGATTTCCTTCAGCGGCTTGTTGTAGATGGGCTCGCAGACCGTGCGCACCGCCGACTCGAGCTCATCCACCCGGGTGCCCTTGGGCACCCAGCCGCTTTCGATGTGCAGCTGGGCGATCCGGCCATAGTCGCGGTTGAAAAAAGCCATGAAGTTTTCGGCGAGATAATGCTGGTCGCGCGGCTGCAAGGTGCCGACGATGCCGAAATCGACTGCGGCGTAGCGCGGATTTTTCGGATCGTCGATCTGCACAAAAATATTGCCGGGGTGCATGTCCGCGTGAAAAAAATTGTGGCGGAACACCTGCGTAAAGAATATCTCGACGCCGTTCTCGGCGAGTTTGGCGATGTCCGTGCCGCGCGCGCGCAATTCGTCGACCTGGCTGACGATGACGCCGCGAATCCGCTCCATCACCATGACGTTTTGGCGGCAATAGTCCCAGTGGATCTGCGGCACGTACAACAGCGGCGAGCCGGCAAAATTGCGCTTCAATTGCGAAGCGTTGCCGGCCTCGCGCATCAAGTCCAATTCATCGGTCACGGTCTTGCGGTACTCGCGCACCACTTCGATCGGCCTGACGGGGCGCGCCTCGACCCAATATTCGTGCGCGAGCCCGGCGAGTGCGTCCAGTACTTCGAGATCAAGATCGATGACCTCTCGCATCCCCGGACGCAGTACTTTGACCACGACGTCATCACCGTTCTTTAAAGCGGCCGCATGCACCTGGGCAATGGATGCCGCGGCGAGGGGGGTGGACTCGAAGCTGCCGAATATTTCGTTGAGCGGCTTGCCGAACGTCCTCTCGATCATCGCCATGGCAATTTCGCCGGAGAACGGCGGCACGCTGTCCTGCAGTTTGGCCAATTCATCGGCAACATCGACAGGCAGGAGGTCGCGGCGCGTAGACAGGGCCTGACCGAACTTCACGAAAATCGGGCCCAGCTCCTCGAGAGCGAGGCGCAATCGCTCGCCGCGCGAGCCGCCGATGCTGCGCTGAAACCACGTCCACGGCGAGAAATAATAGAGATAGCGCAATGGCCGGTACATGTGCGTGGCGCGCACAAATTCGTCCAGCCGGTGCCTGACGAGCGCGCGCTGGATTTGCAGCAGCCGTGCCAGCACTCGCAGGCGCATCACAATGTGCCCTTCGCGCTGCCGTCCTTCGCGCTACCGTCCTTCACGCTGCCGTCCTTCACGCTGCCGTCCTTCACGCGCTGCTCCAGCCCCTTGAGCCGCGCCTCGACTCTCTCGGCGCCGTCGCGCACGGTGTCGACGCCGCGCAGGAATTCTTCCATTTCGGTCTTGGTGACGAGATCGCGGCCTTCCTCCTGCAGATACTCGGCGATATTTTCACCCGCGGTACGCCTGGCGCGGCGCGCCCAAGTGCGCACGCTCTTCGCCAGCTGGGACAAATGCCGCGCCGGCAGGTCGCCCACCCAACGCGACAGTTCTTCTTCCAGATCCGGGCGCGCGGCCGTGAACAGTTCACGATACAAGTTGGCGATTTCGGCATCGCCGCGAACTTGCACGGAAGATTTGACTTGGGAAGTGGCCCCGCCGCCTCTTAGCATTTGCAGCAGCGCCGGTGCGGACCCTGAAATGACGGCATCGGCGGGCGTATCCTCACCGGCCAACAATGCAAGCCGGCCTTGAAAGCACGAGGCGCGTACGCGGGTGATGCCGTCGACCTCGACTTGCAGGCTGGTTCCTTCGAGGCGCTTGGCCAGCGCCGCTGCCTGGCTCGACACCGCAATGTTTCGATTGAAAGCAGCTTCGGCCGATGCCAACCAGGCGGAAGTCGCGGGCATGTCAGGCTCCTAAATCTTGAAGCCGCGATGAACGGCCACGATGCCGCCGCTCAAGTTGTGATAGCGCGTCTGCGCGAACCCGGCATGCCGCAGCATCTCGAGCAGGCTCTCTTGATTGGGGTGCATGCGGATCGATTCCGCGAGATAGCGGTAGCTATCCGCGTCGTGCGCGACCAAGCGTCCCAAGAGCGGCAGTACCTTGAAGGAATAGGCGTCGTAGAGCGGCTTCAAGCCCGGCGCCACGGGCGTCGAAAACTCCAAGATCAATAATTGTCCGCCGGGTTTCAAGACACGGTACATGGACTCGAGCGCCGCCGCCTTGTCGGTGACGTTGCGCAGGCCGAAGCCGATGGTGACGCAGTGAAACGCGTTGTCCTCGAAGGGCAGACGCTCGGCATCGGCGACGATGCATTCGACATTCCCCACGTGCCCCGCATCGAGGAGGCGATCGCGGCCGATGTCCAGCATGGCCGGATTCACATCCGACAGCACGACACGTCCCGCCTTGCCCACTTGCCGAAGCAATCCGGCGGCGAGATCGCCGGTGCCCCCGGCAACGTCCAACGCGCACTGTCCAGGGCGCAAGCCCGTCAAGGACAGCGTGAAGTGCTTCCACAGCCGATGCGCGCCGAACGACATGAGGTCGTTCATGACATCGTACTTGCCGGCCACGGAGGCGAATACCGAACGCACGCGCGCGGCCTTATCGGCCGGCGCGACCTGTTCAAACCCAAAATCCACGCGATCGGAATCAGCCATTGGTCCATTGTAGCCGACTGGCGCGGGAAGCTATGCGCAGGTCGGCTATGCGCAGGTCGGCTATGCGCAGGAAGCGATGCGCCGGCAGGGTTCCGCTAGGCGTTCCGGTGTTCCGCGCAGCGCTGCAAATAGCGCGCCCAATTCGCGTTCAGGTCCCGGCCCAACTGGTACAGCACGCTCCAGGAATACAGGCCGGTATTGTGGCCATCGTCGAAGAACAGGCGCAGCGCGTAATTTCCCACCGGTTCAATGCTGCTGATTCCCACGTTTTGCTTACCGAGCTGCAGCGTGCCTTCGCCGCCGCCATGGCCTCTGACCTCGGCCGAGGGAGAGAAAACCCTCAAGTATTCGAAGGGCAGCTCGAAATGCGATCCGTCGTCGAAGTGCACCTCGAGCAGGCGCGATCCGGTGCGCAGCTTGATGTCGGTGGGCTGCGGCACGGACGGCGCGCTCACAGGATATACCGCGATAAATCCTGATCCTTCACCAGTTCGCCCAGGTTGCCCTCGACATATTCGCGATTGATGAGCACGCGGCTGCCGTTGCGATCCGCGGCATCGAAGGACACGCTCTCCAGCAGGCGCTCCATCACGGTGTGCAAGCGCCGCGCGCCGATGTTCTCGGTGCGCTCATTGACCTCGAATGCGACTTCGGCGAGCCGCTGCACCCCGGATTCCGCAAATTCCAGGGTCACGCCTTCGGTCGCCAGCAGCGCCGTGTACTGGCGGCACAAGGAGGCATCGGGCTCGGTGAGAATGCGCACGAAGTCCCCGACAACCAAGGGCTCGAGCTCGACGCGGATGGGCAGGCGGCCCTGCAACTCAGGGATCAAGTCCGAAGGCTTCGACATGTGAAATGCGCCGGACGCGATGAACAAAACATGATCGGTTTTCACGGTGCCGTACTTGGTGTTCACCGTGCAGCCCTCCACCAAGGGCAGCAGGTCGCGCTGCACGCCTTCGCGCGACACGTCCGCGCCCATGGTTTCCTGGCGGCGCGCAATCTTGTCGATCTCGTCGATGAACACGATGCCGTTTTGCTCGGCATTCTCGACGGCGCGCAATTTCAATTCTTCTTCATTGATCATCTTCGCCGCTTCCTCATCGACCAAGAGTTTCAATGCTTCCTTGATCTTGAGTTTGCGCGGGCGTGTGCGGCCGCCGCCCAAATTCTGGAACATGCCCTGCAACTGCTGGGTCATTTCCTCCATGCCGGGCGGGGCCATGATTTCCACGCCGACCGGCATGGCGCGAACTTCGATTTCGATCTCGCGATCATCCAACTGGCCCTCGCGCAGCATTTTGCGAAAGCGCTGCCGCGTGTCGTTGTCCTTCGTTCCGGCATCGCCCGTAAATCCGGCTGAGGCCTTGGGCAGCAAAATGTCCAGGACCCGATCCTCGGCACTGTCGGCCGCGCGATGGCGCACCTTGGCCATTTCCTCCTCGCGGGTCATTTTAACGGAGATCTCGACCAGATCGCGGACGATCGAATCAACTTCGCGCCCAACATAGCCTACTTCGGTGAATTTGGTCGCCTCAACCTTGATGAAGGGCGCCTTGGCGAGCCGCGCCAGCCGCCGCGCAATCTCGGTCTTGCCGACTCCGGTGGGGCCGATCATGAGGATGTTTTTCGGGGTGATTTCCGGCCGCAACGACTCAGCGACTTGCTGACGCCGCCAGCGATTGCGCAAGGCAATCGCCACCGCGCGCTTCGCGGCCTTTTGGCCGACGATGTGCTTGTCGAGCTCCTCGACGATTTCCCGCGGAGTCATCTGCGACATT
>DATHFB010000246.1:0-6611 GCA_035318305.1 Steroidobacteraceae bacterium | reverse complement strand
TATGCGTGGCTTTTCTTCTCAGGTATCACGCCGCCCCAGCCGCCGCCGCGCGCAATCAAAGTCGTCGATAGCACTTCGCCTACGAACCCATCGGCAATCAGCTGCTTCATGTACAGGATTTCAGGGGAGAGGCAGGCTTGCGTACCGACTACTCCGAGCACGCCCTTTTCTTTGGCAAGTCGGGCGAGTTCCTGTGCCTCAGCCAAGCCGTTGCCGAGGGGCCACTCGCAGTAAACGTGCTTGCCCGCTGTGATCGCCGTCTTTACCACATCAAGATGATGCGGCACCCTCACGGTGACACTGACCACATCGATATCCGCCGAGGCGACCAGATCGGCGACGCTCGCGAACGGCCTGGCCCCATGATCCAGCGCGGCAGCCGCCAGTACTGCGCTGGCGAGGGTAGTGTTTGCGATGCCGGCAATCGCAAAATCCGCGGACAGCGCATGTAGCGCTGGGACATGGGCTTTGGCCGCCCAGCTACGGCCCGGCTGCAGGCCGACGATGCCAACTCTAAGGGGTTGTGACGTCATAGGACTTCTCTTCGAATGGTGGGTATGGGAGCTTGCCCTCCGGCGCCCGCCGAAGGGCGCGATTTGCCGGCGTGCAGGGCAGTTACTTGATGGGCCCATGGTGCGCATTCTCGAACGGATAGGCCAGCAGGTTCGCGCTCTTGGCGTGCCGCACGACGCTCAGTTGGCAGCGTTCTCCGGGTCGCTGATCAGTGGCGATGTCCGCATTGCTATGAATTCGACGCCGAGGTTTTGCCGTTCACTTTCGTACCATGCTGCCGCTTCGAGGTGGTCGTTCCATTCTTCAAGGGTTTCTAAAAGTTGGTTCGAACTTTCTCTATTTAGGGACGCCAATTTTAAACGCCGGGTCATTCGGCACGCATGCGCACGTGTCTTTCCCACCGCTCGTCCTCCATCAGTGCCGATGCTATCATCCGCGCGCCAGGCATGGCTGATATCAGGTTCTTTGCAACGAATGAAGTTTCTGCCGCTCATCTGGTCCGGCATCTGGCGTAAACCCGGACGCTCCGTCCTGATTTTTCTCCAGGTCTGCGTTGCTTTCGCGCTGTTCGGTGTGCTCCAGGGCCTGAAAACGGGTGTCGAGCAGCTCATTGGCCAGACCCGCGCCGATGTGCTGTTGGTTCACGGCAATCTGGCCCTTTTCGATCCGCTGCCCTTGGCCCTGCTCGAGCAGATCAAATCCGTTCCGGGCGTCAAGGTTGTGGTCCCCGTGGAACTGTTCGGGGCCATCTATCAAACGCCCAGTCAAAAATTGGGCGTCGTCGCGGTACGCCCGGACGGGGACTGGCTTTCGGCGTTCACCTTCACGATTGCGCCCGAATACGTCGCTGCCTTCCGCCGCATGCGAACTGCGGCGATCATCCGCGACGGGGTGGCCAAAAAGTACGGCTGGAAAGTCGGCGACCACATTCCGCTCCTGTCCAAGACCGCGCAAAAGACCGGTTCGACGGACTGGGCGTTCGATGTCGTCGGCACCTATACCGACAGCGACTTGGGCGGGGGCAGCGATACGCTGCTGATCAACTATGACTACTTCGACGAGGCCCGTCTCGCCGACAGAGGCACCGTCAAGCATTTCAAAGTCGCGGTTTCCGATCCGGCGCTGGCGGTGGCCGTGACCGATGAAATCGACCGCCGCTTCGCCAATTCCGCGAACGAAACGTTAACCGAATCGATGCGCGAGTTGGCGCAGTCCCAGCTGCAATCGATCGGTGATCTGAACTTTCTCATCCGTTCGATCGTGGGCGCGGTGCTCGTCGCCCTGCTGTTTGCTACCGCCACCATGATGATGCAATCCACCCGAGAGCGCATGCCGGAACTCGGGGTGCTCAAGACGCTCGGCTTCACCGGCGTCGCCGTGTTTCTATCGATACTCGCGGAGGCGATGACGATCTTCGTCGCTGCCGCGGCGAGCGGCTTGGGTTTGGCGGTGCTGATCTTTCCGCTGGCCGCGAACATCGTACCCGGACTGTCGATGCCTCTCATCGTGGTGGCGGTCGGCATGGCCTGTGCAGTGCTTGCAGCCGCGATCAGCGCGGCGGTTCCGGCGGTGTTCGCCGCAAGGTTGAATATAGTAGCGGCACTGGCAGGCCGCTAGGGCGCGGACATGAAATTCGTCCGACAGTCTCTTGCCTTGCTGCACCTGGGTCTCTCGGGAGTCGCAGCGCGGCCGTCGTCCGCCCTGACGATCCTCATCGGCGTCACCTGCGCCGTCGGCGCGTTGGTCTCCATGCTCGCCATGGGCGCCGGTGCGCGCCGCCAGGAAATGGGAGCCGTCCGTGCCGACCACGTCATTTTGGGCAAGACTGGCGAACGGCCGGGGCAAAGCGACATCTCCAAGGACGAATCGGCGGTCATCCTCGGTCTGCCGGGCATTCGCAGAGGCGACGCGGGTGAGCCCATCGTCGTCTTTGAATCCATGACGTTCATCGAGGGGCGCAAGCGAGGGACCGGCACTCGCATCTATTTCCCGGTCGTGGGAGTCACGTCCACCGTGACGCAATACCTGCCGGAGCTGCGCTTCACCGCCGGCCGCATGTTTCACCCGGGTCTGCATGAACTGATCGTGAGCAATCCCTGCGCTCATCAATTCACGGGCTTCGACTTGGGCGACACGCGCCTCATTCACGGCGTCGCGTGGACCATCGAGGGACGCTTCGATCAGGGGCAGGCCCAGGAATGCGTGGTTTACGGCGACGTGGACAGCATCATGTCCGCGTTCAAGCGCAACACCTACACCTCGGTGGCGGTGATGCTGCAATCCGCTGCGGACTTCGACGCATTTCGCGACGCGGTCGCGGCCAACCCAGCCTTGCACCTCGAAGCCATGCACGAAAGCGCCGTGGTCGAGGACGAATTCAAACAATTGAATGCCATCCTGTTCTTCGTCGCCTATTTCGTCGGGTCGATCATGGCGCTCGGCGCGACGCTGGGCGCTGTCAATTCCCTGTATGCCATCGTCGATTCGCGACGCCGCGAACTCGCCACGGTGCGGGCGATCGGCTTCGGTCCCGGTCCCATCGTAGTCTCCGTCATGGTCGAGTCGCTCCTGCTGGCACTGCCCGGAGCGCTGCTCGGGAGCGGGTTGGCATGGACCCTTTTCAATGGTCTCGCGGCCAGCCCCTTGGGCTACAGTATTCAGCTCGCGGTCACCCCCTCGCTCGCCGCAACCGGCGTCGCATGGGCCTTGGGGATGGGGATGTTGGGCGGTCTGCTGCCCGCGCTGCGCGCTGCGCGGGTGCCCGTCACCACGGCGCTCCGCGCCATCTGAGAAGAGCATGCTGTTTGATAGCATCGGACCAACGCGCGCGTGTGGACGCCACATTAACCCTGTAAACGCCGGGGCTGCAGCAATTCCTGCAGAACGCGCGGGTATCGGGGCGAAGAGAGTTGCCGTGGTCGAGCTGTTCCTCCGTTCTAGGCCGCCGATCTTTCGCGTTATCGTGATTGCCACCGCCGAAATTCATTAGGGCGCAGCCGAAATCGTGCGATATTGCCCTCGTGCAACCGCGCGATCTCGACAAGGACTAAGTCGCGAAACTGTTCCAGCTCTTCAGGGAGCACGAGCGGCACGGCCAGCGCATCGATCTCTTCGGCTGCGGGCTTTAGACCGCGGCGAATAATCTCGCCCACGACTTCGATGAGCGCGTCGCGGTACTTGAGACGAAATCTATCCGGCTCCGGGAGCGAATCACGCACCGTTTTGTATCTGCGGCATGACCGCTGGCGCATGAATCCGACTTGCGCCAATAGCGTTAGTTGGCGCATAAAGCAATTTATGCGCCAATATAATGCCCTGGATGGCGCATAAACTGCATATCGCTGCCAACGCCGCCGTATTTGCCGGCTCATTTCGCTCCGTCCGCGCGAATCAGCAGGCACATACGCCGCGTGGGGGGACGCCGGAAGCGAAGGCGGCCGCACGTTTGCCCGCTGCCTTTGACCAGACCCATATTTATGGGTGACAATAATGAGGCAAGCCTGTAGGCAATCGGGATCCTAATTCATGAGCACCACGAAAACCACCTTGGAAATGTCCGAGACTTTGTTTCGGAGAGCTAAGGCTACCGCTGCAAGCCGCGGCCAGACTCTCAAGCAATTTGTAACCGGCGCTCTTGAGAGAGAGTTGGGGTCGAGCGAGTCCGGCGCTATCGTCAGTGCTAGCACGGCTCTTCGAAGGGTTCGGCAACTTGCCAAAATAAACGCTGCTAGTTGGCAGACGGATCAAGACGCAGTCGCGGCGGTACGCGAGCAGCGGCGGGGATGATCATCGATGCTTCCGTCTGGGTGGCGATCTTTCGTGAGAATGACGTTCATCATGACGCCAGCGTCGCATTCTTGGACTTGGCGGTCGCGAATCAGCAAGATTTAAACATACCCAATTTGGCTCTTGTCGAGATCGCGGGAGTGTTTGCACGCCAAACCGGGAAGGCTAGGCTTGCGACCCGGACCGTACGGGCCGTACTCGCATTGCCGCGTGTGCAGCGTCACGGACTGAACGACGCGCTTGGCGATCGGGCTGCTGCTTTGGCAGCGAGCTGTGAACTTCGCGGTGCTGATGCGGTTTTTGTCGCGCTCGCAGAAGCCCTCGATCAACCGCTAATCACCTTGGACCGGGAGATCCTCGAACGGTCATCTCGGATCATCGAAGCCGAAGCACCCGATGCTTGGGTGCTTCGCCAGTCAAGCGAGTAATCGTCGCCGTTTTCAAGTCGTATTCGCGCAAGCAGCCCCTGATCGACGCTGCCGTGGGGATGCAAAAGCTGCTCACAGGATCAACAGATTCTGTTTCGTAGCCTTCCTGACCGCGGCGAGCGGAATTCCGGCATCAAAAGTAACGAGCCGCCCTTCATGCTGAACCGCGAGAGCAAGCAGGTATATGTCGGTCAGTTGCCGAGGTCCATGAATTCGGGTCGAGTCCACGACATCCGAATCCAACAGACTAACTTCATCCGGCCAGAATTCATGGATATCTTGGCGGCAGGCCTCGGCTAAATGCTGAATGACAGCTTGAACCGGTAACGGGTTTGGATAGCCCGGATTCGACATGACACGGATACAACCGTTTTGCGTGATTGGACATGATGCCCAACCCTCCCGCGCATGCTTCGAGAACCAACCGATCGCCGAATCGTGGGATGCGTGATCGGAGTCCAGCAGCGCGATCAGCACATTGACATCCAACAGTGCGCGCACTTGCTAAACTCCGCAGGTCTCAAGCCCACTGGTGGCGGCATGACGCCCACGCGCCCAGCTTGGCTGAGCGCCGCTAGTACGCATCTTCGTCACGAAGCTTGTCGATCAACTCATTGGTGACGATGCCGCCACGTCGCGCGAAGGGCTTGAGTCCATAAACTGCCTTGGGTTCCTTCACGGACAGCTGCTCTTGCGGCGTCGTCAGCGCGCGCCGAGCCAACTCGGAGATCATCTCGCCGATGGTCTTCCGTTCGCGCTTAGCCCGCTCCTTTGCTGCCTGGAGCACATCGTCAGCAATGTCGAGCGTCGTTCTCATGCATCAGATGCTAAAGCATCACGCATCACTCGTCTACTCTAACTTCATTGAATCGAATCGGCGCGCTTGGAACTGACGATCCGCGGGCGGTTGACCTCGCGGCACCCGGGTCGGTGCGGCCGCTCCAGCGGCCGCGCCGACCAATGTCTCATCGCGTAAAAACAGACACGCTTTAGCAGCCGGGGAAACTAAAGCTACTGATCCAGGTGCTCCAGTTGAAACTGCCCGAGGCCTTCAGGTACTCGTTCGTATAGAAAAAGGTGCAATCATTGGTGGGATCGACGGACAGGGCGCTGTAATCACCCCATCGATGCAAGCTGCCCGTCTGAGAACCGCTGCCCGCCTTGAGTAATCCTTCGGACTGCAAAGTTCCTATCGGATCGCTCGCCAAGCGTCCAGTGTAGTAGACACTCGGAAACTTGGCGCTGCTCGAGGCGCTATAGCCCACGGCAATGTTGCCGGCTTTGTCCATGGCAATACTGCCCATCCAGCGCGACGTGCTGTCGGGCGAGTAGGTTGCCTGTTGCACCACCGTGGGCGTACCGCTGGTGAGATTACCGAGCTGATACCAGCGGATCCCCACAACCTGAGATCTCTTGTTGCCGCTTACCTTGACGCTATGATTGACCACCGCAGTCTCGGCGGCGCTCGCAGCGGTACTGCGTCGATAGGCGAAGCGATACATGAGACGATCGGCAAGCGAATCGAGCTGATTCGACGTGCCGGGCTGCTGCACGCAGGTACCGCCGCTGCAGGCCTCGGTGAAGGCCGCGACGGGCACGTTGATGGGTCCCGTGAGGGTCGAACTCGCCGGCGTGGTCCAGTTGACCGAAAAGCGCCAAACGTTCAAGGAGTTGCTGCCAAAATTGATGAACGGCTCGGGTGTTCCGGGCGCCGGCAGGCTGGCAGCTCCGTCGAGATCCGCCGGGAGCACGCCGCCAAAGCTCGTGGAGAGTTGGAAGCATTGCTGGGTCGCTGCGGCGCCGGACAACATGGCCGAGCGATCGTAGGCGCAGAGCTTCGAACCGGCGAATGTCCGGCCATTGGTGAAAATGTTGAAGGTAACG
>DATHFB010000245.1:0-13858 GCA_035318305.1 Steroidobacteraceae bacterium | reverse complement strand
AGCAGTCTTCGTTCAGAATAGCGGCTGTCGGCGAACACGGCCGCGCCGATCAGAAACACCAGGATGGCGACGACGATGAAGCGCATTGCGCAAATGATAATCTGTCCGTGTCGCCCGGTCGGCGGAGTTTAACCGCAGCTATGTGCTGCTCTTAGGTGGTTTTGTCGCGATTCGATGGCAGCAACAGTTTTCCCGTCAAATTCACGCCGTCCACGGCGTTCCGGACTCAAGTCGTAAAGCCTATCCAGCGTCCGGCCGCGACGATCGTGGTCCATAGCAGCAGCGACGCACCGCCCGCAAATTTGGCAAGCGCCGGCGGCTGCTTTCGGTCCCAGGTTTCCAGATGCCGCGTTCCGAGCCAGTGAAACAGCGCCATGTTGATCCCGGCGAGCAGCAGGCAACACATTTTCAGCCGGAACGGAATATTGCCGTAGTAAATGACCGCCTTGGATGAAAACATCAGGAAGCCGGCGCCGGCGGCGATGGTAAAGGCCACCCATGTCCAGGGGAGCATTTCGCCCGCCAGCTCGCTGAAGGGGCGTTCGCGATTCGCAAGCCCCAAGAGGCGCAGGTCGACGGTCATGATCGAACCGACGACCAACACCAGCGCAAATACATGCACCGTTTCGATGGTTGGAAACAGCCAAACCGACTCGCGAATTTCAGTCGGAAAATTCAGATCCTGTAGCCACGTCAGGGCTTGTTCCACGGCCATGCGCTATGCCTTATACATAGGCGATCCAACGACCGGCCGTCACGATGCATGCGCCGACAATCACAGCGACTATGCCGATGGCGCGGGCTGCGTGGCGCCGCGCCGGCGATGCGGTCCAATACTCCGGGTTCTGGCGCATACGCAGCTGCACCATCCACAGCATTCCGGCCAGCGCCAATACCAGGAGCATTTTTATGCGAAATGCCCAATTGAGCAGCTCGCGGGCCGGCTCCGTAATGGTCAGCAGGATGCCGCTCACCAGCAACACACAAAGTGCCGTCCAGAACCACGGCGTGGACTTGGCGGTGAGCGTGGCGAGCGCCTGCGCTCCTCGGGTCAGGCCAATGAGCCGAAAACTCAGGACGTAGACGGAGGTCAGCAGAATTGCAATGGCGATGATGTGGACGGTCTGCACCAGAGGCACAAACCAGTCTGCCGACTGAAACGCAACGCTGACATGCGTCCTCGACAGCCAATCGCAGAATTGCTCGATCACATACCACCACCCATCGTTTCAGAGCGACTCGAGGCGGCTACTTTGAATGGGCTGCATCATCCAGGCAAGGGCCCGCGTGAAGTATAGTCAGCGAATGCAATTCGGACCGTTGAATACCCGCCGAACGCTGCTTGGGCTCGGAGGGGCGTTGTTGCTGGCCTGGTGCGTCGGCATGTTCGCGCGCGGCTACTGGACGCCGGACGAACCGCGCGAAGCCGACATCGCGTGGCGCATGAGCTGGCAGGCCGACAAAGCGGTGCCGCTGTTGGCGGGTGAAGCGTTTTGTGAAAAACCGCCTTTGACTTATTGGCTGGCCGCCTATCCCATCAAGCTTCTGGGCACGCAAGCATGGGTCGCGCGCCTGCCCAATTTGCTCTACGCGCTCATCACGGCACTCGGCGTTGGCTTGCTGGCGTCGCGCAGTGCGGGGCGCTTCGCGGGGCTGGTGGCCGCTGCAACCATCAGTACCTTCCTGCTGGCGTACCAGGTCGCCATTTGGCTGGCGACCGATGCGCCATTGCTTGCCGCCGTGTCGGTGGCGCTGCTCGGCGCCTATATCGGGTTCTATGCCACCGCGAGCCCGGAACGCCTGCGCGGCTATCTGTTGATGCACACGGCCCTGGCCTTCGGGTTCCTGAGCAAAAGCGCGGTTGCCTGGATGGTGCCTGCGCTGACCATACTCACCTTGAGCATTTGGGAAAGGCGCTGGCGCGAGCTCATTCGATGGGAATTGTATTTTGGACTGCTGATTCAGGCAGCCTTGATCCTCACCTGGGTATGGTTCGTGTACCGCGGCGATGACGGTTTGCAGCATTTGAAAGTGTTCTTCTGGAACAATCTCGTCGGCCGCTTCGCCGCGCTCGACGCGCCGCCCGATTTGCAGTATGCAGCGGCACATCGCAATTCACCGGGGAAATACTTCATCGAACTGCCCCTGTATCTGTTCCCATGGACCTTGCTGGTGATTGCCGCGGCGCGCCGCGCGTGGCGGAAGCGCCGGGCCGCGCTGCATGACAATCGTGCCGTGCGCTTTGCGCTCGCAGCGTCGCTGCCGCCTCTGCTCGTTCTCTCGCTCGCCGCAACGGCACGCAACATCTACCTCGCGCCGGCGCTTCCCGGATTGGCGCTGCTCGTCGGATGGTGGGCGCGTGAGATTCTGCCGGGTCCGGATACCTGGGACGTGCGCGCGCTGCGCGCCACGGCCGCGATGCTGCTGCTGGGCGTTGCGGTATTTGCCGCGGCGCTGGCCGTTCTCGGCGCCGCGGACTCGAGCATGCCCGACCATGCCATTTACGTCGCAGTCTCGCTCGCCGGCTTGTCCGCCGCCGCAATTCTGGCGATCCGCGCCTGGGCGGCGGCGCGCGCGCATGCCGTCCATGCTCAATGGGCGCTGCTTCTTGCCTACTGCGCGCTCCTCATCGGGCCTGCGTCGCAGGTATACCGGCATGTTGACGCCTGGCAGGACCTGGCGAAGATCGGACGCGCCGTGGAGCGCGATGCCGCCGGACGGCCGCTTATTTTGTTCGCGCCGGATGAAACGACGCGCGCCGTCATCGACATGTATGCCAGACAATCCGTTGGCCGGATAGCCGGTCCAATGGACGCGCACGGCGTCGAGCGTATCCGAGCCGCTGCCGCGGCAGAGCCGATGAGTCTTTTCCTGGTGCAACTGCCCGCGCGATCGCCGCAACTGCCGTGGCGCGCGCGATCGCCGCAAGCCGACGTGTCGCCGCTGTGGGCAGCGGCGAAAATTCAAATCGCGACGAGTTATTCTCTGCCCAACGGCCGGCGCTACGCGCTGCTGCAGGTCACGCCGTAATCAGGCTGCGGTATAGCGAATCGTATTCCTTGATCTGGCGGGTCCAGGAAAAATCCTTCGCCATCGCATTTTTCATGAGCGGCAGCCAGCTGCGCGGATCCGCATACCAATCGAGCACCGTGTTGATCGCCCAGCGAACGGCCGGCGCATCGTAATCGTTGAATACGCAACCGGTGCCGCGGCCGGTGCTCGGATCGAAGTGCTGGACTGAGTCGGCGAGTCCGCCGGTGTTGCGCACAATCGGAATCGTGCCGTAACGCAGACTGTACATTTGATTCAGGCCGCACGGCTCATAGCGCGAGGGCATGAGGAAGCTATCGCTGCCCGCTTCGATGAGATGCGCCAGCGGCTCATCAAACCCTGCACTGTAGCTCACGCGCCCAGCAAAACGCTGCGCCAGGTCTTCGAAGAAGGCGGAATAGTTGGGATCGCCGCTGCCCAAGACAACCAGGCCAAAATCGCGTTCCCGCAGCAACGGCGGCAATGCATCCATCAGCAGATCAATTCCCTTCTGTTCCGTGAGGCGGGTCACCATGCCGATGAGCGGCTGCGACGTCGGTATCGTCAGCTGAACTGTCGCCAACAGCATTTCCTTGTTGATGAGCTTGCCGCGCAAATCCTGAGGGCTGAAATGCGCGCTTAGGTGTGGGTCGTGCCGAGGGTCCCATTCCCGGTAGTCGACGCCGTTCAATATTCCCGTCACCCGATCCGCGCGCTCGCGCAAGGCCGCCTGCAATCCCATGCCGAACGGCGCATCGCAGATCTCGCGCGCGTACGTCGGACTCACGGTGCTGACCGCGTGCGCGTGTTTAATGCCGGTTCTCAACGGGTTGATGACGCCGCGCGCGATATCGCCCTGATCCAGCAGAGCCCACGCCGACCCTAAACCCAGATCGGGAGCTGCGGCGCTCGACATGATGCCCTGAAAAGCGATGTTATGAATCGTCAAGAGGGACTTGGCGCCTGCCAGCAGCGAATCCGAAGCGTACAGAGCCCGCAAATACAGCGGCAGAAAGGCCGTGTGCCAGTCGTTGCAATGAAATATATCAGGCGCAAACCCCAAACGGCGGCAACCCTCGAGCGCGGCGCGGGTAAGGAGCAGAAAGCGGCGATGTTCGTCGGGATCGGTGGTGTAGAGGTCCGCACGATCAAACAGCGTCGGGCAATCAACGAAATACACCAGGGCGTTGCTGCCGGGGTAATTGACGGTCAGCAGCGAAAACCAATATTCGGTGTCGCCGATGGCCAGCGCGACTCGCTGGGCGCCGAGCACCGGCTGAAGATCGGGATAATGGCGCCGCACGACGGGGTAGAGCGGCATGAAAGCCCGAACATCGTGGCCTATGGCGCTCAGGTTTTGCACCAGCGCGCCGGCGACATCGGCCAGGCCGCCGGTCTTTGCGTACGGCACGATTTCCGAACTCAAAATACACAGCTTCAACGCCGCCATGAAGGCAGTCTAGCAAAGGCTCGATCGCGGCCGCGAGAAACCTGATGCAGGCGTTTGCCGAGTGTGTCAGGCTTCGGCTCATGCGACACGCTGCCCGCAACAACACCGGACGCTATGTCAGCCGTTTGACCAGCGGGACGCTGGCGGTGATCATGGCCGGCGGCCGCGGCGAGCGCCTCAAGGCGCTGACTGAACACCGCTGCAAACCAGCGACCCCGTTCGGCGGGAAGTTCCGCATCATCGATTTCGTGCTGTCCAATTGCGTCAACTCCGGTATTCGCCAGATTGCCGTGTTGACCCAGTACAAATCCCAATCATTGATCCAGCACATTCAACGCGGCTGGAGCTATTTGCGCGGCGAGCTTGGCGAGTTCGTGGAGCTGATTCCTGCGCAACAGCAGATCGGCACTCACTGGTATCGCGGCACTGCCGATTCGGTATATCAAAATCTGGATTTCATCCGCTCGCATCATCCGATGCATGTGTTGATCTTGGCGGGCGATCATATTTATAAAATGGACTATGGTCCGATGATCGCTTATCACGACCAATGCGAGGCCGACATCACGGTCGGCGTGGTTGACGTGCCGATCGAGCGCGCCAATGAATTCGGCATCATGACCACCGACCAGACCAATCGCGTGCTGAAATTCGCCGAAAAACCGCAAAATCCCGATCCGATCATCGGCCATGAAAATCTAGCGCGTGCCTCGATGGGCATCTACGTGATCACGATGGACCGGCTGGAGAAATTGTTGACCGAGAATGCAGCCAGCGAATCGACCAATCATGATTTCGGCCGCAACATCATTCCTCAGGCCATTGCGCGCTCGAGGGTTTTCGCCTATCCCTTCCACGATGTGGAGACGCGCGCGCAGAACTACTGGCGCGATGTGGGCAACGTCGATGCCCTATACGAAGCGAATATGGAGTTGGTGGCGCTCAATCCTGAATTGAATATCTACGATCATCAATGGCCGATCTGGACTTATCAGTCGCAGCAGCCGCCCGCGAAGTTCGTCCTGGACGATGACGGCCGGCGCGGCATGGCGGTGAATTCCATGGTGGCCGGTGGCTGCATCATCTCGGGCGCCTACGTCAAGGAGTCTCTGCTGTCGAGCGATGTGCGCGTCGAAGAAGCCAGCATCATCGAGAGCTCCGTGCTGTTGCCGGGTGTGAGCGTCGGCCGCCATTGCAAGATTACGCGCTGCATTCTCGATGAGGGTTGCGTGATACCCGACGGCCTGCAAATCGGTCAAGATCCAAGTGCCGACGCGAAGCGCTTCTTTGTGACGAAGCGCGGCGTGGTCCTCGTGACGCCGGACATGCTGCGCGCATCGGCCGCTTCAGCCGCATCGGCCGCATCGGCCGCATCGGCCACATCGGCCACATCAGCCGCCTCGCCGCCCGCTTAGAGCGAAGCCGCACCGCGCAGTTTGAGCCTTGACCACGCGTCGATGACGCTGCCCGCCTCGATGCCGAGCATCGTGGCATCACCCGCAATCTCACCGCGCAACAGCTGCACGTCGGCCCCCGCCGCGCCCCAGGGCCGATACAGCGATGGCAATGCCTTGCCGAACAGCACGACCTGCGGGCAGCCGACGGCGGCCGCCGCGTGCGCGGGACCTGAATCGACGGTGAGGAGGCCGTCGGCGCGCTCGAGCAGTGCCAGCAGGCGAGGAATCGGCAGATCGTCAGCCACGTTGTGGAGCCCGCGGATATCGGCCAGCGATGCAAGCTCTCGGTTGAGCTGGTATTCGGGGCCGGTGCCGAGCAGCACGATGGCGTGCTGCGGGTGATGCTGCCGCAGGAATTGCAAAACTTGCGCCCAACGCTCGAGAGGCCAGTACTTATTGTTGACCGCCAGGCGTCGCGGGCCTCGGCGCATGGTGCGCTTATTGCCGATCTGCACCAGGATCAGGGGCTGACCGGCAAGACCTCGCGCCGCCAGCCACGCCCCGAGTTCGGCCCGCTGCGACTGCGCCACCTCCAGATGACAGCCCGGAACAACCGTATCGATATTTGCGCAATGCGCGCCTGGGTGCGCGCTCGGCATGATTTGCGCCAGGCGCCGCCATTGCTGTGTCGCATGCTCACCGGGCAATAACGCGTGATCCTTCACGTCGACGATGTATTCGCCGGGAATTCCTGCCCGATCGAGGATGGGCCTGGCTGCATCGTCGCCGTCACAGAACCACGTGGGACCTGGGCCGCGCGCGCGCAACTGCCGCACCACGCGCCTTTGATCCGCGCTCAGCCAGTAGGGAGTCTTGCGGCTGCGCATGCTCAAGACCTCGCCCACTCCCGGCTGTCCGCGCAGCAGCGGTTCGCTCCACGGCCCGGAGGTGACGATATCGACAGGCAGGCGAAATTCCGCGTACAGAACCCGGATCAGCGCCGTCAGCAGGACCATATCGCCAAAGGCCCCGCAGCGTACCGCCAGCGGCCGCTCACAGTAACGCGGGGGCAAGGGATCGGTTCCTAGCGAATGACGCTGTCGCTGAATCTTTCCATTTCTTCCAATTGCGGACTGAATTGCAGCAGCAACAGATCGACGCCCACCTCTTCGAACTTGCCGATCTGATCCTGCACTTGCGACGGAGTGCCCACCAGCCCTGAGCGTAATCCGCGGTTCGACACGGAATATTCTTGAATGGACATTTTCTGTTCCAGCTGCGTTCCTTGCAGCCATTGCTGGTAGTTCGCGTAGCCCTTGGCATTCTGCTTCACATCGGTGATGCGCTCGATCTCCTTGGCCACTTCGCTCTCGGAATCACGCGTAAACGCGTAGCCCGCCACGCCGAACTGCATGCGTTCCAGCCCAAGCTTTTCCCGCCGTGCGCTCATGTCGGCTATTTTTGCCGCCACGTGCTCGGGGGAATCGCCATGCATGACGTAGGCATCGCATTTTTGCGCGATGAGATTCTTTGCGGCCTCGGATTCGCCGCCGGCATAGATCGGCGGCCGCGGCGAGCGCAGCGGTTTTGGCTCGAGCACGGTGTTCTCGGTGTTGTAGTACTTTCCCGTGTGGTTGTAGTTCTTCTGCGACCAGGCGCCGTTCACCACATCGAGCCATTCAGAAGTCCGCCCGTAGCGATCATCGTGGCGCTCAAAGTCGACGCCGTACATCTTGGCTTCCTGCTCCCACCACGAGGAAACCACATTGAGCGCGAGACGGCCGCCGCTGATGTGGTCGATGTTCGCGGCTTGCTTGGCAAAAAGCGCCGGCAGATGAAAAGTCGGCCGCACCGCCACCATCAATTCCAGCGATTTAGTGACCGCCGCGAGGGCCGCCGAGGTCGACCAGGCGTCGAGGCTGGGCGCATCGATGCCCTTGATGTCGTTCATATTGAGCTCTGCGATGAGCGACAGATCAAATCCGATTTGTTCGCTGCGCTGGGCGAGCTTGCTGGTGTACTGCCAGGTGGCCTCCATTTGCTCATCCTCGACGTTGCGCAGCCAGCCGCCGAACACCGGCATCCAATATCCGTAGCGAATTCCCTTTTTAGCCGGCACGACGCACCTCGTCCTGAAGAAAATCAGCAAGATTTTCAACGGGGTTGAAACCGATGACTCGAGGCGCGTCCGCGACGAAGTTGGAAAGCGCGTTGATGTCGTAATAGTAGATGTTGCCGTCCCGGTCATCGACGATGTATTCGATTCCGCCGACGTCTATGCCGGCCGCGCGCACAATGCGTTCGATGTCCTGGATCACCTTGGCCGGCGCCTCATATCCTTCGACCTTGAGCCCAGCCTTCGAGGCCTCGACCACGCAGGCATTTTCCAGGCTTTGTCCGGTCGAGGTTTGACAGATGTCTGCCGGGCACAAATCAAACGTCTCGCCGGTCAGGTGCACCTTGATGGCGTACAAATGCTTGAACCCCAACGTCTCCACCCGCGTGATGAATCCGCCGCGCGCCGGAATGAATTCTTGCACCAGCGCGACGCTGTCATTGCCCAAATCCAACTGGCCGGCGGCGACGGCCGCGGCCAGTTCCGCCTTGGTATTGAAGCGTGTGATGCCCTTGCCGCTGCCGCCGGTATTGGCCTTGACGATGATGGGGTAGCGCAATCCTTCGGCGGCGGCCACGGCCTGATGCGGCGAGTGGATGATGCGCGAGGGCAGAAATCGAAGCCCCAGCGATTTCAATAGCGAGGCTTGGCCGGCCTTGGATATCTCATATCGAAATGCCTTGGCGCCATTGAGGACCCGCACGCCCTGCAGCTCCAAGTGCTCCAGGTAGGCCACGGTATGGAAAATTCCGGAACCGTGCCGGCGGCTGTTGGCGGACGGGCTCATGCGATTGAACAGCACTTTAAAGGCGGGTTTCTGCGCGCCCACTTCGTAGAAATGATCGGGTATGAAAATCTTGTCGAAAGGGAATTTGCGCCGTTCCAGCTCGGCGAAGAGTTGGGCGAACCATTGTGGGTGTTCGTATAGAAACGCCAGCGCCGCACGATCGAGCGCTGCTTCGGAAAACGCCACCGCACCACTCGATATCGACATGAACAGCTCCTAGATACTTCGTTAATCGTCGCCCGAACCGAAAATAATGCGCCCGCAGTGCGCTGCTAAGCAACCGAGCATCCGCCAGGCGGGCGGCTGGACCAACAAATTCAGAGGTGTACGTGGACCGCGGACCTCATTTGCCAGCCCTGCACTATTTCGGCATTCTGCCCTAAGGATCCTAAGGAGAGGGATTAGTTTGGAAGAATCACCCGCATTGCCGCAGCATCCGGGCACCGAAACGACGAACAGCGTGCGGTTCGCGGCGTTGTACAGCGATCTACGGCAGCTTGCCGAACGCCAACTGCGGCGCAACGCAGGAGCGCCGATCAGCCCCACCACGCTGCTGCACGAGGCCTACCTCGACATGTCCGGCAAGGACGCGGTATTCCCGGACCGCGAGCGCTTCATCGGCTATGCGGCCAGGGTGATGCGCGGGTTGATCATCGACATGGTGCGCGAACGGCGGGCATTGAAGCGCGGCGCTGCCTTTCACATTACTCAGATACCCGCGGAACTCGGCGCTTCCGAGGGGAGTGAAGTGGCCCTCACCCGCCTCTCCGACGCGCTCGATGAGCTCGCCACGCACGATGCGCGGCTCGCGGAGGTCGTCGATTTGAAGTACTTCTGTGGATACACATTCGAAGACATCGCGGCGCAGCGCGGAACGTCCAAGAAAACCGTGCAGCGCGACTGGGAGAAGGCTCGAGTCATTCTCTTCAGGCAGTTGAGCGACCTTTCGTAGTGCGAATCGCGGCCGTGCTCAATGAGGCTTTGGGACGGTCATGAGATTTCCTGAAGCCCGGCAATCCGCGCGATCTCAGCATCCGGCACGCCGTCTTCGCGGGCATAGCGGGGCCATTGGCGAAGCACCTCCGCGACCCGGTCTAAAAGGTGATTTGCGCCGTCGATATCGAATTGCTTCGCGACGAGCAGCAGATCCGCACGAGTGATGTGGTGCGCCTTTCCGTTCACCAACATTTGATGCTGCCGGGTCCATTTGTCAGGCCCCGGGTTGTGCGAGAAGCTCATGTCATAAGCGGGCGAAAGACTCCACGTTCCGGCCTTGTCCATGATGAACGCCAGATTCTTGGTGTGGTCGTCGCAGTTGCGCGCCATGACATTGAACGCGCAACGCAGCCACGCTTGCCGCATGGCCTCGGCGCCGAGATTGAGCTGCAACACGGTACGAAAATACTGTTCGTAGCTGCTCACGTACGGGATGTTGAAATCCAGATGCTGCAGGCCGCATAGCGTCTGGACGTGCAGCTTTTCGTTGTTGCGGCGGTCGAATCGGCGCGACATGAAATGCGCCCGGCCGCCTTCTTCCAACAGCGCGCATTCGGACATGCTGATGCCGCAGTCGACGGCCATCCGGTAGTGCGCGTATTCGATGCGGCCATATCCGCGCGTCACCCCCAGGCGGCCATCGTCGCCGACGCCGTCGAACTTCAGCAGCCAATGCTCAAATCCGGGCGGCAGGTCAAATTGTCCTGACAGCACTCTGCGAGTCTTGGGATCCCAACCGATGACCGCCTTTGCACGCGCGCCGCCCGCGGAACTGCCGACGTCGAGAATATGCTGCGTTACTTTCGATACATCGCCGCGCAGCGCCCGGCGTGCATCTTCCACCAGACCGGCTATCTGCAGCGGTGCCGCGGCCTCGGCAGCGGCCGAGGTTTGCATGGCGGGTTCGAACTCGAGCGCACCCATGGCCCGCTTGCCGACATAGAGCAGACGCTGGAGCGAGGTAACCTGTTCGGCAGTGATGCCGTGTCGAGACAGGTACTCATCGATTAACGCGTTGCCGAATCGGTCCGGCAGGGAATCGGCGATGAGCCCAGGCAGACCGCGATAGGTGTCGAGAGACAGCGCAGGAAAACTGTAGCGCGCCCCGATCGCAGGCGGCATCTTGCATGGCGCGGGAGAAACACCGGAGCGTACGAACGCCGGAGCATATTCGAATTCGTAGTAGCCCGGCTTTCCTGGCAGGGGTGCGACCGCCCCAACCTGGTCGCCCCACAGCCGCACCTCCACGACCAAGACTTCCGCCATGCGTCTCTAGCCTGGCTTTGCGGCATGCCGGCGGCGCGGAGCGCGTTGCCGGGTGCGCTTTGCCTGCTCAGCTTGAAGAATATCCATGGGGCTCGGGGTAGAAGGATCCGGCACCAATCCTTCGAGCCGCTCGAGCAGGCCCATGGCTCGCATCAGCGCGATGAGATTCCTCAAGGTGATGCCGCCGGTTTTCTCGAAGCGGCGCAGCGGCGTGAGTCCCATGCCGCTGCGTTTCGCCAGTTCGCTGGCCGAGATTGCCGCGCCTTGGGGATCGATTCGCCAGCGCTGCAACCGCTTCGCCAATGCGGCAGCGATCTCGCGATCGGTGAGTTGCGAAGATATGACCATATCTAAAAATAGACATTTACGAGCTTATTCTTATTATAACGGCCTATCTTTAGATTTGTCACTCCAATATGCGAGTTTTGCACTAATATTAGATCTATATCATGCGAACAATGTCATATACATCTAATATTAGACCGTCTATTTTAATGAAACTGCCGCCAATTCCGCGCCTGCCAATCGAATGCGCAGAATGTCTGCGATCGTGGGCGCGATTTGACGCATATCGATTTCGCCCAGCGCTCGGCCCTTGGCAATGTGCGGACCGACGATGAAGAACGACGATCTCATCTCGGCGCGTTCCGGCACATACCCGTGCATGCCCAGATTGCTGGGCTTCGTGATCAGCGGCAGCGACAGGCCGTAAGCCATCTCATAGCCGATGCGCAGCGAGACCAAGTAGGCAGCCTGGGGAAACCCTCGCCCGCGTTGAATTTCCTCCGGCGACCAGATGCGCTCGATGCCGTTGGCGGGATCGCTCGCCAGTTTGTCGAGCAGCGCTTTCACGCGTGCGCGCACTGTCTGATCGGCCGGATCGGCCAGCATCACGGCGGCGCTGCCGCCTGCCGGCCAGAGCATCGCCTTCCAATCGGTGATGGCATTGTCCTTGTCCACGGTGAACAGTCCTGCGTCGCGGAACGCCGCGTAGAGATTGACGTCGTGCTCGACCGCGGCAAATCCATGGTCCGACACGACGCAAATCGTCGCCCGGCCCGGCGCCGCCTTTTCAGCGGCCGCCCGCAACGAGCCGACAACGGCGTCGAGGCGCTCGAGCGTTTCGTTGGATTTCGGACTGAAGGGACCGGACAAATGCTCCTCGGTGTCGAGTCCCGTCAAGTACACCGTGAAGAAGCTGGGATGTTTTTTTTGCAGCAGGCGAATCGCAAACCGTGCGCGGATCTCATCCTCGGCCACCGTTTCCTGCATGCCCCCCGGGTAGCGGCCAAGTCCGGCGGACAGTTCCTGCTCCAATCCTTGCGTGCTCAAGGCGCGCTGCAGTTTCAAATCATCGTCCGTGCCCGTGCGCCATATCTGCGGCAGATTGTAGGTGATGTTTGCCCCGACGCTGACCGGCCAATAGATATTGGCGGTTTGAAGATGCGCCGCCGCGGCCGCATCCCACAGCGTCGGCACCTTGATGTCTTCGGCGTACCAATACCAGCCCCGTTGATTGCGCAGCAGCGGATCGAAGGTCGTGTTGTCGTAGATGCCGTGCTTGGCCGGCGAGGCGCCGGTCAGGAGCGTGGTATGGCTCGGATAAGTCAGCGTCGGCAGAACGCCGCGAACAGCGCCGGCATAGGCGCCGTCCGCCATGAAGGCGCGAAGATTGGGGACTTTGAGGCCATGGCTTTGCGCGTCGATAACCGCTTCGGGCTTCATGCCATCCACGGAAATGAGCACGACCATCGGCCCGTTTGACACGTCGCCCGCGGCCACTGCCCCGGAGCCGACCAACGCTAAAACCAGAAGCGCAAGGTAGTATTTCATAGACGCACCATCAATTGAGACCCCGGAACAATCGCAGAAACTCCTCGGCCGCCTTGTGCACGTTGCGCTGCCAATCATTGGCCGCGGACGCGTCTGCGCCGTCGGTGACGTATTTTACGCAGGCGAACCTGGCATTTTCATGCCAGCACACTTTTGCCAAGGCGTACGCCTCCATATCGACCACCGCGCAATCCACGGCGACATCCGCCGTGGCGAACGAATCACCGCTGCCGCAAATGGCGGCGGGTAACTGAAACACCGGATCGAAGCTCAAGCGGGTGGGCGCCTCATCATAGGGTGTGACGCCCAGCGCGAAGCCCAAGCCCCTGACATCCATGTCGCGCTGGACAAATTCATGACAGGCCACGAGAGTCCCGGACGCATGGCAGCGGCTGCCCGCAGACCCAAAATTCACCACCAGGGGCATGTCCTGGCGGTGATGCCCATAGCGCGATAATTCCCGGGTGAGAGCGATGGCGGCGTTGACCTTGCCCACGCCGCAGTAAAGCACCGGCACCCCCGCCGCCTCGAATACGCCGGAAGACTCCACGCGCAGCGCCATCACCACGACGGTGCGCGGCAGTTCACCCACGGTCGCGGCCGGGACTGCTCAGACCGGCTCCTAATATTGGATGGATGCGCGTAGCCGCAGATTCCGCCAGGAATAATCCTGGATGATCTTGAGGTCGATGAGCGCAGCCAGCGCCTTGAGTTGATATCCGGCGCGTTCGCACAGATCAGCGGCCGCCGTCATGGTTCCGCCGGTCGCCAGTACATCATCGACGAGCACCACGCGGCCGTTGCCTCTTTGCATTTCCAAGACGCCCGACCCGTACTCCAGGTCGTAGGCCACGTCGACCACCGGCGGGGGCAGCTTGCCTTGTTTGCGCACCAACACAAATCCCTTGCGCCGATGAACCGCCAGTGCGGCACCCAAGATGAAGCCGCGCGACTCTATTCCAGCCAGCGCATCGACTTCATCC
>DATHFB010000244.1:0-2756 GCA_035318305.1 Steroidobacteraceae bacterium | reverse complement strand
ACCGGCGCCTCAAGAGTCACGCCGACGCAGTGACCTTGCGGCCGGCTGCCGACTCTTCAGGCCGCGTGCGCCTGCAGCGCATCGATACGTTGGAAGCCCAGGATCTTGCGCAGAGTTTCGGCGTATTTCATTCCGAGAAAGATGCGCGCAAGGCGCTGACGGACATCGCCCGTGCGCAGCAGCTTTGCCTCAAGGTATTGGGGCTGGAGGAGAGCACCGGGTCCTGCTTCGCCCTCCAGGTCGGAAAATGCCGGGGCGCTTGCACGGGCAGGGAACCGCTCATTCTTCACAACATGCGGGTTCAATTGGCCTTGTCCGCGTTGAAAATCAAGAGCTGGCCGTTTCCCGGCCGCATCGCGCTGCGCGAACGGGCGGCGGGCGGCTTCGCCTCCGATGGGACGCGCGGCGGCGAGTTGCACGTGCTCGATCATTGGATGTACTTGGGGTCCGCCCGATCCGAAGACGAACTCGCTGCCTTGAGCACGCGCCACGCCTACGGTGTGTTCGATGTCGATGTCTACAAGATATTGCTGCGCTATTTCTCGAATCATCCAAACCTCGATTGGCTTGATCTGCGCGACGCAAAAATAGCCGACGTGTCTTGAGCGCAAACGACAACGTCCGCTACTGGATTGCGACGGCGCCGGTGGGCGCTGCCTCGGTATTGGCTGAGGAACTCGCGCAGTTCGGCGCCGAGGATATTCGCGAGCGCAGCCATGATGTGAAATTTCAAGGCACGCTCGAGGTCGGCTACCGGACCTGCCTGTGGTCGCGCACCGCCACACGCGTGCTCCTGAGCTTGGGATCCATCGACGCGACCAGCACGAAGAACATATACGAGGCGGTGAAGCGGATCGATTGGAGCGAGCATATCGCTCCGGGAGCGACCTTGGCCTGCGACAGCAGCGGGGGCAACGAGTCCATCCGGCATACGATCTACGGCTCTCAGTTGCTCAAGGATGCGGTTTGCGACAATCTGCGCGATGCCACCGGCGAGCGGCCGAACATCAAGCCCGAGCGTCCCGACGTGCTGCTGCACTTGCATGTCGAGGGAGCCACGGCCCTGGTGTCCGTGGATTTCTCGGGCGAAAGCCTGCACCGGCGCGGCTACCGCAGCGAAGGAGGGCGTGCCCCCTTGAAGGAAAATGTAGCGGCCGCGGTACTGTTGCGCGCCGGATGGCCGGCTATTGCGGAGCAGGGCGGCGTGCTGCTGGATCCGATGTGCGGATCCGGGACATTTCTGACCGAGGGTGCCTTGATCGCCGCGGACGCGGCGCCGGCCATCGACCGGGATTATTTTGGATTCTTAGGGTGGCGCGGTCACGATGCAGAACTGTGGGAGCGCCTGCGGACCGAAGCGCGCGCGCGCGGGGCGGCACGCCCGGCGCGGCGCTGCATTTTAGGATCGGACAATGATTCCGAAGCGGTTCGCATGGCGATCGCCAACGGCGAGCAGGCCGGTGTGGCCGGCTGGCTGCATATCGAGAAGCGCTCACTCAGCGAGGTGGTGCGTCCGAAAAGCGAGGCTGGGCTCGTCGTCTCGAATCCTCCCTACGGCGAGCGGATCGGGTCGGAATCGGGCTTGCCTGCGCTGTACTCAGAGCTCGGCGCTGTCCTGCGCGAGCGCTTCCAGGGCTGGCAGGCGGCGATACTCACCGGCAACCCGCCGCTGGCGCGCAATTTAGGGATCTACGCCAAACGTACGCACCGCGTGTTCAACGGCACCATCGAGTGCCGGCTGCTGCGCTTCGATCTGAACGAAGCCAGCGTTCAGCGTCCCGCGGAGGAGGTGCGCGCAGATTGGTCGAGCCGCCCCGGCGCGCAAATGTTCGCCAACCGATTGCGCAAGAACTTGCAGCGCCTGGATCCTTGGGCGGAGCGCGAACGCATCGATTGTTTCCGGGTGTATGACGCCGACATGCCGGAATATGCCTTTGCCATCGATCTTTATGGCCGCGGAGTACGGCATGTTTATGTGCAGGAATATGCTCCGCCAAAAACCGTGAACCAGGAGAGTGCGCGTGAGCGCCGCCGCGAAGTTCTGGCGGTATTGCCCGAAGTCTTGAGCGTGCCGATCGCGCAGGTGCATTCGCGCGTGCGCAAGCCGCAGAAGGGCGCCGAGCAATACGAGAAGCGCGAGAGCGTCGCCGAGCGCCACGCCGTTGCCGAGGACGGCCTGAAATTCTGGGTGAATTTCCGCGACTATTTGGACACCGGGCTTTTTCTCGATCATCGCATCATGCGCGCCATGCTGCGCTCCTGGGCGAAAGATACCGATTTCTTGAACTTGTTTTGCTATACCGGCAGCGCCAGCGTGTATGCCGCCGCGGGCGGCGCGCGCAGCACCACCGGCGTCGACCTGTCGAATACCTATCTCGATTGGGCTCACGAAAATCTGCTGCTCAACGGCTTTGGCGGCAACAATCATGAACTGTACCGCGCCGATTGCCTGGCGTGGCTCGAGGAACAGGAGGCGCGCGGTCCGCGATTCGATCTGATCTTCGTCGATCCCCCGACCTTCTCCAATTCCAAACGCATGGACGGGGTACTCGATGTGCAACGCGACCATGTCGGCATGATCCGCAGGTCATTGAAGCTTCTGCGTCCCACGGGCCGCTTGGTGTTTTCGACCAATTACACGCGCTTCAGGCTGGACTCGGAAGCGCTCGCCGACCTTGCGATCGAGGACATCAGCGCCGCGACCATCCCGAAGGATTTTGAGCGCCACGCGCGAATACATCGCTGTTTCATCGTGC
>DATHFB010000243.1:0-2364 GCA_035318305.1 Steroidobacteraceae bacterium | reverse complement strand
GCCCAGAAAGGCCGATTCATTGGATTTGGACGGGCTGTGAAAACCGCTGACCTTGCGCACGAACTGCAACGACGCCGCGCGGATTTCATCGTCCGTCACCGGCGGCTCGAAGTTGAAGAGAGTCTTGATGTTTCTGCACATATGTTCAGAAATCATCGGCGCGGGCCGCTTTGTTTGTCAAGCATCAGCCGGCTGGACCTAAGCCTCCAGCAGAGCGCCCAGCAATCGAAACACATTGGCGGCGTTGAGCAGGGAGCCGATGACGATGACTTTGAGTTGCGAGCGCTCTTCATCGTAAATCGCTTCAACCCGCAGCGCCGAGCCATCCTGGGCAGCCTTCGCGGCCGCCGCAAGATGATTGGTCACGCGGCCGGCCGTCTCTTGGCTGACGGCATCGACCTGAATCACGCTCGACACTTCAACATGGCGATGCTGAGGAACCGCTCGCAGAGGCGCAGGTCCTGTGAGGTCTTCGAGGGACTCGCGCGTCACGCGATATTGCTTTCCGATGCGAATCGCCTTCAACCGGCCGCTGCGAACGTAGCTGCGCACCGTCCTGACCTGAAGCCCCAGGCGCTCAGCTACTTGTTCAAGCGAATACAACCGTGCCTCGGAACTCATCGACAAATACTGCTGTAAACATACTTATTATTCAACATATGCATCATTATAGATGCATTACCATCCGTCGACAGGCCCCCGTTAGGCATGCGCGCACGCGCGCGCAGAGAGGTAACATGGAAAATGCCTGAACGTCCTGCGCCTTATGGAATCTCACCTCCATGGCAATCAACAGCCGGCCGTCGTTTGATCCACTGCGGTTCGTCGCGCCGGCGGCAGTGAGCTCGCGCCAGATCATAATTGCAGAAATCGCCTACTTTCGAGCCCTCAACCGCGGCTTTGAGCCTGGCCATGAAATGGAAGATTGGCTCGAGGCCGAAGCCGAATTCGAGCGGCGGCACGGTGCTCGCCAGCGGCCTTGAGAACAATTAGGCTGCTGGGCCCGCGGCCCGACGAGGAAGTATTTTGTACCTGCCTGCGCAATTCAATGAGACTCGCACTGACGTGCTGCACGCGCTGATGCGCGCCCGGCCGCTGACCACCTTGGTTACGCAGTGCGAGTCGGGACTCATCGCCAATCACGTGCCGGTGCAAACACTGGATGAGCCGGCTCCGCTGGGATGTATTCGCGGCCATATCGCACGCGCGAATCCCCTGTGGCGGGAATATCGCAGCGATTCGCAGGCACTGGCGATCTTCCAAGGTCCGCAAATCTACATCTCCCCCTCGTTCTATCCGTCGAAGGCGGCCACCGGCGAGGTGGTCCCCACGTGGGATTACGCGGTGGTGCATGCCAGCGGCACGTTGCGCTTCGTCCATGATGCACAGTGGCTGCGAAGCTTCGTGGCTGGATTGACCAACACGCATGAAAAGCCGCGCTCACAGCCCTGGAAGATTGACGACGCGCCGGCGCCATATATCGAGAAAATGTTGAGCTTGATTGTCGGATTCGAATTCTCGATCGTAAGCCTGGCGGGCAAATGGAAAGTGAGTCAGAACCGTCCGCACGCAGATCGCCAGGGCGTGATACGCAACTTGCAGGACGCGGCCGATGCGGACTCCCATGAAATTGCGGCGATGCTCGCTTCCCTCGATCCCGGACCGGAATCACCGCCCGCCCAATGAAATGGTCCGTGCTCGATCAATCTCCTTTCTCGGCGGGCAGCACGCAGGGTGCTGCGATCCGCGATTCAATCGCACTGGCGCAGCATTGCGATGCACTGGGATATGAACGCTACTGGGTTTCAGAACATCACAACAGCGCCAGCATCGTCGGCACGGCACCTGAAATTTTGATTGCCGCCGTTGCCGCGACAACGCGGCGCATCCGCGTGGGCAGCGCCGGCGTCATGCTGCCGCACTATTCCGCGCTCAAGGTGGCGGAACAATTTCGAGTGCTCGAGGCCATCGCCCCGGGCCGAATCGATTTAGGTGTGGGCCGCGCGCCCGGATCGGATGGGTTGACGGCTCATGCGCTCAATCCCCATTCGCATGGCGCCGAAGAGTTTCCGCGGCAGGTGCAGGAATTGCAGCACTGGGTGTCGGGGATTGCACTGCCGGCGGATCATCCGTATCGCAACATCATGGCGCTTCCCAGCGGCGCCACCAGTCCGCAATTGTGGATACTCGGAAGCTCCGATTACGGCGCGCAGCTGGCGGCGCATTTTGGATTGCCGTACGCGTTCGCCTATTTCTTTAGCGAGG
Organism: Steroidobacteraceae bacterium; assembly: GCA_035318305.1. GTDB lineage: Bacteria > Pseudomonadota > Gammaproteobacteria > Steroidobacterales > Steroidobacteraceae > Bog-1198. The sequence continues at coordinate 99 of DATHFB010000243.1, read as the reverse complement.
GGGTTGGCGTGGACGAAGCGCTCGGCCTGTATCGCCGCAACTATCGGCCCACCGAGAGATATCCGCGCCCTCAAGCCACCATCTGTGTTTGGGCGTTGG
>DATHFB010000242.1:0-3746 GCA_035318305.1 Steroidobacteraceae bacterium | reverse complement strand
TTTATTAATCAATGTATTACGAATACTATATAACAACCAACTTTAATGCAGTTCCGGCTCGGGCGTGTCGAGCATGCAGCACATCGCCGACCATTGAGCACGACAGGCCCGGCGGAAACAGTCATCATTCGATTCATTGATATTAAAGCTCGAAGGAGATGCTGCAAATAATGCCCAGTAAAATTCCCGACGGCGAGACACGTGGGTGGATCGTTCCGATCGGCGGCGCAGAGAATAAGGAAAATGACCGCCGGATCCTCGAACGTTTCGTGCGCGTTTCCGGCGGCGCGGATGCAAACATCGTCGTCATCCCTACGGCAAGCCGGATGCACGAGACCGGCCCCCGTTATGAGCAGCTCTTCAAAGAGATCGGAGCGGCGGAAGTCGCTGTGATGGACTTCGATACCCGCCGTGATTGTCAGGAGCCCGGGCGTCTCCGGCGCCTCGAGCAGGCCAGCGGAATCTTCTTTACCGGCGGGAATCAGCTGCGCCTGACGACACTGCTCGGCGGCACGCCTGTCGCAAAACTCGTCCGACTACGCAATGCTCATGGCGTCACCGTCGGCGGGACCAGCGCAGGCGCGAGCATCTTGAGCGAGCACATGATCGCCTTTGGCGATGAAGGCTCCGCGGTGATATCGGGCAGCGTCAGGCTGGCGCCGGGTTTGGGACTCACCAACCGATTCATCATCGACCAGCACTTTCGGGAGCGCGACCGTCTGGGACGCCTCTTAACCGCCCTCGCCTACAATCCGTTTGCCATCGGCATCGGCCTCGATGAGGACACGGCGGCCTTTATCGGGCCTGATGAAACGGTCGAGGTGCAAGGCAGCGGCGGCGTGACGATAGTGGATGCCTCCGAAGTCAGTTTCTCATCCATCGGCGAGGTGAGCGAAGGCCAGCCGGTATGCGTGCTCGGGCTGCGTTTGCACATTTTGGCGGACGGCGCGACTTTCAATTTGCACACACGAATGGCATCGGCCGGCGGACTCGCCAACACCAAAGACTAATTCAAGCGTCACAGGGCTGCGGAGCACTCATGCGAATTCTCGATCGTTCTGTCTACGTTGGTCCTTCGCTGTATGCCCGCTTTCCTGTCATCCGTCTCGAACTCGATCTCGAGGCCCTCGAGGCATGGCCCACCGGCAAACTCGGCGCGCAATTCGTCGATGCATTGGCAAGCGCCCTGCCCGGTCTCGCCCAGCACGGCTGCTCATACCGGGAGCCCGGCGGTTTTTTTCGGCGCATGCGCGAGGATGAAGGCACGTGGCTCGGGCACGTCCTCGAGCATGTCGCCATCGAGCTGCAAAATATCGCAGGCGAGGAAGTCACCTTTGGCAAGACCCGCAGCGCGGGCCCCCCGGGCGTCTATACCGTCGTCTACGAATATGCGCAACGGGACGAAGGCATCGCCGCAGGAGATCTGGGACTTCGGCTCCTCTGTTCCCTGCTGCCCGCCGCCCTTCGCCCACCGGACTCCGTCCCCGACGGCTGGAACTGGCAGGAAGCGCGCGATGAATTCATTCGATTCGCGCAGCGGCGTGCGCTGGGCCCCTCGACATCCTCGCTGGTTCGCGCCGCCGAACACCGCGGCATCCCCTGGCTGCGGCTCAACGATCAATCACTGGTGCAGTTGGGGCACGGCAAGTATCAGCAGCGAATTCAAGCCACCGTGACCAGCAGCACGTCGCACATCGCCGTGGAGTTGGCCAGCGATAAAGAAGAGACCAATAAGATTCTGGCGACCTTGGGTCTGCCGGTGCCGAAGCAGGAATTGGTTCAAAGCGAAGCGCAGGCGATCCGCGCCGCCAAACGCATCGGGTTCCCGGTTGTGACAAAGCCCTACAACGGCAACCACGGACGCGGTATTTCAATCCGGCTCACCACCGACGCGGAAGTCGCACACGGCTACGCCGTGGCACGCGAACATGCGCGGTCGGTGATCGTCGAGACTTTTCTGGAAGGCGACGATCATCGCCTGCTGGTGGTCAACGGTGATCTGGTGGCGGCCACGCGGCGCACCCCCGGCCACGTGGTCGGCGACGGCGTACACACCATCGCGCAGCTGGTCGAGATCGTGAACCGGGACCCTCGCCGCGGCGTGGGCCACGAGAAGGTGTTGACCCGCTTGGAGCTCGACGCACAGGCGCAAAAGATGCTCGAGCATGTCAATCTTAAATCGGATTCGGTGCCCGAAAACGGGCAAGTCGTGCTGCTGCGCTCCACGGCAAATCTGTCCACCGGCGGCACCGCCACCGATGTCACCGATGTGATCCATCCCGACAACCGCGAGATGGCAGAGCGCGCCGTGCGCGCAATCGGCTTGGACGTGGGCGGCGTGGATTTTCTCTCGAAAGACATTACCGAAAGCTACCGGACGATCGGCGGCGGTATCTGTGAAGTCAACGCGGCGCCCGGCTTTCGCATGCACGTGGCGCCGAGCGAAGGCACGCCGCGCGACGTGGCCGCGCCGGTCATCGACATGTTGTTTCCGGCCGGTACGTCAGTGCGTGTGCCGATCGCCGCCATCACCGGCACCAACGGCAAGACCACCACGGCGCGAATGCTCGCGCACATCGCCAAGATGGGCGGCTACACGCCCGGATTGACGACGACGGATGGCGTGTACATCGACGGCCAACGCACCGTGCAGGGAGATATGACCGGGCCGGTATCCGCCCGCATGGTGCTCGCCGATCCGCATATTGACATTGCGATCCTCGAGACGGCGCGCGGCGGTTTATTGCGCGCCGGAATGGGGGTCAATGAAGTCAACGTCGGCGGCGTTTTGAACGTACAGGCCGACCATCTGGGTCTCAAAGGCATCGATACGCTCGAGCAGTTGAGTGAGCTGAAGCGCATCGTCGTCGAGGTGGCAACCGACTGCGCGGTACTGAACGCGGATGATCCTCTCGTTCTAAAAATGGCGGGCCACACTGAAGCGAAGAATATCTGCTACGTAACGATGAATCCGCACCACGCGTTGGTGCGCGAGCACATTCGCGCCGGCGGCCGGGCATGCGCGCTCGAGGCCGGCGTCAACGGTCAAATGATCACTCTGTACGACCGCGGCGGTCATATCCCGCTGCTGTGGACGCATCTGATTCCGGCGACGCTCGAAGGCCGGGCGACGCACAATGTGCAGAATGCGATGTTCGCTGCGGCCATGGCGTTTTCGCTCGGGATAAAGCTCGATGCCATCCGTCAGGGGCTGCGTACGTTCGATTCCACTTTCTTCCAGGCTCCTGGGCGCATGAATGTTTTCAACGAGCATCCATTCAAGGTGCTATTCGATTACGGGCACAACGCACACGCGGTCGGCATGATGTCCGACTTGGCGCAACGCCTGGACGTCACGGGACGACGGATAGTGGTGCTCGCAGGCCCAGGCGATCGGCGCGATGAGGACTTGGTGGCGATCGCCAAAGCCGTAGCCGGCCGCTTCGATCTCTACATCTGCCGTCGCGATGACAACCTGCGCAATCGGGCCTCGGATGAGGTACCGCGTATTCAAGCCCGGGCGCTTCGTGAGGCGGGCGTGCCCGAGCATGCCATTTCTATCATCCCGGATGAGCAGGAGGCGATCGATGCGGCACTGCGCATGGGAGAGTCGGGTGACCTGTTGCTGATTTTCGCCGATGCCCTGGTCCGCTCCTGGAAGCAGATCACGAAATTCAAACCGCTGGGTACTGCCGCGGTCAAGGTTGTTGCCCCGCCCCTCTCGCGCACGCCCGCCGCGAATGCCA
>DATHFB010000241.1:0-35201 GCA_035318305.1 Steroidobacteraceae bacterium | reverse complement strand
ATCGCGTCCAAGCCAAAGGCCGGATCCTTGGTCGCAGTGCCCGGCATGCTGCCCGTGACCTGTCCTGGATTGATGGCCATCTCTCGATCAGGAAACACTTCGGACTCGCCCACCGGCGCGCCGAGAATGGTGATGCGGTAGGAGTTCGGACCGAGCTCCAAGTTGTCGCGTATGTGCACGGCCTGAATCAGGAATCCCAGGTCTTCGGACAATTTTTTGCGTACGCCCTTGATGCGCCCCATGAGCTCTCCGCCCTGGTTGCGGTCGACCAACGGAATCAAGCGGTAGCCGACCTCCAGACCGATCAGGTCCACCGCTTCGACATCATCCCAGGACAGCTCTTTATGCTCCGCCGGAATCGCTTGCGCGGCGGCCGGCGCAATCGCGACGGCGGCTCTGGGCAGGGGACGCTTGCTCAAATAGTAAGCGCCGACGGCGCAAAGGGCGGCCATCGACAGAAATACGAAATTCGGCATTCCCGGAATGACGCCGAGCAGGGCCAGGATGCCGGCCGTGACGCCCAACGCGCGGGGCTGGCCGAGCACCTGCGACATGATCTGTTGGCTCATGTCGTGCGGACGCGAGACGCGCGTGACCAAAATGGCTACGGCCACCGACAGCAGCAGCGCCGGTATCTGCGCCACCAGCCCATCGCCGATCGTGAGCAGCGCATAGGTGCGGCCGGCGTCGGCGAGCGACATGCCGTGCTGTGCGGCGCCGATGATGGTGCCGCCGAATAGATTGATGAATACGATTAGAATGCCGGCGATGGCGTCGCCGCGCACGAATTTACTGGCGCCGTCCATGGCACCGTAGAAATCGCCTTCCTCGCGAACTTCTTGCCGGCGAACGATGGCTTCGGCCTGCGTGATGATGCCGGCATTCAAATCGGCGTCGATCGCCATTTGCCGGCCCGGCATTGCGTCCAACGTGAAGCGCGCGCTGACTTCGGAGATGCGCCCGGCGCCCTTGGTGATGACGACGAAGTTGATGATCACCAGCACCGTGAACACCACCATGCCCACCGCGTAGTTGCCGCCGACCACAAAATGGCCGAAGGCGGCGATGACATGACCCGCTGCCTGCCCGCCGGTGTGTCCGTTGATGAGCACGATGCGCGTCGAGGCAACGTTGAGACCGAGGCGCAGCAGCGTCGCACCCAACAGCACGGTCGGAAAGGTTGCGAACTCGAGCGCGCGCCGTACGTAAATCACGGCCAGCAAAATCATCAGCGACAACGTGATGTTGAAGGTGAAGAACACATCCAAGAGGAATGCCGGCAGCGGCAACACCATCATGGCGAGCACCACCATCACCAGCACCGGCACGCCCAAGCCGTTGCGGGCGAATTCGCCGAAGGTCGCTGTCAGTCCGCGCGCGCTCATACGTCCAAGTACTCATCGCCGACGGTGGGATTGGGCCGCACGACGCGCGCCGCGACGGTGGGGTTCAAGGTGCGGACTCTGAAGATGTACGAGAGGATCTGAGCCACCGCCACATACAGGCCGCTCGGGATTTCCTTGTTCAAGTCGGTGGAGCGATACAGGGCGCGCGCCAGCTTCGGCGACTCGAATACCGGCACGCGATGTTCCTCGGCGATGCGTCGAATGTTTTGCGCCACCAGATCGACGCCCTTGGCGAGCACCACCGGCGCCCGCATTTTCTTCGGGTCGTACTTCAGCGCGACCGCAAAGTGCGTCGGATTGACGATCAGCACGTCGGCGGTCGGCACCTTGTGCATCATGCGGCGCCGCGCCAGCGTCTGTTGCATCTGGCGAATGCGCTGCTTGGTCTCGGGACGCCCGTCCATCTCCTTGGACTCGTCGCGCAATTCCTGGCGCGTCATGCGCAAACCGCGCTTGAACTGAAAGATCTGCAGGGGCACATCCACGATCGCCACCAGGGCGAGCGAAGCGCACAACCAGACGAAGGCCCAACTCAAGAGGCCGGCGCCCCGGGAGATGGCGGTCCGCGGCGCCATTCTGCCCAGCGCCAGCACGTCGCCGAAGATCGAGGAAACGATCGCCGCGCAAACCGCGCTGACCACGAGGCACTTGAGCAGCGCCTTGGCCAGTTCGGAGATGCCATGCAGCCCGAACAGGCGCTTGATGCCGGACAGGGGGCTCAAGCGGGAAAAATCCGGTGTCAGCGCCTTGCTGCTGAAATTCCAGCCGCCCAAGACCACCGAAGCCAGCAGTACCATGCAGATGAGCGCACCGAACACCGGCAAGACGGCGGTCACGGCGCTGATGCAGGCATCGCCCAGCGACGTGGCCATCGAATCGGTCGTACGCAGGGACTTCTCGTCGATCGACAGCGATCGGCGCATCAGCTGCGACAGATGTGCGGCGACGGTCCCGCCGATGGCCACCAGTGCGGCGCTGCCGCCGATCATGGTGGCGAAATTGGTGAGCTCCCGCGAACGCGGTATTTGCCCGCGCTCGCGCGCCTCTTGCAGGCGTCGTTGCGAAGGTTCTTCGGTGCGCTCGCCGCCCATCTCGGATTCGGCCATCAGGGCGCTCCCGCAGCCGGCGCGCCGACCAGGTCCGAGACCGCCATCAATGCGCTGTTGATCAGAGCGGAGATGCCCGACATGATGCCGTCGAGCCCTGAGAGCAGTACGAAAAAGCCGCTCAACAAGGTGATGGTGAAACCGATGCCGAACAGATTGAGCTGCGGCGCGGCGCGGGTCACCACGCCCAGGGCGAGATTGACGATCACCAGTGCAATGACGGCCGGCAGCGCGATCAGCAGTCCCGTGTCGAAAACGCGCGCCCCCCACAGCACCACCGACAGGAGAAAATCGTGGCCGACATGCGCGCCGATGGGCAGGGAATGAAAACTCTCGGCCAGGGCGCCGAGCAGCATCAGGTGCCCGTTGATCGACAGGTAGATCAGCGTGCCGAAGATCATGAACATCTGCCCGAGCACCGGCACCTGCGCGCCGCGTTGCGGATCGACCAGCGTCGCAAATCCCAAACCCATGGTCAGGGAAATACTTTGGCCGGCAAACACCAGTGCTTCGAATGTCAGCTGCACGACCATGCCGATCGACACGCCGATGAGCAGTTCCAACACGGCAGCCAGCATTCCGGCCGCTGAAAAGATCGAGAGGCCGGCCGGAACTTCGACCAGAGGCGCGAGCAAGAACGCCAGCGCCAGGGTCAGCACGATCTTCACCCGCCCCGGCACCACCGCCTCGCTGGCAGCGGGCGCTGTGAGCACAAAGCCGCTGACGCGCAGCGCCGGCCACCACATTCGGCCCGCCCACATCGACACATCGGCGGCATTCAGTGTCAGCGGTTGCATGCTGCTAGCCGATCATCGCCGGGATGCTGGCGTACAAATCATGCGTGAAGTCGATGAGCATGCGCAGTATCCAGGGACCGGCGACAAACAAGGTGAGCACGAGCATCAACAGCTTCGGGATGAAGCTCAACGTGGATTCGTTGATTTGGGTGGCTGCCTGCAGCATGCCGATCACCAGGCCCGTGATCAGTGCGATGAGCAGCAGCGGCGCGGAAATCAGCGAGGTGACCAGCAACGTCTTGTGAGCCAGGTCCATGACATTCTCGGGCGTCATTGATGAAAGCTCGACGCCAGCGTGCCGATGAGCAGAGTCCAGCCATCAACCACCACGAACAACATGATCTTGAACGGCAGGGACACCAGGACCGGCGACAACATCATCATGCCCATCGACATAAGTACGCTGGCGACCACCAGATCGATCACCAGGAACGGTATGAACACCATGAAGCCGATTTGGAACGCCGTTTTCAGCTCGCTGGTGATGAACGTGGGCACCAATACGGAAAGAGGCACGTCATCGGCGCTCGCGAATTGCGCCTTGCCGGAGAGTTTGGAGAACAACTGCAGATCGTTTTCACGGGTCTGCGCCAGCATGAATTTCTTCAAGGGGGCAACCGTGCGATCGACGGCAATCTCCCCTGCCAGCTGACCATCCATGTAGGGCTTGATGCCGGAGGCATACGATTGCTCGAGCGTCGCGCCCATCACGAAGAAGGTCAGAAACAGCGCCAGCCCGGTCAGCACCTGGTTTGAGGGCGTGGTCGCCATCCCCAACGCCTGACGCAGGATCGACAACACGATGATGATTCGGGTGAATGCCGTCATCGCCAGCAAAATGGCCGGCAGCAACGTCAGCAGCGTCATCAAAATCAATACTTGAAACGTGAGCGAGTAAGTCTGGACTCCGTCGGCGGCCGATTTAACGGCGACAGCCGGCAGCGCGGCTTGCGCGCCCGCCGCGAGCGGCACCAGCGACGCCAGCACGAGGAGCGCAATCGCGAACAACCGGCTGCGATTGAGTTGCAGCGGCATGCAGGTCACGGTGAGCCGCCGGGCCGCTTCATCATGTCGCGCAAGCGCTCCGCGAAAGCCGGCGCGGGACTCGCGGCTTTGAGGGCAATGGGGTTATTGAGGGGCGTCAAGGGCACGATGCCGTTCGCGCCGATGCCGAGCAGAACCTGCGCCTCGCCAACGCGAACCAACACGATGCGCTCCCGCGGACCCAGGTTCAGTTGCTCGAGAACTTCGCTGTCTCGAGAGCCGCGCGGTGCGGACAATTTGAATCGCTTCAATACCCAGCCGATCGCCACAATCAGCGCGACGATGGCGATGAGGCTCAAGGTGAGCTGCGTCAAGCTGCCGACCGACAAGGGCGAGGCGGGTTGCGCCATCGCCGTCATTTGGCGTGCTCCATCCTTTCCGTCTCGCTCACCACATCGGTGAGCCGGATGCCGAATTTTTCGTTCACCACCACCACTTCGCCGCGGGCAATGCGCACCCCGTTCACCAAGACGTCGAGCGGCTCTCCCGCCAGGCGATCGAGTTCGACGACGGCGCCGGGCGACAGCTGCAGCAAGTCGCGCACCGACATTCGCGCGCGCCCGACTTCGAGAGCCAGCGTCACGGCGACATCGAGAATGAGGTTTAAATTCATTTCCTGTCCGGCGCCGCCGGCCGCGGTCGGAGCTAAGTCGTTGAATTGCGCGCGCGCGACAGCGGCGTTCTTCGGATCGGGCGGACTCATACGGGGGCTCCTGGAAGAATTTTGAGGGCGTTGCGCCCTTGCGAGATGCCGAAGCGGCCGCGATACAGCGGTACATCGCCCGCCAATAAAGTGACTTGCTGCGGCGCTTCGATGGGGATGATGTCGCCCGGCGACAAGCGCACCAGCTCGCGCAGGCTGATTTGCGCTTGCGCGAGAACCGCGCGCGTGTCCAATTGCGCTTCTTGCAATGCGCTCGTCAACACCGGCGCCCAGGCTTCATGCTTGCGCACCGGGGCTGCTGCACCGTCGCCGGCGAGCGCCTCGCGAATCGGACTGAGCAAGGCGTCGGGGAGCAGCCAATCGATGCGGCCGCTGCGCGCCGCGAATTCCACGTTGAACTTGACCACGACAACCGATTCGAGCGGGCCGCCCAGCTGCACCAGCCGCGGATTGGTTTCCTGCTTCACGAGTTCCAATTCCACCGCCGACGCGGGCAGCCAGGCGGCGGCAAAATCGGCCGTAAAACTGCGCAGCATGAGTGCGAGAAATCGCTGTGCCGCCGGAGCGAGCACCGCCTGGGGGTCCGCATTTGCGCGCCCCGAGCCGCCGAAGAAGCCGTCGAGCAGAGTCAGCAACAACGCCGGCTCGACGCTGACGTAGGCGAAGCCGGGTAAGGGTTTGAGACGCACCACGGCGAAGGTTGCCGGCACCGGCAACGAGGCTTGTAAATCGGCGCTTTTCACCGATTCCACCGATTCGAACTGCATGCCGGCATCCCGCCCCAGCAATCCGGACAAGGAAGCCGCCGCCCGTTCCGCAAAATTCTTGCTGACCGCCTCCAGCAGCGGCAGCTGCGTGCGATTGATGCGCTGTGCCGCGAAGTCATAGGGCCGAACGGCGTTGGGATTTTCCCTGCCGCTCTTTTCGAGCAGTGCCTGCACCTCTTCATCGGAGATGCGCGCTGGGGCTTGGCTCATTACTGCACCACGAAACTGGTGAACAGCACGTCGTCCACATCGGGACTTCCTTCCTTCTTCTGCACGGCGCGGACTTCCGCGAGGGCTTCCTGCCGGAACTTGTCCTTCCCTTCGCGCGACATCATCGCCTGATAGTTGCGATTGCTCATCAGCAACAGCAGGTTGTTGCGGATCAAGGGGATGTTTTTCTGCACGCTCTCGATGGCCTTTTCGTCGTGAGCCATGATCTCCATGGAAATTTGCAGGAAGCGCACCGCCGAACCATCCTCGAAATTCACGACCAACGGCGGGTCGATGGCGTAGTACAGCGAGGGCTTGCCGGAGCCCCCCTCCGCGCCCTTCGCGGCGGCTGCGGGCACGGGCACGATGGCCGTGATCTTGCCGTCCTTGTCGAGCTTCAGATCCGGCAACGGATGCAGCTTGGCATTGATGAAGCCGCCGACAACGACGGCCACCAGGGTGAGCGCAAAAATGCCCAGCCCGTTCATCAAGTTGCCCACAAGTGCGCCGGCTTTCTTTGCGGGCGGGGGAGGAGCGTCGTCAGCTTCGTCGGCCATAGTTCGATTCCATCGCGGGCACACGCCGCGCCTGGAATCGAGCAAGTTCTATGCCATCAGAATTTTAGACTGTGTTTATCAATAAATTCAGTGACTTATAGCCAATCGCGAGCTCGCCCCAGAACCCGGCGGCCGCCGATAATTTGACGCTTACCAGATATTCACGCGTTGATCCGGCGGCAAATACAGTTTGTCGCCCGGCTTCAAGCCGAATGCCGCATAGAAGCCCGCCTGGTTTCTCAAGGGTGCCGTGCCGCGCACCGCCGGCGGCGAATGCGGATTGGTCTTGATGTTTTGGATCGCCTCGGCCTCGCGCACCTTGCCGCGCCAGACCTGCACCCACCCCAGATACAGACGCTGATCGCCGGTAAACCCGTCGACGACCGCCGCCTCGTGGCCCGCCAGCGATATTCGATAGGCCTTGTAGGCGATCGCCAGGCCGGAATTGTCGCCGATATTCTCGCCGAGCGTCAGCGCGCCATTGACATGGTAATCGGGCACCGGCTCGTAAGCGTTGTACTGCGCAACCAGCGCCTTGGTTTTTTCGGCAAATTTCTCGTGATCGGCCTTGGTGAACCAGTCATGCAGATTGCCGTCAGCATCGAATTGGCTGCCCTGATCATCGAAGCCGTGGCTCATCTCATGGCCGATCACGGCGCCGATACCCCCATAGTTCACCGCATCGTCGGCCGTCGCGTCGAAGAATGGCGGCTGCAGGATCGCCGCCGGAAAGGTGATTTCATTGCTGGTTGGGTTATATGACGCGTTGACGGTCTGCGGACGCATGCGCCATTCGCCGTGATCCACCGGCTTGCCCAACTTGGCCAGATTGCGCCGATACTCGAACTCATTCGCCCGAACCACGTTGCCGTGCAAATCGTCGCGCGAAACCTTCAGCGTACTGTAGTCGCGCCAACGGTCGGGATAGCCGATCTTGGGCAGCATTTTTGCAAGCTTGGCCTGGGCGCCGACCTTCGTTTCGGCACTCATCCAGTCCAAGGTATCGATATCCCGCCGGTACGCCTCCAGAAAATTTTGCACCAGCGCCTGCATGCGCGCCTTGTGCTGCGGCGGAAAATATTTCGCGACATACAGCTTGCCGAGCGCCTCGCCGATGCTGCCGTCGAGCAGCGCAACGCCGCGCTTCCAGCGCGGTTGATTTTCGGGAACGCCGCGCAATATGCCGCCGGTGAACGCGAAGCGTTCATCGACGAAGGTCTTTGAAAGATACGGCGCCGCTGCGGACAGCACCCGCCACTTGAAATACGCCTTCCACACCGGCAGCGGTGTATTCGTCATCACCTTGCCAAGACCCGTGAAATAGCTCGGCTGCCTGATGATGACCGAGTCGACTTTGCCGTCGATGCCGGCGCTGCGCACATAACGCTGCCAGTCATACCCCGGCATCAACGCCGGCAGCTCGGTGATTGCCGTCTTGTTGTAGGTCTTGATCGGATCCCGGTCCTCCACGCGCGTCCACTGAAGCTTGGCCAGCGCGGTTTCCAGGTTGAGGATCGCGGCCGCAAGCTCGGCGGCCTTCGATTCGCCCGCCATGCTCAGCATTTTCTCGATGTGCGCCAGATAGCCGACCCGCGCCTGCTTGAGTTTGGCGTCGTCCTTCAAGTAGTAATCCCGATCCGGCAGGCCTAAGCCGCCCTGAAACAGGCTCACTGCGTACTGGGTGGAGTTCCTCGCGTCCAGATTGACGAATAGACCGTAGGGCGCGCCCGCGCCGATGGCATTCATGTGCGCCACCAGCACGGGCAGGGCGTTCAAGTCCTTGATGGCATCGATGGCGGCAAATTCCGCTTGCAGCGGCTTTAAACCCAACGCCTCGAGCTGCTCCTCGTTCATGAAACTCGCGTACAGATCGGCGAGCTTCTTCGCGTCCGCATCGCCGTCGCTGAGACTGGCCTGGTCGAGGCTCTCGACGATGCTGCGCAGCTGCTCCTCGGTCGTGTCCTCGACGGCGGTGAACGACCCCACCGCACCTTTATCGGCAGGCAGCTGAAAAGTGCGCAGCCACTTGCCGTTCAAATACTGATAAACATCATCTTGAGGACGAACCGAGCTGTCCGCGTATTGCAGATCGATGCCCGAGCGCAGCATCGGCTGCGGGGCCGCGTGCTGCGCAGATGCACTCACTGCGGGCTGATTGCCGGCGCAGGCTGCCAAGCCGGCAATGCCGATCGCGCAGGCCGAAAACTTCCACATAGTCGCTCCTCGATATTTCTCGTGGCCGTCAAAATTTCAATGAAACCTTCAAGCCCGGTCGCGCATCATCCAGCACCAGATGCGCGCCGTGCAATTTGGTCACCGCCGCGACCAGCGACAGCCCCAGGCCTGACCCCGGAAATTTTCGCGCCTCATCGAGGCGCACACGGCGGCCGAGCACGATCTCGCGCTTGTCGGCGGGAATGCCGGGGCCGTTATCTTCCACGATGACTTGCGGCGCGCCGCCCGATTGATCCAACACGACCCGGATGCGGCCCCCGTCCGGCGTGAATTTAATGGCATTGTCGAGCAGATTCGCGAGCGCCTGAGCCAGCAATTGCCGGTTTCCCTGCACCTGCGCTCCCGGTGCCACCGAACTCTCCAACACGATGCCGCGCTCTTCGCTCACGGGCGCGTACAGTTCCACCACGCTCGCGACCAGCTCGGACAGATCAACGGGTTCCCGGGCCACCGTGCCGGTCTCCGCAAGCGCGATCCGCAGCAGCGCATCCAATGTGCTGCGCATCTGATCCACCTCGGCGGTTACCCCTTCGAGAACGCGCCGCTCGGGCGAGCCCGTTTTGAGCGAACTCATCGCGCCCTCGGCGCTGGCCTGCAGGCGGTTCAAAGGCGTGCGCAAATCGTGCGCGGCGCTGTCCAGAACGGTACGCATCGCCAGCGTGAGCTGCTCGATCTTGTCGAGCATGGTGTTGATCTCGCGCGCCAAGGTGTTGATCTCATCGTCGGCATCACGAACCGGCAGGCGTTGCGACAGGTCGCCGCGCATGATTTGCGTGGCCACCGCGGAAATCGCTCCCGCCTGCGCGAGGATGCGTCGTCCCATCCAAAAACCGCCGCCCAGCCCCAGCAGCAAGGTGAGCACCACCGCCGTGATCAGGCCGCGCATCATGAGACTTTTGACGTCCTGCCTTTCCTGCACATCGTGTCCCACCAACATGCGATAGCCGCCGGGCAGCGGAAAGCGCTGTGCGCGCATCTCGTGCTCCCGCGTCTCGTCGCCGAACGGCACGGATACTTTGAACAGAAACCACTTGCCGGCACTCGCATCGACTTTCGGCCACGCGGGCACATTTCCCGCCACCGGGCGCAGCTGCGGGTCCACCATCAGGTACACCGCGCCGCGCACGTCCTGGTCTTGCGAGCGCTGTTCGATCAGTTCGATGAAGTCGCTGCGCGAGAGCACCAGCATTTGCTCGCGCAGCCCCTGCACCTCTGCTTCGATCAAATTTTCGGTGCTGCCGTCGACCACGCGCGAGACGGCAAAATCCACGGCATAGATGAGCGCGGCTGCGCCAATGGCGAACACGATCGAATAGACGATGGCGATACGAAACGGGGAGGTATCGAGAACACGGAGAAAGCGCTGGTCGGGCCCCAAAGCTATTCGTCTTCGCGCAGGCTGTACCCTGCGCCGCGCACCGTGTGCAGCAGAGGCTTGTCGAAGTCTTTGTCGATCGCCTGGCGCAATCGGCTGATATGCACGTCGATCACATTGGTCTGGGGGTCGAAATGATAGTCCCACACACCCTCGAGCAGCATGGTGCGCGTCACGACCTGTCCGCTATGGCGCATCATGAACTCCAGCAGCTGGAACTCGCGGGCGGTCAACTCTATCTTCTTGCCGTTGCGCATGACGCGCCGGGTCATCCGGTCGAGTTCCAGGTCCGCCAATTTCAATCTGGTGCTGGCTTCCGCGTTGCCCGCGTCGCCGCGGCGAGCCAGCGCATCAATGCGCGCCAGCAGTTCCGCCATATGGTAGGGCTTGGTCAGATAGTCATCGCCGCCGGCGCGCAGACCCGTAATTCTGTCGTCGACATCACCGAGCGCGCTCAAGATCAGCACCGGTACCTTGCGGCCGGTGGCGCGCAGCGACTGCACCAGCGCCAGGCCGTCCATCTTCGGCAGCATGCGGTCGACGATCGCCAGGTCGACGGCCATCGATGAGGCCATGTGCAGGCCCTCCATACCGTTGCCCGCCACGTCCACGGTGTGACCGGCCTCCCGCAGCGCCTTCGCCAGGTAATCGCGAGCAATTTCGTCATCTTCGACAATCAAAATATGCATGGTTTGGTATCTTAGACTAGGATGCGGTCGCCCGGGTTCACTCGATCGGACCCAAAACCAAAGCGAAGTGTATGCCCGAGGTTGACATTAAGGCCATCGGCGCGGTGCTGCTGGCCGCAGCGTGCTGCACGGTTCCTGCGCATGCGAAAGAAGTACCCCTGTGGGAAGTCGGACTTGGCGCAGGCGCGATCGCCTTTCAGGACTATCGCGGTTCCAATACCACCCACGCCTACCCCCTGCCCGTTCCCTACCTGATCTATAACGGCAAGTTCCTGAAGGCGGATCGGGATGGCGTACGCGGTACGCTGTTCAACCAAGACCGGCTCGAAATCAATCTGAGTTTCAACTTGACTACACCGGTGCGCAACGACCGCGAACGCAGCGGCATGCCCGACCTTAGATCCACCGTTGAAGTAGGCCCCTCGTTCGACTTGCATCTGTTTCGCAGCGACGGGGGCAAGGTAAAGTTCGATTTGCGCATGCCGCTGCGCTACGCGGCGACGGTTGAATCCTCGCCGCGCATCATCGGATGGACATTCAGCCCCAGATTCAATCTGGATTTGAGGGACCCCTTTGGGCTCCCGGGCTGGAATCTCGGGCTCCTGGCGGGCCCGCTATTCGCGGATCACCGTTATCATGATTATTTCTATTCAGTTGCCCCGCAGTTTGCGACCGCATCGCGGCCGGAATTTCATGCCGAGGGCGGGTACGCCGGAACACAGACCCTGGCGGCCTTGTCGAAACGCTATCCGAAGTTTTGGGTTGGCGCGTACATGCGCTATGACACATTGGCCGGCGCTGCTTTTGTTGACAGCCCGCTGGTTCAGCGCAAAAGCTATTGGACGGGGGGATTTGGTTTCGCCTGGATGATCAAGCGGTCATCACAGATCGTAAACGTACCGGACTGATGCCGACGATGCCGCGTATTCTAAAAATCATCTACGAATATTTCGCGCTCTATAGTTCTCTGGCTCTGTTGGGTCTCATCTGTCTGGCCTGGTCGATATTTGCCGTGCCGCTCTATTTCATCTTGCCGGCGCGCGCCGGTACGGCGGTCGGCCGATTCGGCATCATGGCGGGCTTCCGCATCTATTCCTGGTCTTTGTCGCTCACGCGCACCTACCATTTGGACTTGCGTGCCGTCGACACCTTGAGAGGCGGCCCGCCGCTGATCCTGGCACCGAACCATCCGGCGCTGATCGACGCGTTGCTGATCCTCACCCGCCATCCGAATCTCGTGTGCGTGATGAAGTCGGAGCTCATGAACAATGTGTTTTTAGGTTCGGGCTCACGGCTCGCGCGTTACGTGAGAAATGACTCTTCACGGCAAATGGTCAAAGAATCCGTGGCGCACTTGCATGCAGGCGGAGTGCTGTTGCTGTTTCCCGAGGGCACGCGTACGACGCGGGCGCCGATCAATCCTCTGGTCGGCAGCGTCGGTCTCATTGCGAAACATGCCAAAGTGCCGATACAAACTCTGCTCATTGAGACCGACTCGCCCTTCTTGAGCAAGGGGTGGCCGCTGTTCAAGCGGCCCGAGTTGCCCATCACATACCGCGTCCGGTTGGGCCGGCGATTCGATCCGCCGTCGGACGTCGCCGCCTTTACGGCAGAACTCGATGAGTACTACCGCCGTGCGCTCGAAACTGCGCTGCAGTCGCGTTGGCTGAAACGCGCATCATGACGCCATCGAGCACTCACCTGGTGCTCATTCCGAGCTACAACCCAGGCCCCAAGGTATATGCAACGGTGCGCGCGGCCCTGGAACAATGGGCTCCCGTGTGGGTGGTCATCGACGGCAGCACCGATCATTCCGAACACCGGCTGTCGGAGATGGCCGCCGCGGAGCCGAATCTTCGCGTGTGGATGCTTCCCAAGAATCGCGGCAAGGGGGCGGCAGTGCTGTTCGGCATGCGCGAGGCGCGCGCCCTGAACTTTACCCACGTGCTGACCATGGACTCCGACGGACAGCATCCGGCCGACAGGATTGCGCCTTTCATGCAAACCTCATCGGCATCGCCCGCTGCGATGGTGCTGGGAAAACCGGTATTCGATGACAGCGCGCCGAGCCTTCGCGTCAAGGGGCGCAAAATATCCAACTGGTGGGCCAATCTTGAAACGCTGTGGGCCGGGATTGGCGACTCGCTTTTTGGCTTTCGCGTCTATCCGATCGATCCCTTGATCAGCGTCATGCAGCGGCAACTTTGGATGCGCCGCTTCGATTTTGACGTCGAGGCCGTGGTGCGGCTGTGCTGGCGGGGGGTGAGGCCGATCAATCTGCCCGCGAGAGTGAGCTACTTCAGACCCGAAGAGGGAGGCATCTCGCATTTTAAATACGGGCGCGACAATGCGCTGCTCACCTGGATGCATTTCCGGCTGTTCCTTGGATTTATTCTGCGGCTGCCGTTGCTGGCGGCGCGGCGCCTGCGCAAGGCTTGGACGCCCGCCTGAGCAGGCCCCTGCCTTACGCCATCGGTTTGCGCGCGCAGTATTCCGAAAATATGCCCAACGCTACATATCGGTAATCCTCAACGAACCCCGCCTCGCGGATCGTCTCCAGGATTTCGTCGGGAGCCGCACAGGCATCGATCGTGTCCCAGTAGTAACGCATGAGTTTGGGCGAATCGGCATTCTCCCCAAGAATGCCTGCCAGGAACGGCACGATTCCCCGCATGTAGGTTTTGAGAATCGCGCGCGAGGCCCGCCCCTCCGGGCGAGTGATCTCCAAGAGGCAAATCCGGCCGCCGGGCTTGAGCACCCGCATGAACTCCCGGAAAGCGGCGGACATGTCGGCGATGTGGCGCAGCGCGTATCCCATGCAGAGGAAGTCAGCCGTGGCCGGCGACGCGGGGATGACTTCGGCGCTGCCGATCAGCAGTTCCACCCCTGGGGGAACATTGGCGCTTTGGATCATTCCGCTGCTGGGATCGACTCCCGTGACCGATCCCAACGCGCCCACCAAACCTGCTGCTTGCCGGGCCATGAGGCCGGTACCGACACCAATATCGAGCACCCGCATGCCCGGCAGGAGGCCAGCCCTCGAAAGCGCCCGTCTGCGGTACCAGGACCCCGACCCGAAGGCCATGACGCGCTCGATTCGGTCATAATCGCCGGCGGTCCGGTCGAACAGCTGCCGTACCCAGTCGCCCCGTTCCGCCTCGTGCAAGTAGTAATCGCGCAACGGCGGGTGCGGAGCTTGCATAGCGCCGGAGCATACGCCGTTCGCCTGCGGGTTGCCGCATCGGCCCGCACCTATATAATGCCTTCACTTCGAACTCCAACTGAAAGCCTAGCCTATGTCCGACAAAGCGTCGCTCATGCAACAGCCGGCGCCGCTGACCGATGTCGGTCTACAGCGGGAACTCGCCGCGCTGTTCGTGCAAGCACTGAACCTCGAGGTGCTGCCCCAGGATATCGATCCTGACGCACCCCTGTATGGCGAAGGGCTGGGCTTGGATTCCATCGATATTTTGGAGGTGGCGCTCATCGTCTCTAAGCAATACGGCATTCACTTGCGGGCCGACAGCCAGGAGAATCAGCAGATCTTCCGTTCTTTGAGGCACCTAGCAGAGTACATTGCGGCGCAGAGAACCAAGTAGCCATGGCTTCGGGACGTAGACTGCAGCTTGCTGCCGTCGTCGTGTTCTTTATCGCTTACTCGGTACTGTCGCACTACAGCAATTCGAACCCACAGGCGCAGGATCTGGGTGCAGGTCTCGCACTGGCGCCCATGCTGACCCTCGGTTTCGCTCTACTCTGGCGTTGGAGCGGCACGCTGATCGCCTTCCTGGCGGCCGCGGCGGCGGCGTTCCTGCTGCATCACTACTGGCCGCTTTTCACCGAGAATTTTTCCGTGGTGTATTTGATCCAGCAGTGCGGCTTCTACGGCATCATGGCCTTCAGTTTCGGGCGCTCGCTGCTCAAAGGCCGGGTGCCGCTCTGTACGCGGCTCGCGGACAAGGTTCACGGGCCGCTCTCCGCGCTCGAACTGCGCTACACCCGCAGCGTCACCGTTGCGTGGGTCATTTTCTTCTTGCTGAATATGGCGGTGACCTGCGTGCTGTTCGAGTTTGCGCCGCTGCGCGTCTGGTCGCTGTTCGTCAATTTCTTTTCGCTTCCCTTGATCTTGCTCATGTTCGTGGCGGAGTACGCAGTCCGGCGCCGCGTGCTGCCCCAGGTGCAGCGCAGCGGCTTGATCGCAACCTTGCGCGTGTACTTCGTGAATCCGCCCTGACGCCTCATGGACACCATCGCGCTACTGTCACATTCCTCACCGGCGGCGGTCGTGGCCTATCGCAACGGCGTCGCGGTCACGGCATCACAATTTCTTTCCGACGCGAAACATTTGGCGAAATGTCTGCCTGATTCGCAGCATGTGCTGAATGTGTGCGCCGACCGATATCAGTTCACGGTGGGGCTCGCGGCTTGCTTGATGTCCGGGCGCGTGAGCCTGCTGCCTTCGACGCATACCCCGCAGGTCATTACGCAGCTCGCTGCCTTTGCGCCGGACGCATTCTGTTTGACCGACGACCCGCGCTGCGAGATCGAATTGCCGCAGATCCTTTTTCCCGGCCGGTTTCCCGAGCCCATGCCGGAGGCGGCGGAGCGTTTCAGCATTCCCGGCATCCCCACGACGCAGCTCGCGGCGATCGTCTTTACCTCGGGCTCTACCGGCACGCCCGTTCCTTACAGGAAGACCTGGGGCCTGCTGGCGCGCTGCATTCAGAACGGTGCGCCGCGCTTGGGATTAGCCGATGGCAGGAGTCACGCCATCATCGGCACGGTACCCGGACAGCATATGTACGGGTTTGAATCCACCGTATTGCTGGCGCTCCTGAGCGGCAACGCCTTCTGCGCGGAGCGGCCGTTTTATCCGGCCGATGTTGCGGCAGCCGTCAACAGGGTCCCGCGGCCGCGGGCCCTGGTGACCACCCCCATCCACTTGCGCACCCTGCTCACCTCCGAAGTGGAATTCCCCCCGGTGGATCTGGTGGTATCGGCCACAGCCCCCTTGAGCCAAGATCTGGCACGCGAAGTCGAGGACAAGTACCGGACCTCGCTGCTGGAGATTTATGGCTCCACGGAAACCGGCCAAATTGCCATCCGACGGACGGCGGACACCGCCGCATGGCGGCTCTGGCCGGGCGTTCGCTTGAGCATTGTGAACGAGCAAGTCTTTGCGCAAGGCGGTCACATCGAGCAATTGACGCCGATGTGCGATGTCATCGAGATCACGGGAGATGAGGAGTTCCTGCTGCACGGCCGCACGGCCGACTTGGTCAACGTGGCGGGCAAGCGCAGCTCTTTCGGCTACTTGAATGCGCAGCTGAATGCCATTCCGGGCGTGGTTGACGGCGCGTTCTTCCTGCGAGAAGGTTTGACGGGGTCGACCGGAGTGGCGCGCCTGGGCGCCGTGGTCGTCGCTCCGGGATTGAGCGTTGCCACGTTGACCGAACAGTTGAGGCAGCGGATCGACCCGGTGTTTTTGCCGCGCCCGTTGCTCATGGTCGAGGAGCTGCCGCGCAACGCCACCGGCAAGTTGCCTCGACAGGCACTGCAAGGCCTCGCCGATCGACAAAGCGAATGAACGAATCGCAATGAAAATGCACAGCACGCTCAGCCTGGCGGCGGACCACCCCGTGTTTGCGGGCCACTTCCCCGCATTTCCCGTCCTGCCCGGCGCCCTGCTGCTGGATGAGATGCTCAAGGCCATTGAACTTGGGCGCGGAATTGACCTTCATGGCTGGCGCATTCGGTCCGCGAAGTTTCTCGAGGCGGTTCGGCCGGGCGAAACTCTGGTCTTGGAACACGAAGCTCCCGCACCAGGATTGATTCACTTTGAGATTCGAGTCGCTGAGCGCAAAGTGACCGCCGGCACGATCCATGAATCTTAAGGGCGCGAATCTTGCGGGCGGCCCGGCCAACGCGGCCGAATGGGTCAGGCATCGCGAGCGCGGCAGCCTTTGGCTGCTGAAGGTCATGGCCTTTCTTTCGTTGCGCCTGGGCCGCAGCTCGAGCCGCATCATTCTCTATTGTATTGCCGCGTATTTCTTCATGTTCGGGCCCAGCGCCCGGCGCCACTCGCGCTGCTACCTGCGCCGTGCCTTGGGCAGAGCGGCAACGGCGCGCGACCGCTTTCTGCAAATCTTGAGCTTCGCGAGCACCATTCACGACCGCGTCTATCTGATGAACGAACAGTTCGAGAGATTCAATATCTCTGTCGAGGGAGAGGCGATGGTGCTGGCCCAGGTGTCGATCGGCCGAGGCGCCCTGCTGGTGGGTTCGCACCTGGGCAGCTTCGCGGTGATGCATTCCTTGAGCCGGCGGCAAAACGGTCTGCGCGTTTCGATGGCGATGTACGAGGACAACGCACGCAAGATCAGCGGCATCCTCGCCGCCATCAATCCAAAAGCGGTTCCGGATATCGTGTCGCTCGGCCAAATCGATGCCATGCTGCGTATCGCGGAGCGTCTGGAGCAGGGCGGCTGCGTCGGCGTGCTGGCTGACCGCACCTTGGGAGAGGAGCCAACCCAGGCAGTCACGTTCCTGGGGGAACAGGCCTACGTGCCCACCGGACCGATGCGCGCGGCGGCCATTCTGCGCTGCCCGGTTTTTTTCATGGCCGGCCTGTACCGCGGCAAGAATAACTATCATGTGGTATTCGAACGGGTCGCGGATTTCTCCGCCACGAGCGTCGGCAGCCGCCGTCTTGCGGTGTGCGCGGCGATCGAGCGCTACGCGGCGGTGCTCGAGCATTACTGCCGCACCGATCCCTACAACTGGTTCAATTTTTTCGATTTCTGGGCTCGCCCGGACGGAAACCGGAGCCCCTAGTGCGCCTGCCGCTCATCGTCTTGTGTCTCATGGGCGCCTTGTGCGGCACGGTTGCGTCGGGCGCTCCGCCGCCGCCCTTCAGTGATCTCAACGAGGTCATGGGTCTGCTCGCGATGCGGCAACATGGCCGGGTCGAATTCATCGAGCAACACTTTCTCAAGGTCTTGAACCACCCGGTCGAATCCTCGGGCGAGCTGCGCTACGACGCGCCGGATCGGCTCGAGAAACGCACGATCAAACCGCGTGCGGAAACTCTGGTGCTCACCGGCGGGGTCTTGACGGTGGAACGTGCGCACAACAAGCGCGTGATGGACTTGCATGCTTATCCGCAAGTCCAGCCGTTCGTCGAAAGCATTCGCGCCACCTTGGCCGGCGATCGCAGCGCCCTTGAACGGCTATTTCATCTGGAATTCACCGGCAGCGTTGCACGCTGGACCCTGACCTTGATCCCGGTGGAATCCAAGGTCAAGCAGTCGGTCGCGCAGGTGCGCATCGACGGCGTGCGCGATCAACTATTGAAGGTTGAAATTCGCCAGCCCGACGGCGACCGGTCGTTGATGACCCTGCGGCCATCCACATTGCCATGATGGTGCGGCGTGCGCGAGTCCTCATCCTCTGGGCCGGCTGCATCGCGTTCGCGGCATTCATCGTGGCGCGCGCCCACTACATCACCGATCTATCGGCGTTCTTGCCGGCCAATCCCACGCCCGTCCAGCAGCTGCTGGTCGATCAGCTGCGCGATGGACCTGCCACTCGTCTGATCCTGATCGCGCTGGAGCAAGGCGACGCCGCCGCGCGCGCCCGCGTATCAGCGGCGATGGCCGGGCAGTTGCGCAAGGACCCCCGGTTCTCCAGCGTCAACAACGGCGAGGCCGTGGCGGGCCAACGAGATCGCGAATTCCTGTTTCAGCACCGATATCTGTTGAGCGAGGCGGTGACCGCGGAGCGCTTTTCGGCGTCGGGGTTGAACGCGGCAATGAAGGAGACCATCGACAATCTGTCCTCGCCCGCGGGCTTGCTGTTCAAGACCCTGTTGCCGCGCGATCCGACGGGCGAACTGCTGAACATCGTCGACCAATTGGCGCGCGCGCCGTCGCCGCAAAGCCGCGATGGCGTTTGGGTTTCCGCCGATGCAACCCGCGCTTTGGCCGTCGCGCAAACTGCGGCAAGCGGCTCCGACAGCGACGCCCAGAGCGAGGCGATCGCTGCGATTCGCACGGCATTTGCAACCGCCGCAGGCGACTCGCGGCAGGGCCCGAACAAAGGCGTGCAATTGCGCCTCAGCGGACCCGCGGTATTTGCCGTGGCGGCGCGTGCCAAAATTGAGCGGGCCGCCGTGCGCTTGGCAATCGCCAGCAGCATACTGGTGGTGGCGCTGCTGCTCATTGTTTATCGATCATTGCCCGCGCTCGGCTTGGGCCTGTTGCCGGTGACCACCGGCGCGCTGGTCGGCGTCGCCTCCGTGGCGCTCGGATTCGGCGCCGTCCACGGCATTACTTTGGGTTTCGGCATTACATTGATCGGTGAATCCGTCGATTACTCGATCTATTTCTTCATTCAATCGCGCCATGTCCGGAATGCGGCCGCGGACCGCAGCTGGCAGCAGCTTTGGTGGCCGACGGTGCGCCTCGGGATGCTGGCTTCCGTGTGCGGATTCGCGTCATTGCTGCCTTCGGGATTTCCGGGGCTGAAGCAACTGGGTCTTTATTCCATCAGCGGCCTGATTGCCGCCGCGTTGGTGACACGCTTTGTATTGCCGGCATTGCTGCCCGGGGATTTCGCGATTCGCGACGTGACGCCTTTCGGCGCTCGCGTCGCCGCCCGGTTGCAGGGCGTTCGGCGAATCGGCCGCGCGGCCATCGTGCTGTGGAGCGTTGCGCTGGTGATGCTGGCGATCGTGGTGCTGTACCACGATCGGGCGACGCTTTGGAATCGCGAACTGTCGGCCTTGAGCCCCGTGTCGATCGAGGAGCAGAACTACGATGCGAAGCTGCGCGCCGATCTGGGCGCCGCCGACGTTCGCGATCTGGTGATCGTCTCCGGACCCGACCAGGAATCGATACTGCGCAGCGCCGAGCGCGCGGCGCACGCACTGCAGGGATTGGTGGACGACAAAACGATCGGCGGATTCGAGAGTCCTGCCAATTACCTGCCGAGCATGGCGACGCAAGAAATACGCCGCAGCAGCCTGCCGAGCGCATCTGAACTGAGCGCCAATTTGAAGCAAGCGCTGGACGGCTTGCCGTTGCGCGCCGATCGATTACAGCCCTTCCTCGAGGACATCGAAGCCACGCGCCACGCGGCGTTGGTCACGTCGCGGGACTTGGCGGGTACCTCGCTGAACGCCGGCTTCGATGCGTTGGTCCTTCACCGCAGGGATCAATGGAGTGCGCTGCTGCCGCTGCGCAGCGCGGCGGCAGGCGGGCCGATCGACATGGCTCGCGTGGTCGCGGCGCTGAAAGACGCCAAGCTGGAGGACGCGCAGGTGCTCGACCTCAAGCAGGAGTCGGACGCGCTGTATGCCGGTTATCTGTCCGAGGCAATCCGCTTTTCACTTGCCGGATTTTTGGCGCTGACGGTTCTGTTGCTGATTGCGTTGCGTTCGCCGCTGCGCGTCGCGCGCGTGCTCGCGCCCTTGGTGCTCGCGGTGCTCGCGGTTGCCACGGGCCTCGCCATCGCCGGCGTGCAATTGACCATTCTGCACCTGGTGGGCATGCTGCTCATTGTGGCCGTCGGCTCGAACTACGCGCTGTTTTTCGACCGTCAGGCCCATGCGGAAGACGGCGGCAGCGAAGCGCTCACGCTGGCATCGCTGGTCATTGCCAATGCCAGCACGGTAATCGGTTTCGGCCTTTTGTCCTTCTCGCAGGTTCCGGTGCTCGTCGCATTGGGCACCACGGTGGCGCCGGGCGCATTTCTCGCGCTGCTGTTCGCCGCGATCGGCGCGCCCGCCGCAAACGCTCATGCGCAGCATTCTTAAGCCCGCTGAGCCCGGCAGGGCGGCCGCGACGCAGATGGTATGGTTCCCGGGCGCGTATCACTCGGCGCAAGATTTCCTGGACGCGGGATTTCCGGAGGCGGTTCTCGAGCGGCAGCTCCCCTTGGATCTTAGGTTCGTCGATTTGGAGATGCAGCACCTGGATGATCGCGAGCCTCTTGATCGTTTGCGCCACGAGATCGTGTTGCCGGCGCTCGGATCGGGGGTGTCGGTTTGGTTGGCGGGAATCTCGCTCGGCGGCCTGGTCGCGCTGGACTATGCCAGCTCTCATCCAGACGAGTTCGATGGACTGTGTCTGCTGGCGCCCTATCTGGGAAATCGCATGCTGCTCAACGAAATCGCCGCGGCCCAGGGGCTGGCCGGATGGGAGCCGGGTGAACTTGCGCAAGCCGATGCGGAACGCCGAATATGGCGCTACCTGAAGGCGCGAGTCGCCCCGCGACCGCTGTACTTAGGATACGGGCAAGATGACCGATTCTCGGCGGCGCATGGCCTGCTGGCGCATGGCCTGTTGGCGCAGGGGCTGCCGGCGGACGCCGTCCATGTCATCGGCGGCGGCCATGAATGGCGCACGTGGATGAAGCTGTGGGAGAATTTTCTGGACTCGCATTTCGTATGAACCAAGAAAGCGACCCGCCTGGGCGGTGGACACCTTCCCCGCTGTTGCTGGCGTCCGGCGCCGTACACTTGGGCGCGGCGGCGGCCGCTTTCGCGAGGCCGCGCGCGTGGCCTTGGGCGCTCGGCGCGGTGGTCTTGAACCACGTCGCATTGGCGGCGGCCGGCCTTTGGCCGCGAAGCCAGCTGTTGGGCCCGAATTGGACACGCCTGCCCGCGCGCGCCGGCATCACGGCGGGTGTCGCGATTACCATCGATGATGGTCCCGAGCCGGATGTCACGCCCCAAGTCTTGGCGCAGCTCGAGGAGTACCGGGCGTGCGCAACTTTTTTTTGCGTCGGCGAACGCGTGTTGCGTTATCCGGATCTCGCGCAAGAAATCGTCCGGCGCGGCCACGCCATTGAAAATCACAGTCAGCGGCACCGGCACAACTTCTCATTGCTGGGGCCCGGCGGAATGAGCGCCGAGATTTCACGCGCGCAGGACAGCATCTTTCGCGTGACAGGATGCCGGCCGAGATTCTTTCGCGCCCCGGCGGGTCTGCGCAATCCCTTTCTCGATCCTGTGCTGGTGCGGCTGAAACTGCGCCTTGCCAGTTGGACACGCCGCGGATTCGACACCGTGAGCGGTGATCCGGATGCCGTGTTCCGGCGTCTGGCCCACTCGCTGCAAACCGGCGATATTCTATTGTTGCACGACGGCCATGCGGCGCGCAGCCGCAGCGGCATGCCGGTGATCCTGGAAGTCCTGCCGCGCCTGCTCGACGCACTCAACACCCAGGGCTTGACCCCCGTGACGCTGCGCTCGGCGTTGGCGTGAGAACACCATGAAACCATTGCTGCTTGCGGAATATACGGCGACCAGCTGCATCGGCCGGGGCGTGGCGCCGACGCTGAGCGCCCTCATCGAGCAACGCAGCGGACTTGCCCGCTGCGAATTCGAAACGGTGAAAATCGATACCCACGTCGGCGAAGTCCCCGGCGTCGATGCGCAGCGTCTGCCCAAAGACCTGCAGATATTCAATTGCCGCAACAACCGTTTGGCTGAGCTTGGCGTGCAGCAAGACGGATTTTTCGACGCCGTGCAAGCGGCTGCGGCACGATGGGGCCGCCGCCGTGTCGGAGTGTTCATCGGCACGAGCACGGCCGGCATCATGCAGACCGAGCTGGCTTATCGAGCGCGTGACGCCGTCAGCGGGGCGCTGCCCCCGAGCTTCGAATACGGCACCACCCACAACTCATTCTCCGTCGCGGACTACCTCAGGCAGCGTTGCCGGCTGGAAGGCCCGGCGGTGGCGGTTTCCTCGGCCTGTGCATCCAGCGCCAAAGTGTTCGGCTCCGCACGGCGCATGATCGAAGCGGGACTCATCGATGCGGCACTGGTGGGCGGAACGGACTCGCTGTGCCTCACCACCTTGTATGGATTCCATTCCTTGCAGCTCTCCTCGCCCGCGCCGTGCCGCCCCTTCGATGCCGCACGCGACGGCATTTCCATCGGCGAAGCTGCCGCATTCGCGCTGCTGGAGCGCGTACCGGAAAATCTGGACCCCGACGCCGTGCTGCTCTACGGCGTGGGCGAGTCGAGCGACGCCTACCACATGTCGGCGCCTCACCCGGAAGGCCTGGGCGCAAAACGCGCCATACAGGCTGCCTTGACGGCGGCATCGATGGAGCCCGGCGACGTCGATTACATCAATCTGCATGGCACGGGAACGCCGAGCAACGATCGCTCCGAAAGTCAGGCGGTCACCAGTATTTTTGGTCCGACCACGCCGTGCAGCTCGACCAAGGGCGCGACCGGCCATACTTTGGGAGCGGCAGGCGCATTGGAGGCAGTGATCAGCGTACTCGCCATCCAAAATGGATTGATGCCGGGCGGCGTGCACACGCATCGGATCGATCCGACTCTTACGGCTCACTACATCAAGGAGAACCGGCGCACAGCGGTGAGGCGAGTGCTCAGCAATTCATTCGGTTTCGGCGGAGCGAATTGCAGTTTGATTTTCGGCCGTGCGGGATGAGGTTGTCCGCATACATCGGCGGCATCGGCGTCCTGGGTCCCGGTCTTCACAATTGGCCCCACGCTGCGGCGGTGCTGTCGGGCAAACAGCCTTATGTAGCCGCGCCCACGCTGCTGCCTACGCCCGCGATGTTGCCGCCTGCGGAACGGCGGCGCACCGGACGCGTCGTGAAATTGGCATTGGCGGTGGCGCTGGAAGCCACCGCGAATGCCGATGCAGACCCCACCTTGCTGCCCAGCGTGTTCTCTTCGTCCGGAAGCGATGGCCACATCTGCCACGAAATCTGTCAGGCGCTGGCGCTGCCGGCCCGCGAGGTGTCGCCGACGCGTTTTTCCAATTCGGTGCACAATGTCGCGGCCGGCTACTGGAGCATTGCGACTGGATCCATGACCGAATCGAATGTCCTGTGCGCATTCGACGCCAGCTTCATCGCCGGTCTGTTGGACGCCCTGACACAGGTTGCGGTCGACCGGCAATCGGTTTTGCTCGTCGCCTACGACACCGAATATCCTGCGCCCTTGCACGCCAAACGCCCCATACCCGACGCACTCGGCGCGGCGATGGTGCTCACCCCCGAGCGCAACGCCGCCTCGATCGCGAGAATTGATCTCACGCTCACCGATGAAACCGGCGACAACATGGCGGACCTTCAGCTGGAAGCATTGCGGCGCGCGATTCCGGCCGCGCGTTCGCTGCCGCTGCTGCGATTGTTGGCGATCGGCGCCGCGGGACGCGCCGTCCTCGACTATCTCGACGTGTCGCGCGCCGCCGTGCAAATCGAACCATGCCGCTGAACCGAGCGTGGATTGAGGCCCGCATTCCTCATCAAGGCCGCATGTGCCTGCTGGACGAGGTGCTCGATTGGAACGCGCAACGCATTCGCTGCCGAACCGCCACTCACCGCGCGCCCGACAATCCGCTGCGTTCGCACGGCCGCTTAGGCATTGCCTGCGGTATAGAATATGCCGCGCAGGCCATGGCGCTTCACGGCGCGCTGGCGGGCGGCGCGGCGAATGGCGCGGTTGATGCGCTCGCAGGGGGTCCGTCGCGGGTCGGACTGCTTGCCGGCGTTCGCGACGTGCGCTTTTTAGTCCTGCGACTGGACGACATTGAGTCGGATTTGATTTGCGAGGTGAACCACCTCGCCGGGGACAACCTCACGGCGTTGTACGAGTTCGCATTGCGCGATCGCGACAGAAGCTTGCTCAGCGGGCGCGCCTCGGTGATCTTGAATGCGGGTGGACGGCTAAAAGTATGAATGACATCACGACTCGCGCCTTGGTCACCGGCGGCAGCGGAGGTATCGGCGGCGCCATTTGCCGGGCCTTGAGCGCTCAGGGCCACTATGTCTATGTGCACGCGCATCGCGGCATGGCCGCCGCCCAATCAGTGGCCGCCGGCATCATCGACGCGGGCGGTGAAGCGAGCGCCATTCAGTTTGATTTGACCGATGCCGGCTCGACGCGCACGACGATCGACAAGATTCTCGAGGAAGGACCCATCCAGATTCTGGTCAACAATGCCGGCGTGCATGACGATGCCGTGTTTCCTGGAATGAGCCCGCAACAATGGCATCGCGTGATCGATGTATCGATCGATGGATTCTATAACGTCACGCAGCCGCTGATGCTGCCGATGATCCGCACGCGATGGGGCCGGATCATCACCCTCTCGTCGGTCACGGCGCTTCTCGGCAATCGCGGCCAGGTGAACTACGCGGCGGCCAAGGGAGCGCTGAACGCTGCGACCAAGGCGTTGAGCCTCGAGGTGGCGAGCCGCGGCATCACGGTCAACGCCGTTGCGCCCGGGATTATTTCCACCGACATGAGCAAGCTCGCCTTCGACGAGGAGGCCATCGGCAGCCTGGTTCCGATGAAGCGCGCCGGCTCGCCCGACGAGGTGGCGAGCTTGGTGGCATTTCTCGCATCGCGCCAGGCGGGCTACATTACCGGACAGGTGATTTCCATCAATGGCGGAATGATCTGACTTGAATACTCCCAGCCTTGCCGCTGCCACCGGCGCGCAGAAGAACGAACTCATTCTTTTTTATACGCTGCTGGAACTCACCATCATTGTGATAGCCGGCCGGGCCGGCGGCGCACTCGCCCGGCGGATCGGTCAATCGGCGGCGGTCGGCGAAATCGTTGTCGGAATCTTGCTGGGACCTTCCCTTTTCGGCCTGCTGGCGCCGCATGCCTTCGACTTCGTGTTTCATTCCGCACCGCCGGAACCCTTGACCGTCTTGTCGAATCTCGGTCTGGTGCTGCTGATGTTTCAGATCGGCATGGAATTCGACTTTTCCCACCTGACCGAACCTGTGAACCGCGCGGCGGTGCTGCGTATTTCCATCGCCTGTCTCACGCTGCCTTTCGCGGGCGGCTTCGGCCTCGGAATGTTGATCGCGCACGGTGCGCCGCCCGCAGCCCGGATCAACACGGCGCTTTTTGTCGCGACCGCATTGTCCATCACCGCGCTGCCCACCTTGGGCCGCATCATGATGGAGCTGAATCTGACGCGAACGCGAGTGGGTGTCATCGCCGTCAGCGCCGCCGCCGTCAATGATGTGGTGGGTTGGCTGCTGTTGGCGTTGGTCACCACGCTGACCGTGAGCGAATTCGTGCCGAGCCGCTTCGTCATGCGCGTGGCGATGGTCGCGGTATTCGGGCTGGTGAGCGTGCTGCTGGTCAGGCCGCTGCTGAAGAAGGCCATTCGCTCATCGCCGCCGCGCAACGGCAAGATCTCTGCCAATCTGCTGGGCGGGATATTGGCGGTGATTTTCATTGCAGCGATGACGACTTATCAGATCGGCATTTTCGCGATCTTCGGCGGATTCATGATGGGCGTCATTTTGTATGACGAGACGGATCTGGTGGCTGCGTGGCGCGACCGCCTGGGCGATTTCGTCACGGTATTTTTTCTGCCGATTTTCTTCACGTACACCGGCCTGCGGACCTCCATCGGCGGCCTCGACACCTCAGCGGATTGGGTATGGTGCGCCGCCATTGTCGCGGTCGCCACCGTCACAAAATTGGGTGGCGCCTATGTCATGGCGCGCCGCTGCGGATGGGATCATCCGCAATCTGCGATGATCGGTTTCATGATGAACACGCGCGCCTTGATGGAATTGATCGTGCTCAATGTCGGCCTCGACCTCGGCGTGATATCGCCGAAGCTGTTCACGATGCTGGTCATCATGGCGATCGTCAGCACCATCATCACGACGCCGGCGCTGCGCTACTTCATGCCGCGTGCCGGACTCGAACTTCAGGCGTAGGCATCGAGCAGCCCGCTCGCGGCCCGCGAAGTTGCACCCGGTGTCTGCACCGAAGCGCTGGATTCGCCGCTGATCGCCGGCGTTCCCTCATATCCATGCGATTGCGGCGAGCGCTCTTGGAACGAGCGCTGCGAAATGTCGACACTCACCTGCCCAAATCCTTGGGCGCCCAGCATCTCGCGCAATTGCGGCGAACTCGATTCCAAGGCGTCGCGCGTTACGGCGCTGTGGCTCGTAAACCAGACTTGCGCATGGCCTCCCTGCAGCGCGATGCGTACTTCGATGGGCCCGAGCGCCGGCGGATTGACCTGCAATTTGGCGCTGGTCAAATTGCTGTCCATCATCAGCGACACCCGGTCGGCAACGCCCTGCCCGAACTCCGCCGTATCCACGCCCGCTGCAACCTTCAATGTGGGCGGCGGCGATACGTCGGTCGAAGTGCCCGACGTCAGCAATTGTGCGGCCCCGGCGGTGCCGTCATTCGACGTAGCGGAAATAGAGGAATCGGAATCGCCGCGGGAGTGCTTATCCGCGGCGCCGGCGCCGGCTGAGGCCGAGACCGCTTGTGCAATGGACAATGCGGTTGCTGCTCTCACCGCTGCCGTCAGAGATGCCGGCGAGTGCGTTGCCGCCGCCGCGATCGCCTGCGTCTGCGCAGCGCTGGATCCTAGGACCCCTTGCGGCGCTGCGCCCGTATCGGGAGTCGCCAAATCGTCTGCCGGCGGAGAAGACTGCGTTGTGGGGGCGCCCGTGCCCTGTGCGATGGCTGCTGCCATGATGGCTTGCGCCGCCGCGTCGCTGTCCGCCGATGACGGAGCAGCGCTGGGCGTCGTGCCGCTCAGAGCGCCGCTGAAAGCGTCCGCGTTACCGTCGGTCGAGGTTGGAGCCGACGTCGCTGCGGCGATGCTCGCCTTGCTCGCGGTGGGGTCAATGGGCTTGGCAGCGGGCGCGGCGTTCGCCGACGCGGCAGGAACCCGCGCCGTGGCCGCGGGCACGCCGGCAGCGCTGCCTGACAAAACGTTCGAATCCGCCGCAGCCGCGGGCCCGGTCGCACCCGGCGCCGGTGTCATGGAGAACCCGGGCGGCAAGCTCGGAGCGCCAGCCGCAAGACTGGCGGCGCTATCCGCAGTCAAATCACGGGCCGCCGCGACGGCTTCCGGCGAAGTCGCCGGCGAGGTAGCCGGCGGGGGCGCCGGCGGCGGCGCTGTGGCGACGGGAGGCTTCGCCACGGCAGCCGGTGGCGTCGAGTCGCGGATCTTGGGCTGGATACTGGCAGCCGCGTTGGCTGAGCCGGACGCCGCCACAGCGGCACTGTTGGCTGGGGTCGCGGGCGCAGCGTCGGTCCTTGCCGGCGGTGGAGGCGTGACGGCGGGCGGCGGCTGATTGCCGGACGGCGGCAATTGCCCGCCGCTTGAATCGGCATCGTGCGGCTTGCTCGTCGTGTTCTTGCGGGCAGGCTTGCCGCCCGCTTCCTTCAGGGCCCCGGCGAAATCCTGGTTGTTCGCATGGGCCGACTGCGCGCCTGCCGAGGCCGGCGCGTTAAGTGATAAGGCATCGTTGCTGCGTTGTGGCTGAAAGACCGGCGGAGTTGCATTCATACCGGTGAATTTGCAAGCGACGTGCCAATCCTCAGGGCACTGCGCGTATGCGTGAGTTGAAGCCCGGGCCGTGAAGAATCTGGCCGGGCAGCGCGCCGGTCATCTTACCGATGTCGATGACCGGTATACCGTTAACCAACACGTACTCCATGCCGAGCGACAGCTGATTCGGATCCTCGAAAGTGGCGACCTCATGAATGGTGTCCGCATCGAACACCACCACGTCCGCCCACATCCCGAGTTTCAATACGCCGCGATCGACCAGATGTTCGCGCTGTGCCGGCAGCGCGGAGAACTTGCGGATCGCATCGCTCAAGGTCAAGGCATGCTCATCCCGCACATATTTGTGCAGAATGCGCGGAAAGGCGCCGTACGCCCGAGGATGAGGATGTTCCGCCGCCAGCAGACCTTCGAGCGACGCGCCGGGCGCGTCGTTGTCCACGGAGACCCAGGGCTGCTGCAAGATCAGCCGCACGTCCGGCTCGTCCATGCCGAAAACTGCCACGCTGGTCCCAGCCAGATCCTTGATCAGAAAATCGCAGATCGCATCGATGGGATCCTCATGCCACTCCTGCGCAATCTCGCTGACGCGCTTGCCCTGATACTTGACCAATTCCGGGTTCACGACGGCGGTGATGAGAATGTCCTGCGGTCCTTTGATCTCCAGCCACTCGTTATCCCAGTCCATGCTGGGAGTCAGCATGTCCTTGCGAATGCGTGCGCGCGTTGCCGGATCTTTCAGGCGGCCGATCAAGGCGTCGCTGCCGCCGTCATGCGCCCAGGGTGGAATGAACGCGGAGAACGAGTTCTCCCAAGCGGTGTATGCGTAGGTATCCGCGGCCACATCGACACCGCGTGCGCGCGCCGCCTCGATGGCGCGGATGACCAGCGGCGCCTTGCCCCAATTGCGCTGGCCCGACACCTTCAAATGAAATATCTCGACCGGAATATGCGCTTCCGCGCCGATGCGAAAGGTTTCCTCCAGCGCTGCCATCTCCGCATCGCCCTCGCTGCGCATATGCGTCGCGTACACCCCGCCATACTGCGAGGCGGTGGTTGCCAGAGCTACAAGCTCGTCGGTGTGCGCGTAAGGCGCCGGCGGGTATTGCAGCGACGTCGACAATCCAAGCGCGCCCTGCTGCATCGCCTCGGCAACCAAGGACTGCATGCGTTTCAGCTCATCCGGCGACGGCGCTCGATTGTCATAGCCTATGACCATCTCGCGCACCGTCGTGGCGCCGATATAGTGGCCCATATTGATGCCGATCCCCTGCTTCTGCGCGCGCGCAAAGTACTGCTGAAACGTCCGCCAGTCCGGCTTGATCTCGTAATGATGAAATTGCGGCTGCCCTTCTTTGACGATCGCATCGTTCATCGGGGCAACTGAATTACCCTCGCCGGTGATTTCCGTGGTGATGCCCTGAAATATTTTCGAGGGCAGACGCGGATCGACCAGCACCGTGAGCTCCGATTGGCCCAGCATGTCGATGAAACCCGGCGCCACGATCATTCCGTGCGCATCAATGGTTCGCTTGCGGGCAGCGCGCGACAAATTGCCTATCGCCGCGATGCGCCCCGCGTCGATGCCCACATCGCCGGCGTACCAGGGCGAGCCCGTGCCGTCTATGATGTGGCCGTTGGCGATGACGAGATCGTACTCTATGCCGGCCGCGTAGCTCGCAGATGCCAAGATGCCGGCCGCCGCGAGCACGGCCGCGGCCGCGCGCAAAATTGACCTGCCGGTGCTCATGGCCGGGCGCATCACTTCAGGTATTTGTCGAACCAGGCGAGCGTACGTTGCTCCGCATCGGCAAGATGCTCCGGATCCCGCAGTCCATGCCCCTCGCCCGGGTAGATCATGATGGAAGTCGGCACGTTCATCGCCTTCATGGCATGCCAGAATTCCTGCGTTTGCGGCGCCGGACATTCGATATCGAGTTCCCCGACGTAGGCGAATGTCGGCGTCTTCACATTGTGCATGTAGTTGATGGCGGATGACGCGGCATAGGCCGCAGGATCGTCATACGCGGACTTGCCGAAGTACGGAATCATCCACGCGTCGATGCCGTTCTCGCCGTAGTAAGACAGCCAATCGCTGATGCCGGCGGCTGCGACAGCGGCTTTGAAGCGGCTGGTTTGAGTCACCGCCCACATGCTCATGAAGCCGCCGTAGCTTCCGCCGGTCAACCCCAAGCGCGCCGTATCAATGGGCGCCGCCTTCGCGGCGGCGTCGATGCCGGCAAGGATGTCGCGCAAATCGCCATGCCCGAAATCGCGGACATTCGCTTGGGTGAAGCGCTCGCCCTGGCCGTAGCTGCCGCGCGGGTTCGGGCGAAACAAGGCGTAGCCGTGTTGCAGCAGTGCGCTGACAATCCCCGCGCCCGCAAAGCCGGGCGTGACGGCTGCCGCGGGGCCGCCATGCACCATGGTGATCATGGGCATCTTGCCCTCGGCCTGCAGAGGCAGCAGCAACCAGCCCTGCACGTCGAATCCATCGTTCTTCCACCAAACGCTTTGCACGCGTGCCGGCATGCTCAGGCCCGCGTTGATCGATGTCAGATTCCGCCAATGGCCGATTGCGCCAATCTCGATCTCCGGCGGTTGGGTGAATGATTCGTGCGCATCGGCGGTCACCCCCGAGGGGCACGCCGTTGAAATTCCGCCGGCACGATCGCCGAAAGATTCCTCGCCGCTCCACACGACGCGGGGCGGCGCAATTTTAAAGCCCGAACGCGCCGCGGCTCCCAAATCTGCGAATTGGGTTTTGTCGCCCGCCAGAAGCTCCGCCTGCAAGTGGCCGTCGCATCGCCAGGCGATCGCGGTCGCAGAAGCGTTCATCGCAGGCGTCAAATTGGCCGCGGTGCCGCCGTCCAAGCGCAACGCATACACATCGCCGCCCGTTGAACCGAAGTCGCTCATGATGCCGGCGATGAAAGCGACCGTGGATCCATCCCGCGACACCTTCGGCATCGCGAGCTGTTGGCGATTATCGCTCGGAGCATAAATGACGCGGGCGCCGGCGCCGTTTTCGGGAAAAGCGTAGAGCTTCGCGGTCCACCAGTTGTTGTCGCCGTCGCCGGGAGCAGCCGTTCCGATGAAGCCTTTGCCGTCCGCTCGCCAGTCGTACTCATAGACGAACAGATCGGGAGGCGAGACCCAATGCAACGCACCGTTCTCCAGAATTGCGATTCGCTGTTCCGGCGGAGCGGCGTCCAAATCGCCGGCAATCGGCGCACCGGCCTGGGTTGCGCCGACTTCCTTGGTTGCGTTTTGAATGGCCAGCATGGCCAGACGCCCATCCGGCAGGGAGCGCAGATGTTCGATCGTCCCGCTGAAATCGAGCAGCTTGATCAACTCGCGGCCGTCGGATCCAACTGCGTACACGGAGCGTGCATGGGTGCCGGGGGCGCGCAAGGTGAACGTCAGGCGCTTCGAGTCAGGACTCCAAGTCGGCGAATCCGGCCAACACTGTGGTACGCGGCCGCAGGGCATCGCGATGGTCACTGCGGCACCGGACCGGGCATTTCTGATCACCAGATCGCGAACCGTCGGCGCCCCGCCGCTTTTGGATGAATCGCCTTCGACCGAGGCGACCAATTCGCCATTCGGCGAAATCTCGACGCCGAGATAGCGATGCACTTGGCGATCGGGAGCCTGTGACTCCGCCGCCGCAACCGTTTGCCCGATGCCGATGCAAAGCATCGCAACCCCCAATACCTGCCTCATATCATTCCCCTCTTCCAGATTGATTGCGGCTAGTTACCGCGATTGAATTTCAGTACGAGAGTCGCACACCCCAACAACCCGGCGCCCTCGATTCGAGCAAGCCAGCGGTTCATGTTGCCGGTCACGCCAAACCTGGCGGTGGCGCGCAGCGCACGATGCGCCAGCCACCCATAGCCGGTCAAAATACAAAACTCCGGCACCATGGAGGTCGCCGCCAAAATCAACATTTGCGGCACCACCGGGAGCTGCGGATCGATGAACTGCGGCAATAACGCCAAAAAGAACAGCAGCGCTTTGGGATTGGCCAATTGCAGCGTGAACGCTCCCAGATACACACCGCGCAAATCGCCCTCTTTGGCCGCGCCCTCTCCTCCGAGCGCAACCGAGTGCAGCGAGTTGGCGGAGCGCAGCGCCTTTATCCCCAGATAGATCAGGTATGCCGCGCCAACCCATTTAGCGACCGTGAAGAACTGCGCACTGGCGGCGATGATGGCGCCCAAGCTGGTTGCCGAGAGCGCGAAATAGATGCCGTTGGCGCTGAGGATGCCGGCGGCCGCCGGCAATGTTCGGCGCAAAGCGCCGCGCACACCCTGGGATACCACGTAGAAAACCGCAGGACCCGGCGACAGCGACAGCGCGGTTTCCATCACGAGAAATAACAGCCATGTCTTGAAGGTCATTGCGAGCCCGTCCGGTATCCGCGCGCCGCGTTACTTCTGCGGCAGCTTCATGCCAAGCCGGCGCATCTTCTAGTTCTTGCCCAAGCCCGCGAGAAAAACCGCAACATGATCGTTGAGAAATTTCCCGTCCGCCGGCGCGATCCCAGCGCCTGCCGGATGTCCCCACAGTGAAGGAATGATGGCCAGGGTACATTTCGGAATGAACGCGGCCTCGTATCGCGCATCGGTGATCGGGAAGTACAGGTCCGTTTCAGAGGGCATGTAAAGCACCGGCACCTTGATGGAACGCAGCGCCGCTTCAACGTCGCCATGGAAGGGCGCCGTCTTGCCTACGTCGTGGAACTCCCAGCTGCGCATCTGCAGGATGAGGTTATTCGCATCGGCTCCGGGAATGAAGTTGGTCCGAAAGTGCTCGACCACGCCGTCGAAGGTTTTGCCGAACGCAGGATTGCTGCGCCACAACTCCTGGCGCCACCACTCCTGCGAAAACAGCCAACCGGCCCATACCATGGAGAAAGCCTGAATCCCCTTGGTGGGCTGAGTCTTGTAATCGCCGCCGTTGAACGTTGGGTCGGCGGTGAGCGCCGCGATCTCGCCTTCGAGGCGGACAATGCCGTGGCCGTAGGTTTTCGCCGTCCCTGACGTGGCCACGATGCCGTC
Source organism: Steroidobacteraceae bacterium (assembly GCA_035318305.1). Lineage (GTDB taxonomy): Bacteria > Pseudomonadota > Gammaproteobacteria > Steroidobacterales > Steroidobacteraceae > Bog-1198. The sequence goes on along the minus strand of DATHFB010000241.1, from coordinate 1,946 downwards.
CATGTAGTCCGGATAACTGACCGCCCATTGAAACGCCTGCTGAGCCCCCATGGAGAATCCGATCACCGCGCGCACATGCTGCACATGCAGCTGCTCGGTGAGCATGCGATGCACGGCTTCAACGTTGTCGCGGATGGTCGTAACCGGAAATCTCGGCCCGTGAAAGGGTTCCGGTGTATTGCTGGGCGATGAAGAGCGTCCATTGCCGAACAGTTCGCTGGTGACGAGAAACAGCTTCGTCGGATCGAGCGCCTTGCCCGGCCCAATCAACCAACCGTAGCCGCGCATCTCAGCCATGTAGTGCGACGGCAGCAGGATGGCGTTATCGCCCTTGGCGTTTAGTTTGCCGTAGGTGCCGTAGACGATGCGCGCTTCAGGCAGGACGGTGCTGCTTTCAGTCTTGAAATTCTTGATTATGAATTCGTGCTGAACCGGCTCGGCATCAGGGGCAGTCGCCTGCGCCTGCGCGAGTTGCATGCCGAACAATATGATCATCAACGGAATGAATCGCACGCTGCTGCTCCCCTGACGGTTTAAACATGAAATTGATTCTTGAAGCATACACCAGCGAAATCACGGTGCGTCTGGTACATACTCTCACGGTGAATCGCCGCATCTTAATCGTGAGCCAAGCGCTCGCACTGGGCTGGCTGTCATCGAGTCCGGCCGCAGCGCCCAGGCCCATTGCCGAACTTGCACCATTGGCCACTGTTAAATTGGGCCAGACCGCCGACTGGGTGGCCATCACCGCCGACGCGGTCTGGGTCGCGAGCACGGGCCCCTTTGCCGTGCATCGCATTGATCCGAAAACGAACCGGTTGGCTGCCAGCGTGAAGCTTCCCGGCGAACCATGTGCCGGCTTGGCCGTAGGTTCCGGCAGTCTGTGGGTTCCCTTGTGCACGGCCCCAACCTCGCTCGCCAAAGTGAATCTCAAATCCAGCCAATTGGTGTCGATCTTCCCGGTCGGCCCCGCCGCGGCCGAGGGCGGCATCGCGTATGGCGCAGGAAGCGTTTGGCTCATCGTCAACAAATCCGGCGATCTGGCGCGAATTGCGCCCGGCAGCGGCAAGATTCTCCGCACCTATAGACTGCCGGCGGGTTCTTACAATCCGATATTCGCCGACGGCACGATCTGGGTCTCTCACGCAGAGGGTGCTGAACTCACCGGCGTCGACGCAGCGACTGGAAAGGTAAGCGCAACGGTCGCCACCGGACCCAATCCAAGGTTTCTCACCGCAGGCGCGGGCGCCATTTGGACCCTCAATCAGGGGGACGGCAACGTCACGCGCGTCGAGCGCAGCGGACACGCGAGCTCGATTGCCCTGGGAACGCCGGGTCATGGCGGCGACATCGCCTTCAGCGCCGGCCGAGTTTGGACCACCATGCCGAAAATGCCGCTTTCGGTAATCGATGCGGCAGCAGGCAAACTGATCTGTCAGTGGACAGGCCCGGGCGGCGATTCCCTCGGGATCGGGCACGGAGCGATTTGGCTCACGGACTATCACGCGGGCACGGTCTCGCGAATTCCCGTCGAGGATGCGCTGGCGAAGTGCGCCGGTTCTTAGCGCTCGAGCCGATCGAACACGGCCTTCATGGCGCTCACCCGATCGAGATAGACGCGTGCCGCGTGCTCTCCGCAGCGCTGAGCCTCGATCAATCTAAATCCCCGTCTGGCGAACTCATCGCCGGCGCCGGCGCCGCATAAATGTATCAGCGTGGCCAGCGTCTGCTTGTGCTGCAGCGTCGCGGAACCAATTCGATGCCGCTCCAGGATGTTCACGACGCTGCGGTCAAGATAGGCCGATGTGAGCTCGACCGCGTGACTGGGCAGCACTCGCGCATACAGGCTGTTGAACCAGCAAGATTGCCAGTTATTCCACGGTCCGTCGTCGACGACGACATGATCGTGAATACAGTAGCGCCGCGCCTCGGCAAAATTGCCGTCC
>DATHFB010000240.1:0-3144 GCA_035318305.1 Steroidobacteraceae bacterium | reverse complement strand
TCTTCGATCCATTCTCGTTCAAGACCGACAGCGCATTGTGGACACTGCCGGCGTTTCGCGAGCTTGCCAAAGCCTGTTTGCAAAAACCCGCGGAACTCTTTACCTACACGTACTCCACGAGTGTCCGGGCCGCCATGCTGGCGGCCGGCTTTTACGTCGCCAAGGGCCGCGGCACCGGTCCCAAAGCGGAGACGACCATCGGCCTGTCGCCGCAGGCTGCAGCCGCTGCGCACGATCACGAATTATTGGGGCAGGAGTGGTTGGCTAAATGGCGGCGCAGCGACGCGCAGGCTCCGTTCGGCAGCCCCGCGGATGACATGTCGTGGCACGAAGCAGTGCTTTTGCATCCGCAGTTTCAGAAACGCTTGTAATAGCCCACAGACAGCCCGCCCGGCAGGAACTGCACTGAAAACGGCGTGCTGCGCGTCGTCGCCCAGTAACCCACGGCGGAACCCAGTGCCCACCCGGCGATCACGTCCGTCTGCCAATGCTCCCGGCTCTTCAGTCTCGCAATCGCGTCGTAGGCGGGCAGCAGCTCCAGCGACCATACCCAGGGATAATCGCGTGCATAGTTTGCGATGAAGGGTGTGACGAAGCTGGCCTGCAGGGTCACTTCGCCGCTTGGAAAACTGTCGCAACACCGTCCCTTGAACCACTGGTTCGGATCATTGCCCTGATCCGGCCGGGCCCGGCTGAAGCTCAATTTGAGAATCTCCGCAGCTATCGATGAAATAGCCGTCGAATCCAGCGTCTGCCACAGGGTATGGCCCAGTTCATCGTCGTTTCCAAGCCATAGGCTTCCGCCTATTTCCGTCGCGATGACGCCATACTCCAGCGCGGTTTGGTACTTTCGCGCCCAAATCCCGCGCTGATCGAGCTGCCACGCATGATCGATCCCAAGAAAGCCATTGCCGGCGCGAGCGCCAAGCGATACGGTCAGCAGAAAGGCGAGCAGTGGGATCTTATAAGGCAACAGCGCGGACTCTTGTAACTTTGCAATACAAAGTACGCGCTTTGAGGGTCCTTCCGCAAGTTTTTTTATGCGGCGCGGCCTGCGCGTTTGCTAGTCGCTGACGGCAATCGCCGACGGCAGCAGCGCCGCCGCGAACGGCGAGCCGCTTATCGGTACGAGCGCGCCGCTGGCCGGCGTAACGGCGTAGGCCGATACGGTGTTCGACCCGGAATTCGCGACGAAGACAAAATTACCGGTGGGGTCGATGGCTACCGAAGAGGGCTGTGCAGATGATGCAAACGGCGATCCGGCCAAGGCCGTCAAAACACCGGTCGCGCCGCTCAGCTGGTATCCCGAAATATTGTTCGCGCCCTGATTGACGACATAGACAAAATTACCCGCCGCGCTGACGGCAATCGAAGTGGGCGTCTGCCCGGTGGGGTAGGGCGAACCGTTGATGGGGCTCTGCATCACATTGGCGCTCACGGGCAGGCCGCTGATGCCGGTTAGGGTGTTCGCGGTGGAATTCGCGATATAAATAAATTGGCCCGTCGGATCAAGAGCCAGGGCCGATGGACTGCTTCCGGCGGGAAATGGCGAGCCGACTTCGGCGGTCAATATGCCGGTGTTGATCGAAAACGCCGAGAATGTTCCATCCGACTGGTTCGCCGCATAAACAAACTCTCCGAGTGGGTCGACGGTGACCGAAGACGGCGATCGTCCGGTCGCGATGACGCCTCCCGACAGCGGCGTGAGGGCGCCGCTGCCGGCGGTGATCGCATAGCCCGATACCGTGCCCGCGCTGCGGCTCGTCACGTATACGAAGGAACTCGAAGGATCCACGGCCACGGAAGTGGGAAGGGGCCCGGTTGCAAACGGTGATCCGCCGATCGCGGTCAGCGCGCCGCTGCTGCGATCGATCGCGAAGGCGGAGATGTTCCCGCCCAATTGATTCGCGACATAGACGTAGGCGCCGGTGGGATCGACTGCGATGGCCACCGGCGTGCTTCCTGCGGCGAACGGCGACCCAGAGACAGGCGCCAAGGCGCCGCTCGTGGCATCGATCGTATATGCCGATACATTGCCCGAGCCGCGATTGGCCACATACAAAAAGCGCGGCGGATTTGTCACGCAGGTCACAGCGATGCTGGTGACATCCGAATTGCCGACTGTCCCGGTGCCGCCGGTCACCACACAGGTCTGCGACGGGCTCGTCGGCTGCGTCAGCACCGTAATGTCATAGCTCGAATTGAACTTCGCCGTGCCGAGCAGCACATTGCTGCCGTTCGACGCCTGGCCGTTGAGCTGGTTGAGGCGGGTCGAATTGTTTTGCAGCACCAGCCTGGAGCCAACCAGACCGCTTACGCTGGCTTCGAGTTTCGCCGTGCCGGTGCCGCCGCCACCGCATCCGGTGCAGCTACTGCCGCCATTATTGCAACCGGTGATCAGCAGTGTTGCGAGAACTGCGCAGAGCCGGACGGCCGAGTGCGTCAGTATCTTGTGGCGTTTAACAATATTCATGGCGTCTCTCCCTGGACTTCGCAACCTGTAAGTCTCAATGTAACCCCTGCGGCGAGGTAGATCCACATGCGAGAGACCGGCTCCATACACGTGAAAATCAAAGGTGGTTCCGTCGCCGATACAGCCAAGCGGACCGGCATGTCGGAATCAGCAGTGAGGATCGGCATCGATCGCGGACTCAAGGCGCTTGCCGCGAGCATTCGCGCGCCCGAATGAGGCCCTACCTAGATCCCGCCAGTTAAGCTCTGCGTGCGCCTGCGCTGCGGCGCGCCGCGGTCATCAGTAAAGCACCGAGCACATAGATTGCGGGCGGCAATAACCCACGAAGCAGAGGGACATACCCAGGCAAGACAACCACTAAAACCCAAACGAGGTCCGCCCATCCCACGACGATGAGATTGAGCCAGTAGCTCCACTCACCATTTCGCCAATTGCCGATCGCCGCCGTGAGGACGGCGAACACCGCGATGCACAACATGTAAGCCGCCAGTTGATACAGGCGACCTTGAGCAATTCCGGTTTGGACTGAGCCGAGTGTATAGATGTCGTGGGCGACATTGACATGGAACAGGCCCCACGCGATGTAGCAGAGCGCGCCCAGACGAGCAATGAGTGTCGAGGGGAGCAAATGTTCCTACCGAATCTGATTTGTATTGAGATTTCTCGGCGCA
>DATHFB010000239.1:0-2925 GCA_035318305.1 Steroidobacteraceae bacterium | reverse complement strand
ACAGCTCGAGTGGTGGAGGAATAACGCCCCGCTCGCTCCCGATCGTGCTATCTAAACTGCGGATGCAAAAGCACCGCTTCGTGCCACGACATGTCATCCGCGGGGCTGCCGAACGGAGCCTGGGCGTCGCTGCGCCGCCATTTCGTCAACCACTCCTGCCCCAACAATTCGTGATCGTGCGCAGCGGCCGCAGCTTGCGGCGATAGCGCTATGGTCGTCTCCGCTTTGGGACCGGTGCCGCGGCCCTTGGCGACGTAAAAGCCGGCGGCCAGCATGGCGGCTCGGACACTGGTGGAGTACGTATAAGTAAAGAGCTCCGCGGGCTTTTGCAAACAGGCTTGGGCAAGCTCGCGAAACGCCGGCAGTGTCCACAGTGCGCTGTCGGTCTTGAACGAGAATGGGTCGAAGAAAATGATATCCGGCGACGGTGCATCGAATTTTCGCGCGGCGAAGTCGCCGCGCAACAGGAGCCAATCGATCGCGGCCGCAGGGTTGATCCAGCGATTCTCTGCCAACAGCGCCCGTGGGGCGGCGTGCCGCAGGTGTTTGAACCAGCGGGGGTGCCGCAGCGCGAGCTTGAGCGAATCCAGGTCGCTCTCGAAGCTCACCAGCAGGAGCTGCCGGGCTGCGGATGCGGAACTCAAAGATTCGGCCGCGAGGATGGCGGCCATCGCATTGGCCGCCGCCCCCAGTCCCACATCCCACACCACCAGCGGCTGGTCCGACGGAACTTGCAGGCGCCCGATGAGCCGCGACTGCTCTACATAGAGCGAGCGCGCTTCTTGCGCCGGATCGGCGCCGGGGTGCATGACCTCACCCGAGGTCATATCTCGAATGTACCCCACCTCTTCCCGGACGATGACTTCGTATCGGCCGCGCTTGCGCTTGGCCTCTCGCATGGCGGCTTTCGTCACATGAGTCGGCGCCTTGCCGTAGCTGTCGCGCGCGTCGAGCAAGTCGCGCTGCGCATGGTAGAACGGCAGCCATGTGCCCGAAAGAATGTGTTCGCGCATGGTGCGCATCAAGCGCATGTAGAAATGAACGTTGTGAAGACCGAGCAGCTGCCATCCTGTGGTCTCGTGCACGCGCTGCAGATGAAACAGATACGCGATCGAATAGGTTTTGCACGTATAGCAGCCGCAGGCCGGGTCGATCGGTCCCTCCATGCCGCGATAGGCAGCGCGCCGTAGATCGCGCCTTCCCAAGCTGGTGAATGCCACGCCCTGCTTGGCGAGGGACGTCGGCAGAATGCAGTCGAACATATCGACACCGCGGTGTACCGCTTCGAGCAAATCGCGGGTGGTCCCCACGCCCATCAGATATCGCGGGCTATCCTGCGGCAACAACTCGGTCACGGTAGCGGTGCAGTCTTCGCGCTGCGCACTGCTCTCGCCCACCGCAAGTCCGCCGATGGCGTAGCCGTCGAAGGGCATCTCGGCGATGGTTTGAGCGCTCTCGATGCGAAGATCGGCGTAACTGGCCCCTTGCACAATCCCGAACAGCGCTTGCGGCGAGTCGCCGCGAGCCGCCAGGCTGCGCTGCGCCCAGCGGTGCGTGACTTGCATCGCGCTGCGGGCGACACCGTGCCCGACCGTCGAGGGCACGCATTGATCGAGCACCATCATGATGTCGGCGCCGATTGCCTTCTGCGCCTCGATGCTGCGCTCAGGACTCAAACGAATCAGGGTGTTGTCCACATAGCTGGTAAATTCGGCGTGATCCTCGTGCAGCGTGCGGCTTCCGGGCAGCGAAAATATTTGATAGCCGCCGGAATCCGTCAATACCGACCGCGGCCAATTCATGAAGGCATGAATGCCGCCGAATTTTTCGAAGACCTCGACGCCCGGCCTCAATAAAAGGTGATAGGTATTGGCGAGCAGTACCTGCGCGCCGCTTTCCAGCAGGTCTTCGCGACGCTGCGATCGAACGGCCGCATGCGTTCCTACGGGCATGAAGGTGGGCGTGAGCACTTCGTTATGCCGCGTCGTAAAGCGCGCGGCACGGGCACTCGAGCTTGCGGCCGTGGCCTCGAGTGTGAAATGCAGCCGCCGGCTGGCGGCGTTCGTCACTTGACGGCGACCCTCGCGGCGGAAACGGCGGCTTTGGCGTGAACGAATTCAGGCCGCGTGGATTGCGAGCCGTTGTCGGTCAACTTCAGCAATGTCGCGTAGTACGCTTGCGCTTGCACCTTGTCTCCCGCCGCTTCCGCGGCCATGCCTGCATTGAACAATCCGTTGAACCGATTGGGGCTCAAGATGAGAGCCTTTTTATATTCGACCAATGCTTCTTGCGGCCGCTTCAGTTCCAGCAATATGTCGGCGAGCATTTCGCGAGCGGGAATATCAACCTCGCCCTGGCCAACCTTGTCCTGCAGATCCGCGCTTTCCTGCATCAGCTTCACCGCATCGGCCGAGTTGCCCTCCGCGAACGCGATCCACGCGAGCATTTCGCCGCGCGTGATGCGCGCACCGGTCGAGTCGGCAAAGTAGGCATGCCGTCCCAGCTTGATCTTTTCGATCAGCGCATCGTAGGCAACCAGGTTTTCGCGAGCTTGCCGCGGCTGGTGCAAATGCCCCGCAGCCACGGTGCGCGCCCAAAAGGTCAGGGTTTGAGTCTCCGGCGGCGCGCCTGCGATGGCTTCGATCACAGCGGCGGCTTCCCAGTCGCGCATCTCCAAGTCGAAGAAAATCGGCAGCTTGGTGCGGTAGTAGGGAAACATTCCCACCATGTAGTGCTCGCCCATGACCGACATCGACTCGAAGTGGGCAATCGCGGCAGCTGAATCATGGAGGACCGCTTTGGCTTTGGCGTCCTGGCCGCTTTGCAGGTAGGCGTAGAGAAGAAAGTCATCCGAGTGAAACTGATCCATGGCGCCGCTCTGCTTTCGCGCCTCGGCCGCATGCGAAGCCGCCACTGAACCGACAT
>DATHFB010000238.1:0-13649 GCA_035318305.1 Steroidobacteraceae bacterium | reverse complement strand
CTGGCACTCCTGCATGACTTCGGCCAGCGATATCGGTTCCAGTGACAACGACATCTTGCCGGACTCGATCAGTGCGAGATCGAGGATTTCGTTGATCAGCTCCAGCAAGTACCAGCCGGCCTGGAGAATCTGATCGATGCTTCGTCTCTGGGAGGCCGTCGGCGCCGGTGTGCCGGATTCCATCAGTTGGGCAAAGCCAAGGATCGCGCTCAGCGGTGTACGCAGCTCATGACTCATGCTGGAGAGAAAATCCGATTTTGCGAGATTGGCTTTTTCCGCGACGCCCATCGCCTTGTTCAGCTCCAACTCGACCTGCTTGCGCACTGAATTGTCGGTGCCGATCAACAAGTAGCCTATGATTTTGCCGTAGTCATCACGCAGCGCCGTGATCGACACGATTGCCGGGAAGCGGCTGCCATCCTTGCAGATGTAGGTTAGCTCATAGATGTCTTCGATCCCGCGTGACGCTTTGAAAGCCAATGCCTCGAAACCGGGCGTAATCGTGGTTGAGAGTTCGCGGCTCAATGCCTGCGCCCGCGCCATGACCTCTTCGGGATCGTGGATATCACTGGGGTTGATCTTGTTTACGACGTCAACGGCCAGATAACCCAGCATGCGTTCGGCGCCGACGTTGAATAATTGAATGATGCCTTTTTCGTCGGTGGCGATGATCGAAAAATTGGCGCTGGTGAGAATCGCGTTCTGCAACGCGCCGGTCTTGAGCAACGCTGCCTGGCGGCGAACCTCGGTGATGCCCTCCGCTTTGCCGACATCCTCGGGATTGTCGGGTTTAGCTATTTTGTCGAGCATGCCGGCCTCTATATGAATGCGCAAAGAGATGGATGTAACTCTCGCAGCTGAGTTTGCGAGCCGATGATCGATGCGGGCTGATTATTGTAAGTATCGGAGGGCGATCCCGCTCCACAGACTGTAGATCCTCGCCCTCGTTCGCACAAAATACTCGCCGGACTTCGTCTTGTCCGTACGCTAGCGCACAGACTATTGGACTTACCCAGCAGAGCCAGTACAGTGAGTTGTGAACAATCCGATTCCCGTCATCATTGGTGTCGGCCAAGTCAATGATCGTGAGAGCTTAGGCAAGGAGAGTTTGGGTCTCGATTCGTTGGGCTTGATGGAGGCGGCCTTGCGCTCCGCGGACCAGGATGCCGGAGGCGGATGGCTGCCGACGCTCGATTCACTGGGAGTCGTTGATCAGATTTCCTGGCCGGAGTTGGGCGACGTGTCGGCGCCGTTGGCTCGGCGCCTCGGCGCGAGTCCGCGCGTTTGCTACAAATCAGCGTATGGCAGCGGCGACAGTCCGCTGCTGTTGTTGAACGAAGCCGCCAATCGCATCGGCGCCGGAGAAATCAAGGCCGCGGCGGTCGTCGGCGGCGAGGCACTGCGTACCGCTGCTCGGCGCGCGGCAATGGCGGCGCCTGCCGGCGCATCATCATCGGATGATGCCGTGCGCGCGGTTGCCATGCGTCGCGGGCCCTCATACCGGCATCGCTACGGACTGGTTGCGCCGGTGGACGTCTATCCGCTGTACGAAAATGCCGGCCGTGCCGCCTACGGCCAGACATTGGCGCAGGGTCAAGAGGAAAGTGCGGAAATATGGTCGCGGTTCTCCGCCGTGGCGGCGGAGAACCCGGGAGCGTGGCTGCGGCGCCGAGCGTCGGCTGATGAAATAAAAACCGTGTCGGCGGCGAACCGTCCGATTGCCTTTCCCTACTGCAAACTGATGGTGGCGAACAGCAGCGTCAATCAAGGCGCGGGCTTCATAGTGGCCAGCCTGGCGGAAGCGCGAGCCCGGGGTATCGCAGAAGATAAGATGATTTTCGTCGGTCGGGGCGCTGCGGCGCATGAGCCGGTGGATGTTCTGGCGCGCGCCGGATTCGCCGAATCGCCCAGCATGGCGGTTTCACTGCGCCGGGCATTGGCGTTGAATGAACTGTCGACGGCGGATCTCGATCGCGTGGAACTCTACAGCTGTTTTCCGTGCGTGCCGAAAATGGCGCGACGGGTGATTGGTTGGCCTGTGCACCGCCCGGCCACTGTTTTTGGCGGGCTGACCTTTGGCGGCGGGCCGGTCGGCAATTATATGAGTCATGCCGTGGTGAGCATGGTGCTGGCGCTGCGGGAGCGCGGGCGTTACGGCCTGCTGTTCGCCAACGGTGGACTCGCCACGCACAGCCACTCCATGGTCTTGGGCCGCGCCGCATTCGGGCCCAATACATTTCCGCAAAATTTCGATTTTCAACCCGAGGCGGATGCGATCCGCGGCCCGGTGCCGCCTATTGAGGAGGAGTACGTCGGCCCGGCAACGGTGGAAACCTATACGGTCTTCTATGACCGCGAAGGGTCAGCCCGCCAAGGCGTCATTGTGGCGCGCTCGACGCGCGGTTCGCGCTTCATTGCCAAAGTCCCCGCCGCCGATAGCGCGGCGATCCACTGGTTGACCTCAGGCGAGCAAGAACCGGTCGGCGCGGCGGGAGCAGGGATCAAAGGCCCCGACGGCGATACCTGGTGGCGGATGAACTAGGGGTAGCCTTGCCGCGTTTCAGATGCGTTCGATTATGATGGCCGGCGCCATGCCGCCTCCCGCGCACATGGTGACCAAGCCTCGCTTCAAGTCGCGTCGCTCCAATTCATCCAGCATGGTGCCGATCAGGATGGAACCCGTGGCGCCGATGGGGTGACCCAGTGCGATGGCTCCGCCGTTGACGTTCACCTTGTCGCGATCCAATTTCAAATCGCGAATGAATTTTTCGGCAACGACGGCGAAGGCCTCGTTGATCTCCCACAGATCAATGTCCGCCGTCGTCAGCCCAGCACGCTGCAGCACCTTTCTTGCAGCGGGTACCGGTGCATTGAGCATCAGCGTGGGCGAATCCCCCATGTTGGCGTACGCGAGTACGCGGGCGCGCGCCTTCAGCCCGCGCTTGCGCGCGTACGCCGGCGAGGCGATCAAAACCGCCGCCGCGCCATCGACCACGCCGGAACTGTTGCCGGCATGATGGACATGCTGGATCTGCAGGCCCGGGTATCGGCGTTGGATCAGGCTGCGATAGGTCGTGCCGTTTTCGTCCAAGGCAAAGTCGGCGATGGCCGGGAACGACGGCTTCAGTGCCGCGAGTGCTTCAGCCGTGGTTTGCGGACGCGGGAACTGTTCCCGGTCCAGCGCCATGCTGCCGTCGAGGTTTACGACGGGTATCAGGCTGCGATCGAAGAAGCCGCCCTCGATGGCACGGCCGGCACGCTGCTGGCTTTCCAGCGCCAAGGCATCGACGTCGGCGCGGCTGATTCCCTGCAGCGTGGCTATGGCGTCGGCGCATACACCTTGGTGCGACTGTGGGTGAAGCGCGCGCAGATGCTCGTTGCCCCGGTCCAAGAATGGCGTCCGTTGCGGCAGATTGGCCGTATACGACATCATCTCCGTGCCGCCGGCGATGACAAGATCCTCCATTCCCGACATGACGGCGGCGGTCGCCATGCTCACGGCCGTGATGCCGGACCCGCAAAACCGATCCAGCGTGACGCCGCTGGAAACGATGTCGTAGCCGGCGTCCAGCGCGGCCATGCGAGCCAAGTCGGCGCCTTGCTTGTCTACCTGCGTGGAGGTGCCCCAGATGACATCATCAACCTCTTTGGTATCTAAATGGTTGCGAGCGGCAATCGCCTTTAAGACGACCGCGCCGAGCTGCTGAGGGTGCATGTGCGCCAGCGCGCCTTTGCCGACTTTGCCGATTCCGCGCGGCGTTCGGCAGGCGTCGATGATCAAAGCCTCGGGCATGGTCTTCCCCCATGAATGCTGTGGCATGATAGTAAAACAAATTCCTTTGAGTCGGGGTGTCCGTGCCGGAAGTTGAGGCGACCACGTCGGCGGCTGTCAATGTGCGCGACGCCCTGTTGTCGCGTCATTCCTGTCGCTCCTTCACCCAGCGGCCCGTCGACACCGCGACCTTGCGTGAACTGCTCGACACCGCGCGCTTCGCGCCTTCGGGCGGCAACTTGCAACCCTGGATGGTGCATGTGCTATCGGGTGATTCGATGTTGCGATTCCGCGCGCAGCTGACGCCGAAGCTTCAAGCCGACCCGTTGAGCGGTGCGGCGGAATATCACGTCTATCCGGCGCAGCTGAAGGAGCCGTATCGATCGCGGCGGCAGAAGTCGGGCGAAGACATGTACGCGCACATCGGCGTGCGGCGCGAAGACGGCGCGGCGCGGCGCCGGCAGTTCGCTTGCAACTTTGATTTCTTCGGTGCGCCTGCCGCGATGTTCTTCTTCGTGGACCGCTCCATGGGATCCCCGCAATGGTCCGACCTCGGCATGTTCATCCAAAGCATCATGTTGCTGGCGCGCGAGCGCGGATTGGAGACCTGCGCGCAGGAGTCTTGGGCGATATGGCACAAGCAGGTCACTGAATTCTTCAGCGTCGAGCCGGAGTTGATGTTGTTCTGTGGCATGGCCATAGGCTTCGGCGACTACGCCGCGCCCATCAACCGTTTGCGCACCGAGCGGGCGGCGGTCGATGAGTTCGCGGTATTTCACGATTGAGGGAGCGTACCGTGGTTGATGTACTTGAAGTGCTTGATGTACCACCGCCGGCTTTCATGCTGGAACCCGAGATTCAAATGTTCGCCGATTCCGCGAACCGCTTCTTCGAGCGCGCCGCACCGCCCGATCGCATCGCCGGTTGGCGCGCCGCGGGCGAGGTTGAGCGCGAGTTTTGGCGGGAGACCGGCGCTGCGGGATTTCTAGGTGTGATGGTGCCTGAAGCCTATGGCGGGCCCGGCGCGGATTTTCGGCATGACCTGGTATTGCTGGACGTGGTGGCGCGCCAAAATCTCGAGGGCTTCGCCCTCGGCCTGCACAATGTCATTGTCACTCCCTATGTAATCCTGCACGGCACCGAGGAGCAAAAGCGGCGCTGGCTGCCGAAACTCGTTTCCGGTGAACGGGTTTGCGCCATCGCCATGAGCGAGCCGGGCGCAGGTTCCGATTTGCAATCCATTCGCACCACGGCGCACCGCGACGGGGACGGCTATCGCATCAGCGGTTCGAAGACGTTCATTTCCAATGGGCAGATTGCCGATTTCATCGTGGTCGTTGCCAAGACTGACCCGACCTTGGGCTCACGCGGCGTGTCCCTGCTGATTGTCGAAACGGACGAGGTCCAAGGATTTCGACGCGGCAAAAAACTCGACAAGATAGGGCTGGATGCGCAGGATACCTCAGAGCTGTTTTTTGACGATGTCTGGGTGCCGGCCGAGAATTTACTGGGCATGCAGGAGGGCAAAGGCTTCTCGCAGCTGATGGCAGAGCTGCCGCGGGAACGCCTGCTGATTGCCATCGGTGCGGTGATCACCATGGAAAAAGCCTTGGAGGCGACGATCGAGTACGTGAAGAATCGCAAGGCGTTCGGTCAGCGCGTGATGGATTTTCAGAATACGCAGTTCAAACTGGCGGAGGCCAAAGCCAAGGCCACGGTGGCGAAAGTCTTCGTCAACGATTGCATCGCGCGGGTACTCAATGGTTCGCTGGATGGAACCACGGCGGCGATCGCCAAGATGTGGACCACCGAAACGGAATGGCAGATCGTGGACGACTGCCTGCAACTGCACGGCGGCTACGGCTACATCAATGACTACCCGATCGCCCGCATCTTTCGCGACTCGCGCATCGCGCGCATCTATGGCGGCTCGACCGAAATCATGAAGGTCATCATCGCGCGTTCACTTTAGGGGCGGGCATCATTCGGGTTTAGGAGATTTCAAGCGTGAGTGCATTCAAAGATCAGTTGTTGGCCGGCAAAGTAGCGTTCATCGCCGGGGGCACCAGCGGCATCAACCTCGGTATTGCCCGGCGTTTTGCGGAGCTCGGCGCGCGCGTGGCGGTGGCCGGGCGCAATCCGGAGAAGGCGGCCAATGCCGCGGCGCTGATCGGCAGCGGGGCGCTGGGGTTCAGCTGCGACGTGCGCGACTATGCGGCCACGCGCGCGGTGCTTGAAAACACGGCGAAACAACTCGGTCCGCTGGACATTGTCATTTCCGGGGCGGCGGGAAATTTCGTGGCGCCGGTGGTGGGGCTGTCCGCCAATGGCTTTCGCACGGTGGTGGATATCGATCTTAACGGCACATTCAACGTGTTCCGTGGCTCTCATGAGCTGCTGCGCACACCCGGCGCGTCGCTGATTGCGATCAGCGCCGGTCAGGCGGTCAGGCCCATGATGCGTCAGGCACATGTCTGTGCGGCGAAGGCCGGGGTGAATCAGCTGATACGCGTGCTGGCCATGGAGTGGGGGCCTTCGGGCGTGCGCGTCAACGGCATCGCGCCCGGGCCGATTGCCGGCACGGAAGGCATGGCGCGCCTCGCGCCGACCGCGGAAGCGGAAGCCGCGATTACCGGGCGCATCGCTTTGCGCCGCTACGGCGCCATTTCAGAGATTGCGGAAAGCGCCGTGTTCCTGTGCAGCGATTCCGCAGCTTACATTACCGGCACCATTCTCGATTGCGACGGCGGCTCTCAATTGGGCGACGCTCGGTGAGTTTCTTCGCGCGCCGACTTGAGCATTTGCAGCGCCGCGTACACGACCACAATGATCACCAGCCAGCTCAGCCAAAGCAGCGGCATGGACTTGACGAGAAACGCCGCTACCAGCACGCCGGGAATGCCGCCCAGCGCCAAGCCCACCGCCGCGCTCAAGTTGTAGCGGCCGCTGCGCACGAAGCGCGCACCGCCGATGGGCATGAGCAGGCCGCACGAACCCATCATGATGGGGAAGGCCGCCAGCGGACTCATGCCGAGCAGACTCAACAAGATGAGGCAGGGCGCATAGAGCCCAACGCCGAGCATCATCAAGGCGCCCAGCAGCACATTGACCGCCACCGCGAACAGCAGCTGCGCGCCGTGCAGCCCCAACGCATCGCCGATCCCGGGCGTCCAATGGGCAATCTTTGCCAAGTAAAGCAGAGCGGCGCACAGCAGCGCTCCGCCCATGCCCAGTTGAATGGCGCGGCGTGACAGGCGCGAGACCCATGCGACGCCCAGCCACGCACCCACGACCGCTGCGAGAATCATGCTCACGAGGGTGACGAGATCCACGTTCACCGTCGCGATGAAAATCAGCGCCTGGGTGACGGTCGGTATTGCTTGACCGGTGTTCAATGTGCCCGGGATTTCATCATCGGGCATTCGCGCGCGAAGCTTGAAGTACGCCGTGGTGGGGGCGAACGAGCCAATGCCGAGGGTATCGAAAAAATTCGTGACGAATCCCACTGCCAGGTCCGCGAGGCGCGGCCTGCGGGCGCGACCGGGAACGGCAGCGCGGGAACGCTCCAGCCACCACCAGCGCGCGAGGTACGCCAGGGCAACCAGCGCGAGCGCGGACAGCAAACCAACCTTGCCGATGTTCAAGGGAGCCGCTATTCCAACTCGGGGTAGGGGCCCTTGCCGCCCTCCGCGATGAAGCGGTCGATGCGCGTCTGCAGCACCGGAATCGGTACGGACCCTAATTCCAGCACCGTGTCGTGGAACGCGCGCACATTGAATTTCTGCCCCAGTGTTTTTTCCGCCTTGGCCCGGGATTTGATGATGGCGTCCTCGCCCAGATAATAGGACAGGGCTTGCGCGGGCCAGGCGATGTACCGATCAATCTCAGTATTGATTTCATGCTCCGGCAGTGCGGTGTAATCGCGAAAGTACGCGATCGCCCGTTCCCGGCTCCAGCCCTGCGAATGAACCCCCGTGTCGACGACGAGACGCGCAGCACGCCATATCTGGTAGTTCAGCATGCCGAAGCGATCGTAGGGCGTGTCGTACATGCCCATCTCCAATCCCAATGTCTCGCAATACAGCGCCCAGCCTTCGCCGTAGGCGGACAGATACGTGTGCTGGCGGAATTCCGGCTGCTGTTTGTGCTCGAGTGCCAGCGGCATTTGAAAGGCATGGCCGGGCGCGGACTCATGCAGCGTGAGCGCGGTGAGGTTGTAAAGAGGCCGGTTCGGCAAGTTGTAGGTGTTGAGCAAGTAGACGCCGGGTCCGCCGCGCCCCGAGGTGTAGAACGGCGCAAGGTCGTCCGGCACGGGACGGATGGCGAAGCGCGCTCGCGGCAACTGCCCGAAGTATTGCGAGGCTTTGCCGTCAAAGCGCTTGGCGATCCAAGCCGCGCGCATCAACAACTCCTCCGGAGTCTTCGCATAGAACTGCGGATCCTTGCGCAGGAACGCCAGGAAGGCGGGGAAATCACCTTTAAATCCGGTCTCTCTCATGGCAGCGAGCATTTGCTCGTGCAGACGGGCCACTTCCGATTCGCCGAACGCATGAATCGCCGCCGGGTCCTGATCGAGCGTGGTGAATCGTCGAATCCGCGACCGATAGTAGGCCTGTCCGTCCGGCAGGTCGTACGCGGCCAGGGTGGTGCGCGTGCCCGGAAAATATTCGCTGCGAAAGAACGTCAACAGCTCGCGATAAGCCGGCTGCACGGTGTCGCGAATGGTATTGATCGCCTGTTCCCGGAGGTCTTTCTTGTCGATATCCGATATGCCCGGCATCTCCTTGAACGGTGTGTAGAAAAGGCTGGCTTCCGGCGTCGCGTCGGTGACCGCGGTGATCGAGGCGTCGCGCCCTTCCAGTGTGACCCGCGGCGGAGTGAATCCGCGCTTCAGGCCGGCGCGCATCTCGTCCATCTGCTCATGAAAGTAGCGCGGGATATCCTTCATTTGGCTGAGCCAATTGCGGTAGTCCTGCGTGCTGCGATACTGCCGGCGGGCCGTGTAGCCGATATCCGTCCAGAACGTCGTGTCCGAATTGGCAGGCATTTCATAGTCGCGAAATTGCTGATCGGCGATCAAGGCTTGGATCTGCGGGCGGTACACATCGAAATTGATTTGCTCGGCGGCCGAGAGTTCTTCGCGCTTCACGCCGTCGAGCTTTTGCAGCACGTCTTGCCACATGCGCAGGCGCATGGCCTGACTGGCAGGATCGACGTTCGGCAGGTGATCCTGAATCGGTTTCTGCGCATCTTCGTTGTCCGGGAATTGCTGCTCGCGCCACTTCCACTCATCGGCGTAAATCGCCTGCAGGCGAGTATCGGCGCCGGGCGCTTTGGTGCAAGCCGAACTTGCCAGCGCCATCACGCAAACCGCGGCGGCTACGCCTAAGGGGGAGACTGAGCGCATAGAGGATCCCTTTTTTGACTGAAGACTAGAAACGCTGCAAATCATAAGCCGCAATCGGAATTCGCGGCGCGCGCATCGCGACGATATCCGCGATCAATTCGGCCGTGATGGGCGCGAGCGTCAGCCCGATGTGCTGATGGCCGATGGCGTAGAACAGCTTGGAAGGTCCCGGGGCGCGGCCGATCCCCGGCAGATAATCCGGCAGCACCGGACGCGATCCCAGCCAGCTTGGGCCTTCGAGTTCGCAGGCATAGCCGAGCGCGCGTACCTGCCGTCGCAGGCGGGCGGGCTTGCGCGCATCCGCCGGCGCATCCGCATCGGCAAATTCCATATAGCTGGTTGCGCGCAGCCGTCCGGTCATCGGCGTGACGACCACACGCTCGTCCAGGTAAGCCACAGGCGCGTCGAAATACGCAGCGCCCCCCGGGATTTCGATGTGGTAGCCGCGCACCGCCTGCAGGGGTGCGCGCAATCCGAAGGGCGCGAGCAGCGGCGCCGAGCGTACTCCGGCACACACCAGCGCGCTGTCGACCACGAGGGCGCCTTCCTCGCTCAAGATTTCGATCTTGTCGCCGCGCGGGCGCAGTGACTTCACATCCAAGCGCCGAAACGTCGCGTCGCATTTCAGCGCCGCCGCCGCGAATGCCCGCACGGCCTCCAGGGGATCAACCACATAGGCTGAATCCTCGAACCACAGGCCTGCCGCCGTTGCGGCATTCGCTCCGCGTTGCAGCGGCAGCAGTTGCTCGGCCGAGAGCGGGCGAGTTTTCACGCCGACGCGCGCCATGTCGCGCGCGTGCGCTTGCACGCGGGCCTCGCTTCGCGGACCCAATGCGACCTCGTAGTGTCCATGCCGACGCATCAGCTCCGGCCGGCCGGCCGCCTCCAGCAAGCGCGCCCAGGCATCGGGGGCGGGACGCACAATCGGCGCCAATTGCAGCGTGTTTTGGGCGCGCTTGAATGCGGCCGCAGCAAATTTCAGGATCCACGGCGACATCCGCAGTGCCTGCCGCGGCGACAAATCCAGCACCCCTCCGAAGCGAAATAGCTCGCGGTAAAATCCAAATAGCAGCGAAGGAGAGGGCAGCGGCTGCACCATTTCCTGGGCGATGTGACCCGCGTTGCCGAAGCTCGCTCCGGCGACTCCCGGTTCGGCGCGATCGAGCAGCAGTACTTTGCGTCCTTCACGCGCCAGGGCGAAGGCGGCTGCCGTGCCGACCACCCCGGCGCCGATCACGGCAATTGTATCTTGCTCGCTCATGCCAACACCGTATACGATCTACGATCCTGCAAGCAACCACTATCGGGCGTGCTCCATGTCGAAACACTTGTCATGCTCTTGGTCGGGTGTCTTTCCCGCCGCCACGACGCAATTCGATGAAGCCTTGCGAGTCGACTTGCAGGCGACGCAGCGAGTGCAGCAAGCCTTGCTGCAAGACGGCGTGCATGGTCTGGTCTTGATGGGGACCGTGGGCGAGGGCAATTCCCTCTCGGCGGAGGAGAAGCGCGCAGTGCTGAAGGGCGCCGTCGAGGTGAGCGCGGGCAAGGCTCCCGTGATTGTCGGCGTCTCGGAGTTCACAACGGCCACGGCGGCGACCTTCGCGCGCGATGCGGAAGCGTTGGGCGCGGCGGGCCTGATGGTGCTGCCGGCCATGGTGTACGTGCCCACGCCGGCCGAGCTCGAATATCACTTCCGGACCGTGGCGGCGGCGACGGGGCTGCCCATCATGCTCTATAACAATCCGCCCTCCTACCGCGTGAATATCGATATCGCGACGCTGAAGCGTCTGGCGGATGTCGCCAACATAGTTGCGATCAAGGAGTCTGCGGCCGACTCGCGGCGCTTCACAGACTTGATCAATGAATTTGGCGAACGCTTCGTGCTGTTCGCCGGGCTCGACGATGTCGCCTTCGAGGGTTTGGTGCTGGGCGCCAAGGGCTGGGTGTCCGGATTGACGAACGCGTTCCCGGCGGAATCGCTGTGGCTTTATGAGGCGCTGCGCAAGGGCGATCTCGAGCGCGCGCGTGCGCTGTATCGCTGGTTCATGCCGCTATTGCACCTGGATGCCGAGCACGATCTGGTGCAATCGATCAAGCTGGCCGAGCAGATCATGGGCCGCGGCTCCGAACGCGTGCGCCCGCCGCGGCTGCCGCTGTCGGGCGAGCGGCGCGCCCAGGTGGTCGCGATGATCGAGCGCGCGCGAGACACGCGTCCGTGACGACTTCCTCGATCCGGGTCATTGATTCGCACACGGGTGGCGAGCCCACTCGGCTGATTGTCGAGGGTGGCCCCGATTTAGGCGACGGTCCGATCGCCGACCGCGTGCAGCGCTTCAAGGAACGCTTCGACGACTATCGCTGTGCCGTCGTGAACGAACCGCGGGGCTCGGACCCCTTGGTCGGTGCGCTGCTGGTCAAACCGCATCGTGCCGACTGCGACCTGGGCGTCATCTTCTTCAACAACGTCGGCTACCTGGGGATGTGCGGACACGGCACCATCGGCTTGGTTGCCTCGCTCAAGTTCGCGGGCCGGCTCGCCCCGGGCGCGATCAAAATCGACACCCCCGTGGGTGCGGTCGAGGCGGAATTGCGCGCCGATGGCCGGATCAGCGTCGCCAACGTGGTGAGTTATCGCTCGCATCGCCAAGTCACGGTGCAGGTCCCCGGCATCGGCCCGGTGAGCGGCGATGTTGCCTGGGGCGGCAACTGGTTCTTCCTGATTTCGCAGCATGATCAAATCATCGACCTGAAGCGGGTGGAATCGCTGACCGATTTTTCCTGGCGGGTCCGCGAAGCGGTGAATGCTCAAGGGCACCCGCTGGTGGATCACGTCGAATTGTTCGGACCCTCGAATCGGCCGGGCGCTCACAGTCGAAATTTCGTGCTGTGCCCGGGCAAGGCCTATGACCGTTCGCCGTGCGGCACCGGAACCAGCGCCAAGCTGGCCTGTCTTGCCGCGGACGGCAAACTTCCCGAGGGTGATGCCTGGGTCCAGGAGAGTTTGATCGGCAGCACTTTTGAGGCTCGTTATCGATGGCACGATCGCAGCCAAGGCAAGGTGATTCCGATCATCACCGGCACGGCGCACGTGACCGGCGAGAACCTGCTGCGGCTGGATCCCGAAGATCCCTTCTGTTGGGGTATTCGCGCATGACCGAACCGCTGGTTCAATCGATGACCAGTCAGCTCATCGTGCGCTTTCGGGACCGCATTTTGTCGGGTACCTACGCCCCGGGTTCCGCGCTTCGCCAGGATAGTCTGGCGGCTGAATTCGGCACGAGCAAGATCCCGGTGCGCGAGGCGTTGGTGCAGCTGCAATCCGAGGGGTTGGTCGATATCTTTCCGAATCGCGGCTTTCAGGTGCGGCCGTTGGCCGGCGCCGAACTCGACGAGGTCTTTCGGCTGCGTCTGCAGATCGAGCCCACGGCGGTCGCGCTGGGCGCGAAACTCGCGGGCGCCGCGGATCATCAGGCGGCGCAAAGCGCGCTCGAGCAATTGAATGAGGCAACGGCGGCCGGCGAGTTCGCCTCCTCAGGCCGGCTCAACCGCGCGTTTCACCTGCTGCTCATCGTGCCGCGCTTGCAGCCGGTGGCTGCCGAGATCTTGAGCCGGCTGCATACGCTCGCCCAACGCTACGTTCAGGCTCACCTGCGCCCCGAAGGGCGCGCCAAGCGCGCGACGCGCGAACACGCCGCGCTGCTGAAAGCGTGGCGCGCAGGGAAGCCGAAGGAAGCGCGGGCGCTGATGCATGCGCACATCAAATCGACGCGCGAGGATCTGAAGGGTCGTCTGCGCTAGCAAGGGTCGTCTGCGCTAGCAACCCCGTGTACACTGTCCCTACGGACGGACCCCCTTAAATTACAACACGGCATCGCCAGTGCCATCCACACCATGAGTCTACTGTTTCGGATCAATGCGGCGCTCGGCGCCGTATTCTTGATTGCTGCGCTGCTGGCCGGATACATTTGCTGGACCATGTTGGAGGGCAACGCACAACGTGAAGTACTCGCCGAGGCCGGCTTGATGATGGACAGCGCCGCAGCCGTGCGCAGCTACACGGCCAAGGAGATCCTGCCGCTGATTTCCGCGGGAATGCAGGAACAGTTTCCGCCGCAAAGCGTCCCTTCCTACGCGGCGACGCAAAATTTCCTCAGCTTTCATGAGCGCCATCCTGACTACTCTTATAAAGAGGCCACGCTCAACCCGACCAATCCTCGTGACCGGGCCGCCGATTGGGAAGGGGATATCATTCAGCGATTTCGCAACGACGCACAGACTCAACAAATGGTTGGCGAGCGCGACACTCCCATGGGCAAATCTCTCTACCTGGCCCGGCCCATCCGCGCCAAGCCCGAATGCCTGGTGTGCCACAGTACGCCCTCGGCTGCGCCGCACAGTTTGATAGCCCGTTACGGCGGCGATAACGGCTTTGGCTGGCAGCCCAATGAAGTAGTCGCAGCGCAAGTCGTC
>DATHFB010000237.1:0-7384 GCA_035318305.1 Steroidobacteraceae bacterium | reverse complement strand
TGGACATGCTGGTACATGACGGACATGTGATCGCCGCGGGAGTAGGGCGGGACGCCGGCAAACATCTCGTACATGATGACGCCCAAGCTGTAGATGTCCGCCCGCTCGTCGACCTTCTTGCCCAAGATCTGTTCCGGCGCCATGTATTTCGGTGAGCCGATGACATAGCCGGTTTTGGTCAATTGCGTATCGCCCTGGGTCTGCGCAGCGGCCACGCCGAAGTCGACTATCTTGAGCAGCAGGTCGTTGTCGATCAATACGTTGGCCGGTTTCAAGTCGCGGTGCACGATGCCGGCTTGATGGGCAACCGCCATGCCGGTCGCGATGTCGATGCCGAACTTGACGGCGCGTTTCAGATCCACAGGCTTCTCGTTGATGATTTCCCCGCCCAAGGTGTGAGACGGGAAATACTCCATGGAGATCGCGTAGTTGCCCTGGATATACAAGAAATCGTAGATACGGATGACGTTTTTGTGGGTGATTTTGCGGCTGTAGCGCAGCTCATGCACGAAGCGCTTCATCATCTCTTCGTCGGAGGAGACATTCGGGTTCAAGAATTTGAGGATCAAGCGCTCCTCGACAACGGTGTCTTCCATGAGCAGCACCGTGCCGAATGCGCCCTTGCCGATCTTTTCGATGAACTTGTAGCGACCCTCGATGACATCTCCCGGCTTCAACGTCGCAATATCCAGCCTCGAGACCGCTGCGGTTTCCTCGCTCTGCTTGACGGCCTTCTCCAGCGCCGCGTTGTCGATGAGCAGCGTCTTGGCCGGCTCCTGCAGCTTTTCCGCGCGCTCATTCGCCGCGATTTGCTGCGTCGAAAAACGATTGTCCAGCTCCTGCAGCGCGCGCGCGACAGCCTGGCTCAAGGTCGCGTCGGAGCTGGTCGAAACGGCTTGCAGTCGCACGCGTATGGTGTCGGCGCGCCGCTCGTCGGCGAGCTTGGCCAGCGCCGCGATCGCCTCGACTTTGATTTCATTTTCCGGCCGCGACAGCATGGGCATCAGGGCCTCGAGGCTTTTCTGATCGCCGATCCTGCCGATGGCACGAATGACCGTGGGAAGGGACTTCGCCTCGCCCTGCAACATATCAATGAAGCGCGGCAGCGCCTTGCTGCTGCCGATTTCCGCGAGCGCATCGACGGCGCGCTCACTCACCCACCAGTCGGAGTCCCGGGTCGCTTCGATGAGCTGCGCCACCGCGCGCTCATCCTTGGTCTGATTGAGGATTTCGATGGCCGCGCGGCGGATGTCTTGGTTTTCATCTTTGATCAGCGCGAGCACGGCGTCGACCACGCGGGGGCCGCCGATCTTGCCCAGTGCATCGGCTGCGCGGGTACGTACCCACCAATCGCTGTCGGCAATCACTTCCAATAAATACTTCACGGACTTCGAAGTACCGACGACGTTCAACACTTCTACGGCGGCACGGCGCGCGTATTCGTTTTCATCCTTGAGCACGTCCACCAGGTACTTGATGGTTTCAGGATGGTTCGCCTTCACCACCACATCGACCGCCTTGTTCTGAACCTCGATTTCAGGATCGCGCAGCATCCCCACGATCAGCGGCATGTCAAATGGGCCATCCATTTTCGACAGCGCCGACAGCGCCGCGGAGCGAATGAACTTGCTGGTGTCCTTGAGCTGTTTCTGCACCGCCTGCTGCACTTTGGGCTGGTTGAAGCGGGCCAGGACATTGATGATGTGCAGCCGCGCCACCGGATCCTTGCCCTCTATCCTCGCGATCAGGTCATCGATCGAGGACTCGTCGGCAACTTCGCCGATAATCTTGAACAGCCCGTTCCTTTCGCTCGGCTCCTGGGTATAAGCGGCATTCAACAACTCGCGTACCGTATAGCGCGTCTTTTGCGCGGCAATCACGTCCAGCAGGGCCTGCTTGGGCATCCCCTGCTTGCCCAACGCATCCAGCAGCGCGTGCGCGGGATAATTTTTGCTCGACGACAACGCCCACGCGATGCCCGACATGGCCCGGCCATTGGCCTCGGACATGGTCTTCAAAAGGATGGGCAGGGTCTTTGAATCAATGAGGCGGGAAAGGACTTCGACATACGCCGTGGTTTCGCGTTTCTCCGAGGTGGCCAGCGCATCGACAATCGGGTCGATGGCATCGGGACCCAGCGCGATCAATTTTTCCAATGCCTTTTGCGCCAGCGGGCTGCCTGGATTGCCGCTGGATTTGACTTCGGCAATGAGCCGATCGGCACGGTAGTTGGCGAATAAACTCATTCGGCGCCTAAGTTGAATATTCCCTGAGCATTACCCATTGTTACCTTAATTCAGGCGCCTTCCGTGGTCTTGATTCTCAATCTTGAATTATGCCATACGTCACGGTCTTCGCCGCCTGCGGTACAATCGACATCCCTTATGAATCAACCCCCTGCCGCGGAAAGCGCCATCCGCGATAAACTCGGCGCCTATACGGATCCCTATCTTGCCCAGACTTTGGGCGAAGCCAAGGCCGTAAGTTCCGTTACATCCCACGCCGGCCGGATAGCCGTGGAAGTCGTTTTGGGCTTCCCATGCGGCGACTACGCGCCCGAATTGCAGGCAGCCCTGGAGAAGCACCTTGGGCCCCTGCTGGGCGGCGCCCGTTTGGAGCTGAAACTGCGGGCTCAGATCACGTCGCACGCGGTCCAGCGCACGCTTAAGCCGTTGGCAAACGTCAAGAATGTGGTGGCGGTCGCGTCCGGCAAGGGCGGCGTCGGAAAGTCCACGACTGCCGCGAATTTGGCCCTTGCTTGGGCCGCGCAGGGCGCCAAGGTGGGTCTGCTGGATGCGGATATCTATGGCCCCAGCCAACCGCTGATGATGGGACTGAGCGGCGCCAAGCCGGTCAGCCCGGACGGCAAGCACATGACGCCGCTGCGGGCGCATGGTGTCGAAGTGATGTCGATTGGCTTCATGATCGACCAAGAGCAACCCATGGCGTGGCGCGGGCCGATGGTGACTCAGGCGCTGACCCAGCTGCTTGGCGACACCCTGTGGGGTGATTTGGACTATCTGGTGGTCGACATGCCGCCGGGAACGGGCGACATCCAACTCACGCTGGCGCAGCGGGTTCCGGTCAGCGGCGCCGTGATCGTGACCACCCCGCAGGATATCGCCCTCCTGGACGCTCGCAAGGGCCTCAAGATGTTCGAGAAAGTCGAGGTCCGCGTACTGGGCGTGGTGGAGAACATGAGCATGCACGTGTGCGCCCAATGCGGGCACGTGGAGCATGTTTTCGGCAGCGGCGGCGGTGCGCGCATGGCGGCCCAATACGGCGTGCAGCTGCTGGGCGAATTGCCGCTGGACATCCGCATTCGCGAAGATGCCGACGGCGGCGCGCCGACCGTGGTGGCCGAGCCCGACAGTGAACGCGCCCGCGCCTATTTCCTGATGGCGCGGCGCACTGCGGCGCGACTGGCTACATTGAACAAAGACTATAGTCGGGCATTCCCAAAAATCACGGTTGAAGCAACTTAATGAGCATAAAAAGCGATCGTTGGATCAGACGCATGGCGGCTG
Source organism: Steroidobacteraceae bacterium (assembly GCA_035318305.1). Taxonomy (GTDB): domain Bacteria; phylum Pseudomonadota; class Gammaproteobacteria; order Steroidobacterales; family Steroidobacteraceae; genus Bog-1198. The sequence goes on along the minus strand of DATHFB010000237.1, from coordinate 3,857 downwards.
ACCACGGGATGATTGAACCTTTCTCGGCGCAACAAGTGCGCGTCTCCGACGGTCACAAGATCGTCTCCTATGGCACCTCGAGCTACGGCTACGACGTGCGTTGTGCCGATGATTTCAAGATATTCACCAACATCAACTCCACCATCGTCGATCCGAAAAAATTCGACGAAAAATCGTTCGTGGATTTCAAGGGACCGGTGTGCATCATTCCGCCGAATTCCTTTGCGCTCGCCAGCACGGTGGAATACTTTCGGATTCCGCGCAGCGTTTTAACGGTATGTTTGGGAAAGTGCGTCACCGGCGACACCCGCGTCGTTGACGCCGATACCGGTGCGTACGTGCCGATTACGGAAATGCGCTGGGGTAAGTCGACGCTGGCGTTCGATTCCTGGCGGCTCAAGGCCGCCAAAGTGTCAGCGTTCGTGCCACAAGGCAAAAAAGAAGTCTTTGAACTGCGCACTCGAGCCGGTATGCGCATTCGCGCGACCGCAAATCATCCTTTCCTCAAGCTAAAGGGATGGGTGCCGCTCAGCGATTTGCGTCCGGGGGATCGGATCGCAGCCGCTCGCGATATTCCGGTCTTTGGCAAGACTCCCATTCCCAATTGGGAAGCGAGTTTATTGGGATTGATGATCTCGGAAGGTCAATGCGACACTCCCGGGCACAGTCCGACCTACACCACGGCGGACCCCGCCATGGTTCAATTATTGAAAGCTTGCATGGCAGATTCCGGATTAGGAGTCGTCACATTCAAAGGGAACTACGGCTACCGCCTTGTCAATCGACAAGGCCGAGGAGGCATACCGGAGCGCAATCGGGCGCACGCTTGGCTGAAAAAATACCAATTGAATGTTGGGGCTGGCGAGAAATTTGTTCCACAGTGCGTATTCACGGCGCCTGAAAGCTCGGTTCGATTGTTTCTTCAATCGCTGTTTGCCGGCGACGGCAGCGTCTACAGCTCAAAAGCAGGGGTGTTCCTCGAGTACTACTCGAACTCGAGGAGACTGATCGAGGATGTGCACCATCTATTATTGCGATTTGGTGTGTTCTCATTGATTCGCGAGAAAATCACAGCCATCGGAACGCGTGCCTGCAAAATCCAAATTACGGACAAGGATCAGATCCGGCGCTTTGCTGAAAGGATCGGTTTCACTCCGGGCTCCCTGAAGCAACAACGGTTTGACGTTGAAGTGCTGCCGATGATTCGCGCGCAACCCCGGCGTCGCAGCAACTTTGACACGCTGCCTGCGGAGGCTTGGCCGATGATTGCCATGGCGGCTCGCGTGGGCGGCGTGCCGTTGAGCTCGCTCAATGTTCATGTGAATTCAGGCCAGTCGGCGTCGTTCTATGCGGCACGTAAAGTGGCGCTCGCAACGGGAGATTTGTATGTCAGTCCTCTCGTCGACGGGCCGATGTGGGATGTCGTAGAGAGCATTGAGCCTGCGGGAGAAGAGGAAGTTTTTGATATTTCCGTACCGACGCTGCACAACTTCGTAGCCAACGATCTCATTGTGCATAATTCAACTTATGCGCGTTGCGGAATTATAGTCAACGTAACGCCTTTAGAACCCGAGTGGGAAGGCCACGTGACGCTCGAATTCTCCAACACCACGCCGCTGCCCGCGAAGATCTACGCCAACGAGGGCGTGGCGCAAATGCTGTTCTTCGAATCCGATGAAGTCTGCGAGACTTCGTACAAGGATCGCGGCGGCAAGTATCAAGGCCAGCGCGGAGTTACTCTGCCGAAGACTTAGGAGCGGGGCGGGGCTCGATCGCAACCAAGTGATCGACGCTCTTGATGCGCATGGCGATCTCGACTTTGCCGTCGCGGCTGCGCTCCGCCTGCACCGGCACGAATCCCAGCGACGGGGCAAACCACATGCGCAGAATGCGGTTATTGCCGGTGCGCTGACTGGTGACGATCACGGTGTCCAGTTCGCCGATCGCGGTGCGGATCTTCGCGTTGCCTTCCTGCGTGTAGATGAATTCCTTCAGTTGATCCTTGTCGATGATTTGGAAGGTCTTGGGCAAATTGCCGTGCTTGAGGTCGAGCATCACCTCGACTTGAATGGACATGACGTCTTGAGTCCCTTCTTGGAGCTTCAAGTCGACCGGTTTCGTTTCCGACAGGCCTGTGGCGCGCATGTTTTGCCAGTCGAAATCAATCTTCACCGACGATGAACCTTCCTTGCCAAGATATTTGTCCGGACGGACATGATCTCCGGCCATGGTCAACCAGCTCTTTTGAACGAGATCGTCGTGGTACGCAACGCGAAAAATTCCGCGCGCCGTGATGGTCCAGGTGTACACATATTGGCCGGGGTCGGCGCCCCGCGTCAGTTGTATATCGCTGGTGCCGATGCTAATGCCCTTCCAGTCGGCTTGATAATGCGCGATGAAGGGTGCAATTCCCGCGTCATCGGCCGCCTGGGCGGCGCCGGCGGCCACGCATTTGGCGGAGACGGTGGTAGCGGATGCGGCGATTGCCAGCAGCAGCACGGTTCCCGGTGCCTTCATGACCCTTTCTCCCGCTCGGTGCCGGCAAATTGGACCGGCTCGCTCAATATTCGGCCATCCAAGACCGCTTTGCCTGCTTCGCAGCGCAATCGGCCTTCGCAGAACCAATCGACGGCCCGCTGATAGATGACATGCTCCAGAGCCAGGACACGCCGGCTCAACGTGTCCTCCGTGTCATTCGTTTCGACCGCAACGCGAGCCTGAATTACGGGCGGGCCGCCGTCGAGCTGCTCCGTGACGAAATGTACCGTGACGCCGTGCTCCGCTTCGCGCGCTTCAATTGCGCGCCGATGCGTGTGCAGCCCTGGATATTTGGGCAGCAACGAGGGATGAATGTTCAAAATCTTTCCCGCATATCGCTCCACGAATGGCGCGGACAGGATCCGCATGAATCCGGCGAGCGCGATCAGCGATGGGGAACACGCGTCGATCGCAGCGGCCAGGCTCTGGTCGTACTCGACGCGCTCCATGCCTTTCGCCGGCGTCAAAGCCCGAGCTGCGATGCCGAAGCTGCGGGCGACCTCGAGCCCCCCGGCGTCGGCTCGATCGCTGATCACCGAGCATATCGTATACGCCGCAGTTTCCGACCTGCTGTGCTCGATGAGCGCGCGCATGTTGCTGCCGCGTCCCGAAATGAGGATGACGATCGGCTGCCGCGGCGGCGTGCTGCTCAAGCGATGACGACGCCTCGGGTACCGCTGCGGATTTCGCCGATCACCACAGCCTCCTGGCCCGCGTCGCGCAGCACGCCGATGGCCCGCTGCGCATCGCTCGCCGATACATGCACCGTCATGCCGATTCCGCAATTGAACACGCGATACATTTCTGCGTCCGCGATCTTTCCCTGCTGCTGCAGCCAATCGAATACCGGTTCGCGGCGCCAGGAACGGCGCTCGAGAATCGCTTCCAATCCGTCGGGCAACACACGCGGAATGTTGTCAACCAGGCCGCCGCCGGTGATGTGCGACAGGCCATGCAATGAAACTTCGCCCATCAGCTTGAGCAGGGGCTTGACGTAAATCCGCGTCGGCGCCATGAGCCGATCGATCAGGCTGACGCCTTGAAGATCGCCCTGAATGTCGGCAGCGGACACCTGCAGAACTTTGCGAATCAAGGAGAAGCCGTTGGAATGGGGCCCTGAGGAGGGCAGCCCCAAGACCACGTCGCCGGCGCGTGTTTTCGAGCCGTCGATGATGGCTTCCTTCTCGACCACGCCGACGCAAAAACCCGCCAGATCATAGTCGGCGCCGTGATACATGCCGGGCATCTCGGCAGTTTCACCGCCAACCAAGGCGCATCCGGCCTGGACACATCCCTCGACGATGCCGGCAATGACGCGC
>DATHFB010000236.1:0-3373 GCA_035318305.1 Steroidobacteraceae bacterium | reverse complement strand
GTACCGATCACACGCATCGAAGGCGTGACCTGGACCGTGCTGGCGCCCAGTGCTGCAGACAGCATCATCGGAGGTCAGGGCTCGGCGGTTGTGCTCGATGGCCGATACGATGCAGCACTGGCCGGCAGCCGCTCGCTGTTCGTGCAAATGGGAGCTGCCGGCGCCAGGGTCGCCGGCGGAACGCGCGCCGCGGAATTTATGCTTTTGGAACAGGCGATTCACGAGGCGCGCGCACCGGGCCCGATCGGTCAGGGGGCGTTGCTGCATGCCGCGGGCCGAGAAGCACTGACCCGCTATCTGACCGGCGGCCGGGTGGTGTTTCAGGTCGATCGCGCGGCGGACATCTTGGGCGTCGTCACCTTTGCCGAACGCAATGGGATGAAACCCGTCATTCTGGGGGGCAACGAAGCGTGGTTGGTCGCGAAGGAACTCGCGAAGGCCAATGTCCCCGTGATTCTCAATCCGCTGGATGATCTGCCGCTGGATTTCGATCGGCTTGCCTCGACTCTGGAAAATGCAGCGCGTCTGCAACGTGCCGGCGTGCGCATCGCCTTTTCGAGCGGCGACACCCCGCAAGCACGCCTGGTACGCCAACTTGCAGGCAACGCAGTTGCCCATGGTCTGCCGTGGGAATCTGCGCTCGCCGCCATCACTTCCACACCGGCTGATATCTTTGGACTGGGCGCGACGCACGGCCGTATCGCCGTCGGCCGCAGCGCAGATCTGGTGCTCTGGAGCGGCGATCCGCTCGAGGTCACGACACTGGCGGATCAGGTTTGGATTGCGGGCCGCCAGGTTGAGTTGAAATCCCGTCAGACCGAGCTGCGCGATCGGTATGTCGAAAAAGTCAAAGCGCATCAGGCGCGCTGAGCCGGGCTGAGCGCACATCCACCCTTACGGAGTTACTCATGAGATTGCTTTTCGCTGTCGCCGCCGCCATCGCTTCATTCTCGGCCTTTGCCGTTCCGCCTCAAGATACGCCGGCCGGCGAGCAGCGTTTTCGCGAGTTATACAAAGAACTGGTGGAGACCAACACGACCTTGTCCGCCGGTAGTTGCACCCTTGCCGCCGAGCGCATGGCCGCGCGGTTGAAGGCGGCCGGCTTCCCGGACAGCGATCTGCACTTATTCGCGGCGCCCGATCACCCGAAGGAAGGGGGGCTGGTCGCCATTTATCCCGGCAAGGACCCCAAGCTCAAGGCAATTCTGCTGCTCGCGCACATCGACGTGGTGGAAGCCAAACGCGAGGATTGGACACGGGATCCTTTTAAGCTCGTTGAGGAGAACGGCTCGTTCTACGCGCGTGGCGCCAGCGACGACAAGGCCGAGGCCGCCATCTGGGTGGACACGCTCATTCGCTACCGCAGCGAAAACTACCGGCCCCGGCGCACGCTCAAAGTGGCGCTCACCTGCGGCGAAGAGACTGCAGGCGCGTTCAATGGCGCTGATTGGCTCACGCGGAATCGACGCGAGCTCATCGACGCCGCATTCGCGCTCAACGAGGGCGCCGCCGGGGAGCTGGATACGAGCGGGCACCGGATTGCCCTCGAAGTCGAGGCCGGCGAGAAATTTCCGCAGAATTACCGGCTCGAGGTAACCAACAAGGGCGGGCACAGCTCGCGGCCGGTGAAGGACAACGCGATCTATCATCTCGCGGCAGCGGTCACCCGCATCAGCGCCTATGAGTTTCCCGCACAGTTCACCGACGGCAATCGAGCGTATTTTACCGGCATGGCCAAGATACAAGCAGCCAAGGGCGAAACGGAAGTCGCGAATGCCATGAACGCGTTTCTGAAAAACCCCGGCGACACGCAGGCGCTGTCACTGGTCTCTGCCAAGGATCCGAGCTGGAACGCGACGCTGCGTACCACCTGCGTCGCGACCATGCTCGACGCCGGCCATGCCACCAACGCGCTGCCGCAGCGCGCACGCGCGAATATCAACTGCCGGATCTTCCCCGGCGTCAGCACCGAGACCGTGCGCGCCAAGCTCGAAGAACTGGTGGCCGATCCGGCCGTAAAGATCTCCTCGCCCGAGACGCGCGGGCCCACCTCGTCACCACCGCCGCTCACCCCTGAGGTCATGGCGCCGATCGAGAAATTGACCGCCGAATTCTGGCCCGGCGTACCCGTGCTGCCGATTCTGCAGGCGGGCGCCACCGACGGCGAATTTACCAATGCGGTCGGTATCCCAACTTTCGGCGTAGAGCCGGTTTTCATGGGCCCCGATCTCGGCAATATCCATGGTCTCAACGAATACGTCGGTGTGAAGTCGCTGCTCGAAGGCCGCGAGTTCTTGTACAGGCTGGTCAAGATCTACGCGGAGCAAAAATAGCGCACCAGGCCGGATAATCGGTGCGGGCCGGGCGGCGTGTCGGCTGGGCGACCGTTATGTCCCGGTCGCCCGCTCCCGACGTCGCTCAATTGCTGGCAAAATGAATCGCGCCGGCCGGACGCAGCGCGCTAAGAGCCGGCGAACCGACATCCTTGACGGCCTTATCGATCGCGCGATCGGTGCACTCGCGCGCCCCCTTCTGGGTGGGTATGTACATGGGCACGTTGGCCGAACAAACCCGGTTCGCTGCCGCCGCGATTCGGCGATACAGCGTCTTGGCCCCGGCCGGCTTCGAAAGATCCAGATCAGCGTAGCTGACCTTTTCACTGGGCAGGCCCTGGTCGGCCGCTCGGGCGGTCGCCTGCAAGGTACCCAAGGTCAGCGCGCCGCACAGGAAGAAGCACGCCGCGAGTGTATTTTTGTAAATGGTGTTCATGATCAATCTCCTAATGTTGAAAAGCAGTTGTTTAAGATCTCGCCACGAGGATTCGATATCGCCGTGGCTTGGGTGCAGGTGTACGACCCGAGGCCGCTTTAAGTCCTCAAGGCTTCCTCAGGCTTTACTCAAGGATTTCTAATCGCCTTCTTGAGGTAAAAAAAAAGCGCGATCAGGCGCGCGCGATGACGATTCGCGCTCAGGAAAGCGGCCGGCCCGGCCGCGGCGCGCTATCATTGCGTTACCAGGTCAATCCAAACGGGTCGCACGCATGCATTTACGTTGCTCAAGTCTGGCCGTACTCCTGGCCTTGGCCGCTTCGGCGGCCCACGCCGCGGAAAGGCTGCCGACAATCCCCCCGGCGCAGTACACAGCGGAGCAGAAACAGGCGGCGGCCGACTTCGAGGCGGCACGCAAAGCTCCGGTATTCGGTCCCTTCGAGCCGTTGATGCACAGCCCCGAGGTGATGTCGCAAGCGCGCGCGATGGGCGACTACCTGCGCTACAAATCAGCGATCGGCAATACGCTCAGCGAGCTTGCAATCCTGGTTACGGCCCGCGAATGGACCCAGGACTATGAATGGTTCGTCCACTATCCGATCGCG